>JAPSJX010000017.1 GCA_031178105.1 Agrococcus sp. | reverse complement strand
CGCGGCGCTCGCGATCGCCGCGAGCACGAGCGCCAGCGGCACCGGCCCCTCGCCGCCGTCGAAGGTGCCGAGCGCGACGCCGAGCTGGAGCACCTGCCAGACGACCGTGGCGCTGCGCGACCACGCGCGGCCGTCCAGCATCGCCCGGCCGGCCGCCATCAGGAACGCCGCCGCGCCCGCGGCGAGCACGGCGAGGAAGAGCCCGCCGGCGATGTGCTCGAGCGGATCGCCGAGCGCTGCGACCGCCAGCCAGACGGCGACGGCGAGCATGCCGAGCGCCTCGACGAGCAGGATCGCGCCGACCCAGGAGGCCGCCCGCGGACGCCCGTTCGAGAGTTCGCTCACGGAAGAACCTCTTGCCTCTCCGGGGGCGCTGTGGAAGCATAGGACGTCGGGCCGCAATGCTGCAACGCCCGAAGACTTCTGCGCCGCGACTGCTTCGCGATGCGCGACCTCCCCCCTCCAATGTACAAGGAGCACATGTATGGACTGGCGTGATGACGCTGCCTGCCTCACGGTGGACCCCGAGCTGTTCTTCCCGGTCGGCAACACCGGACCGGCGCTCGAGCAGATCGAGAAGGCGAAGGCCGTCTGCGCGACGTGCCCGGTGACCGAGATGTGCCTGCAGTACGCGCTCGAGACGAGCCAGGACTCGGGCGTGTGGGGCGGCCTCTCGGAGGACGAGCGCCGCGCGCTCAAGCGTCGCGCCGCGCGCGCCCGCCGCGCGGGCTGAGCAGCAGCATGGAATCGAGCGGGGTCGCCGGAAGGCGGCCCCGCTTCTTCGTGCCCGCGAGGCAGCCGAGGGCGGCCTCGTCCCGGTCTCGGGCGGGTCGCCCCTAGGGCTCGTCGTCCTCGCGGATGTACGAGATCGGCACCTTCACCGTCACCTCGGTGCCCTCCTCGGCCCGCGCTCCCCAGTCGATGGTCCCCGAGAGCTCACCGGTGACGAGCGTCTTCACGATCTGGGTGCCGAGCCCCGATCCGACCCGGCCGGGCGGCAGGCCGGCGCCGTTGTCGCACACCTGCACCGTGAGCCAGCCGTCGTCGCGGTCGGCCGTGATGCGCACGAGCCCGTCCTGCCGGCCGACCAGCCCGTGCTCGACGGCGTTCGTGACGAGCTCGGTGAGCGCGAGCGCGAGCGGCGTCGCATAGCCGCTCGGCAGCACGCCGAACGATCCGTTGCGCTCCGTGCGCACCTGCGCGCCGTGGATGGACGCGAGCTCGGAGGTGAGCTTCATCGACCGGTCGAACACCGCATCGAAGTCGACCGACTGGCTGAGCCCCTCCGAGAGCGTGTCGTGCACGACCGCGATGGACGAGACGCGGCGCTCCGCGTCCTGCAGCGCGGTGCGCGCCTCGACGCTCTTCGTGCGCCGCGACTGGATGCGCAGCAGCGCCGCGACCGTCTGCAGGTTGTTCTTGACGCGGTGGTGGATCTCGCGGATCGTCGCGTCCTTCGTGATGAGCGTCTGCTCCTGCACGCGCATGTCGGTGACGTCGCGCACGAGCACGATCGCGCCGAGCCTCGTCTCGCGGGTGCGCAGCGGCACCGCCCGCAGCGACAGCGTCACCGAGCGCGTCTCGATGTCGGTGCGCCACGGGGCACGCCCCGTGACGACGAGCGGCAGCGCCTCATCGACCTCGTGCGACTCGTCGATGAGCTCGGTCGTGATCTCTGCGAGCGACTCGCCCTCGAGCTCGCCCCGGAAGCCGAGGCGGGTGAAGGCGGAGAGGGCGTTCGGGCTCGCGAACGTCACCATGCCCGCCTGGTCGAGCCGGATGAGGCCATCGGATGCGCGGGCCGCGCCGCGTCGGGGACCACTCGGCGCCGCCTGGTCCGGGAAGTCGCCGTCGGCGATCATCCGGAACAGCTCCCCCGCGCACTCGCGGAAGGTGCGCTCCTGCCTGCCCGCGCTGCGGGTGTCGGCATGGTTCGCGTGCCGGGTGATGACGGCGATCGGACGCTCGACGAGCACCGTGGACGGCTCGGCCTCACGACGGCGCACCGGGAACGCCTTGACCTTCGCATCGGTCTCGACGCCCCACTCGGGCGAGTCCGCGTCGAGCGAGACGCCCTCCTCGTAGGCGCGGCCGACCTGCTCGCGCCACGAGTTGCGCACCGGCTGGCCCACGATGTCGCGGTAGAAGAGGGTCGCGGCGCCCGCGGGCCGCGCGTGCTGGACGGCGATGTAGCCGTCGTCGTCGCCGGTCGGCAGCCAGAGCACGATGTCGCCGATCGCGAGGTCGGCCAGCAGCTGGAAGTCGGCCACGAGGCGGTGCAGCCACTGCATGTCCTGCTCGCTCACTCGTCCGTAGCGCTGGGCGATCGACGTCAGGCTCGTCACCGGGTCAGCCTAGCGCGGGCGCCTTCGCGGCAGATGCGGGGCAGCGACCCTCGACGAGCGGCGGTCAGCGGAGGGCCGCGCGCCAGCTGCGCCGAGGACGCTCCGCGGCACGCAGCGCGGCGCGGCGCGGCGGCTCGTCGGGCAGCAGCGCGACGGCGAGCTCCTGCACGCGTCGCCGCAGGCGCGATCGGCCGGCGACGTCGAGGAGCACCCTCCCCTCGAGCAGCGCGGCGTCGGCTGCGCGCCCGTCGAAGGGCCAGCACGCCTCCGGCGTGATCTGCCCGAGCCGCCGCAGCGTCTCGCGCACCGCGCGCTCGGGCGCCACGCCCATCGCGCCGGCCCGCACCTTGTTCACCACGACGCGCAGCCGGGCCTGCGGCGCGAGCTCGCGCAGCTCCGGCAGCGCTCGCACGAGCCGCGCGACCCCGACCGGGTCGCCGCCCGCCACCACGACGACCTCGTCGGCGCCCTCGAGCGCCGTGATCGTCGCCGCGTGGCGACGCGGGGCGAAGAGATCGCTCGAGATCTCCTCGTCGCGCTCGAGGCTCGCGGCCACGTCGACCACCGTGATGTCGGTCCAGTCCCGGCACCGCGCGAGCACCGCTGCGACCCGGTCGGCGCCGAGCTCCGGCCACCGGCTGGGGCGCCCGATACCGGTCAGCACCCGCACGACGCCACCGGAAGTCTGCACGAGCTGGGCGATGCGGTCGAGCTCGTCGACCGTGAGGCTGCCGGCGCGTGCCAGCCGGGCCGCCGCCGCGAACCCGGGCGACTCGTCGAGCAGCGCGAGCGCCGGGGCGATGGCCGCGCTCGTGGTGTCGGCGTCGACGAGCGCGACGCGCCTGCCCAGCGCGGCGAGCTCCGCTGCGAGGGCGATGGCCGCGGTCGTGCGACCAGGCGCACCGGCCGGCCCCCAGACGACGACGACCCGGCCCCGGGGGCGCTCCGGCGGTGACGCCGCGCCCGTCCCCGGAGTCACCGCCGCCTCCACCGCTCGGAAGCCGTCGGCCCACGCCACCGTCTCGAGCCCGAGCGTCTCAGCGCGGGCGCGCTCCGCGGCATCGTCGGCGAGCGCGACGAGCCGCAGTCCGCGCTCGTCGCAGGCGTCGACGAGCCGCCTGCTCGCGTGCAGCGCGTCCGCCACGACGAGGACGAGGTCGATGCGCGGCTCCGCGTCGGGACCGCGGGCGGCCAGTCGCTCGACGAGGTCGTCGGCCGTCGCCGCGCGCATGACGACGCGGTGACCGTGCCGCGCGGCCTCGCGGACGATCGCGTCCTCCCGCTCGAGCGCGGCCGAGACCGCGATGCCGATCACGGCGCCTGCCCCACCGGCTGCGCGAGCGGCACGACGCTGAGCGCGTGCTCGTTCGACATCGCCTCGAGGAGCGGCGCGGTCTGGTCGAGCGGCACGAGCAGCTCGAGCTGCGCCTCCGCCGACGCCAGCAGCCCCTCGTCCTCGAGCACGCCCACGACGATCGCGTCGTCGACGAGCACCTCCGGTGGCGCGAACCCCTCCTGCGTCGGCGCCGCGGTCCAGACGTCGACGAGCGTGCCCGCGCGGACGGCGCGCGGCAGTGCCCCGTCGACGTCGATCACCACGGCCGCGCGGTCCGCGCTCGCCGCCTGTCCGACGGCTCGCCGCGGCACCGCCTCGCCCTCGCCCACGGCGGCCGCGACGACGAGGCCGACCGGGTCGGTCGACCCCTCCAGGTAGCGCTCCCGCGTCTGCGGCATGCGCACCGGCGTCTGCTCCACATCGCCCTCGGCGATCGTCTCGCCCGGGAGCAGCGTACGCGTCGCCGACCACACCGCCTCGGTGCGCGTCGACTGCTGCACCACGAGCCACACCCCGGTGAGCGACGCGAGCACCAGCACGATGCCGATCGCGAGCCTCGGATCCATCCAGGTGCGACGCGCTGCCATGCGGCCCTCCCTCGTCGAGCGACCACGCTCGCAGGTCGACGGCGCACGTCGCTGCAGTTCTCCACAGCCTCCGCTCCCGCGAAGCGGGACTGGCTCAGAATGGGGCCATGCAGCACGAAGCACGTCGATTCCTCGCCGTCGCCGACGTCGCCGACCTGCTCGGCGTCACGCCGGGCGCGGTGGTCGAGCTGCTCGAGTCGGGTGAGCTCCAGGGGCTGCGCGTGCGCGGCGCGTGGCGGGTCGCCGACGACGAGGTGCAGGCGTGGGTGGAGCGTGCGCTCGAGCTCGAGCGGCGTCGCGGGCTGTGGCGGCAGGCGCAGGCGGCGAGCATCGCCAACCTCTTCGGAGGTCGCTGACCGCGCCGCGGCGCTCAGGGCAGCCGCACCCAATCGAACGCGGCGAAGGGCACGATCCGCCAGGACCGCACGGTGCCGAGCCGCGGCGGCTGCCCGGGCTCGTGCTCCGCCAGGTCCAGGTGGTCGCGGCCGACCCGGTCGATGGTGCCCGCGGCCGGTCTCGGCCCCTCGAGGATCACCGACGCCCGGCGGCGCGCGAGGTCGCGCAGCGCGAACGCGAAGCTGAGCCGGGCCTGCAGGTCGCCGGCGGGCGCGCCCCGCAGCGACGCGGCGACCGCGTCCGCGTCGACGGCGACGCTCGAGATCGCGTGGAGCGGCACGAGCGCCCCGGTCTCGACGGGCGCGCCCTCGAGCACGATGCCGTTCAGCCAGTCGCGCCCGAGCGCCATGCGCCGCAACCGCAGCCGGTCGCCGCCGCGCAGCGTCAGGTCGAGCTGCTTCGGGGCTGCGGCGATGCGGTCGCGCAGCTCGAGCCTGCCGACGCGGAAGCGCTCCTCCTCCGCCTCGAGGTCGCGGCGCTCCGCTCCGAGCTCGGCCTCGAGCTGGCTCTCGAGGTCGTCGAACAGGTCGTCGAACCGCACGTCGGCGAATCTACCGACGGGCTCCGCGCGGCCGTGCCGGGTTCTCCACAGGCGCGACATGCCCATCCCCTCACCTTCGGGGATGGGTCTATCTTCTCCCGCACACGGCGTCGCCACAGCGGGACGTCGGCCGGGCCCAGGCCGGATGCACGGCCCGGATGCAGGGCCGCATGCACGTCCGCATGCAGGGCCGGTTGCGAGGGGGCGGCGCAGTGACGCGACAGCGAATGACCTCGGTGGACGCCGAGGAGTTCTTCGACTTCCAGCCATGCTCCTCCGAGGGGCTGCCCGACCCGGTCTCGCTGCTCGAGAACCTGGCCACGAGCGTGATCGAGATCCTGCTGGGCGTGCGCGATGTCCAGCAGATCGCGCGCTGGGTGACCGAACCCACCTATGACCAGCTGGTGCAGCGCGCGCTGACGGCGCGGCGCGCTCGTGCGAGGCTGCGCGACCGGTCGGTGCCGGAGTTCGCGATCCGCAGCGTGCGCGCATGCCACGCCGCCGACGGCGTGGTCGAGGGCGCGGTCGTGGTGCGGGCTGCAGGCCGTTCGCGCGCGGTGGCGATCCGGCTCGAGGGTCTCGACGACCACTGGCGCGCGACGGCGCTCGCGGTGCTCTGAGGGCGGTGCTCTCAGGGCGCTGCCCTGCGGGCGAGGGTGCCGAGCTCCCGCGCGCCGCCGGCTCCTGGGCCTACGCGCTGCGCTGGGGGGTGTCGTCGGCGGCTGCGTCCGGTGCGTCCGGCTGCTGGGGCGACGCCTCGGCCGCCGCGGTCCCGCCTGCGGCGTCGGCGACCCGGCCGTGCTCCGCTTCGCGCTCCGCGAGCTCCGCCTCGATGCGCTCCTTGATGTGCGCGCGGTCGTTGATGCGCCGTACGCGGCGGTTGAAGTCCCACATGAGCAGCATCACCGCGACCGCGACCAGCACGGTCGCCGCGAACCCGATCACGCCCGGCGTCACCTGGTTGGCGTCGAAGGGCAGCGGCTGCGCGATCCGGATCTCCATCAGTCCTCCTCGACGCCCGCGAACAGGTCGTCCTCCGGCAGGGCGTGCGTCGCGCGCGACCGCGCCAGCTCGTAGTCGTCGGTCGGCCAGGTGCCGAGCAGCAGCTCGTGGGGCCAGAAGAAGAAGCGCGAGTCCGGCTCGACCTGGCTCGCGTGCGCGCGGAGGGCGCTGTCGCGCGCGGCGAGGTGCGGCCCGACATCGACGCGCGTGGTCATGGTCTCGCCGCGCTCGCCGAGCCGCTCGGCCCACTCGCGCATGAACGGGAGCCGATCGTCGTCCGGCGTCGCGGCCTCGACCGCCGCGAGCAGGGCGCGCAGCCGGGCACCGCTCATGCTCCGGTCGAAGTACACCTTCTGCACCTCCCACGGCTCGCCGAGCTCGGGCAACCCTGCCGCCGCGTGCTCGACGGCCCACATCGTCACCTCGTGGCAGCGGATGTGGTCGGGGTGCGGGTAGCCGCCGGTCTCGTCGTAGGTCACCACGACCTGCGGGCGCAGCCGGCGGATGAGCCGCACGAGCGGGCGGCCGGAGATCTCGAGCGGCAGGGTGGCGAACGACAGGTCGCGGAGCGGCTCGCCCTCGTCGGGCAGGCCGGAGTCGACATAGCCGAGCCACACGTGGTCGACGCCGAGCGCCGCCCGCGCCTGTTCCATCTCGACGCGGCGGAGCCCGGTCATGTCGCGGAGGGCCCGGTGCTTCGGCTCGAACCGCTCGTTCAGCACGCTGCCGCTCTCGCCGCCGGTGCAGGAGACCACCGTCACCTGGGCGCCCTCGGCCGCGTAGCGGGCCAACGTCCCGGCGCCCTTGCTCGACTCGTCGTCGGGGTGCGCATGCACGGCGAGCAGGCGTCGCACGGCCTCTCCTTCCCCGCCCGCGCAGGCCGCACCGGACGGCGCGACGACTAGACTGGGCAGGCTCCCATCCTCCCACGACAGGCCCCGATGACCGACCTCGACGCTCGCTACGGACGCACCCGCGCACGGACACGGCGCGAGCGGAGGCTCGGCTGGATCGTCGGGATCGGCATCCTGCTGGCGGCGGTCGCAGGGGTGTGGTGGGTGGGCACCGACCCCGCCTCGACGCAGCTGCAGTCGCGCACCATCGGCTACGTCGTCGAGGACGAGACCACGACGGTCGTGACGTTCGAGGTGTCCGTCGACGCCGGCACCCCCGTCACCTGCGCCGTCGAGGCGCTCAACACCGCCTATGGCATCGTCGGCTGGATCGAGCTCGACCTGCCGCCGGCCGACGCGCACACCACCAGCCACCGGGTGGCGGTGCGCACGAGCGAGCCGGCGAGCAACGGCTTGGTCTCCGAGTGCTGGGTGACATACGATGCTGACTGAGCCGGCCCACGCGGGGCCGGTTCTTGCATATCGGGAGACGACATGAACGGCACCACGGAGACCTGGCTGACCCAGGAGGCGCACGACCGCCTGCAGGGCGAGCTGGAGCACCTGCAGGGGCCGGTGCGCGCCGAGATCGCGAAGCGCATCGAAGAGGCCCGGGACGAGGGCGACCTCAAGGAGAACGGCGGCTACCACGCCGCCAAGGACGACCAGGCCCAGATCGAGGCCAGGATCAGCCAGCTCGTGCAGCTGCTGCGCACCGCGAAGGTCGGCGGCGCCCCGCAGGCATCGGGCGTGGTCGAGCCCGGCACCGTCGTCACGGCGACCATCGCCGGCGACGAGACGACGTTCCTGGTGGGCAACCGCGAGATCCAGGAGGCCGGCGACGACCTCGACGTCTACAGCGAGGCGAGCCCGCTCGGAGCCGCGATCATGGGCCTGAAGATCGGCGCCACCACGACCTACAAGACCCCGACCGGCGTCACGATCGACGTCGAGATCACGGACGTCCAGACCTACCGCGGCTGAACCGCGACGACGGAGGGCCCCGCGGGATCGCGGGGCCCTCCGTCGTGCGCGGGGCTAGAGCACCTGTGGCTCGTAGCCGGCCCGCCGCAGCGCCTCGAGCACGCGCTGCGCGTGCTCCGGCCCTCGCGTCGTGACGGAGATGTCGATCGAGACGTCGGTGATCGACGTCCACGCGTCGTGCTGCGTGTGCAGCACCTCGACGACGTTCGCCTGCTCGTCCGAGACGATCTGCGCGATGATCGCGAGCTGGCCCGGGCGGTCCGGCAGCGCCACCCGCACCTTGAGGTAGCGCTCCGACGCGGCGAGGCCGCGCGCGATCACGCGCTCCATGAACAGCGGGTCGATGTTGCCGCCCGAGAGCACCGCGACGGTCGGCCCGTCGGATGCGACGAGGCCGGTCATGATCGCGGCGGTGGTCACGGCTCCCGAGGGCTCGACGACCAGCTTCGCCCGCTCGAGCAGCACGATCATCGCCCGAGCGATGTCGTCGTCGGAGACGGTGACGATCTCGTCGACCGCCTCTCGCACGATCTCGAAGGGGAGCGTGCCGGGCCGCGCGACCGCGATGCCGTCGGCGATCGTCGGCCGCGTGACGATGGTGGTCGGCTCCCCCGCGGCGAGCGAGTCGACGAACGACGCGGCCCGCTCCGCCTGGACGCCGACGATGCGCACCCTGCGACCGCCCGCGGCGGTGCGCTGGCGCACGGCCGAGGCGACGCCCGCCGCGAGCCCGCCGCCGCCGAGGGGCACGACGATGGTGGCGACATCCGGCACCTGCTCGAGGATCTCGAGGCCGACCGTGCCCTGTCCGGCGATGATGTCGGCGTGGTCGTAGGGCGGCACGAACGTCGCGCCGGTGCGCGCGACGTGCTCGATCGCGGCGGCGAGCGCCGTCTGGAAGTCCATGCCGCGCAGCTCGACATCAGCGCCGTAGTCGCGGGTGGCCTGCAGCTTCGGCAGCGCGACGCCCACCGGCATGAAGATCGTCGAGGGGATGCCGAGCTCGGTCGCCGAGAACGCGACGCCCTGCGCGTGGTTGCCGGCCGACGCCGCGACCACGCCGCGCGCGCGCTGCTCATCGTCGAGCAGGGCGAGCATGTTGTACGCCCCGCGGATCTTGTAGGCGCCGGTGCGCTGCAGGTTCTCGCACTTCAGCAGCACCTCGGCGCCGAGCATGCCGCTCAGGTAGCGCGAGCGCTCCATCGGCGTCTCCTGCACGATGCCGCGCAGGCGCGCGCGAGCGGCCTCGAAGTCGGCGAGCGACGGGCCCGGCAGCGTCCGCTCCGGCTCCGCCTGCTCCGGCAGTGCGCGCTCGATCATCGGACGACCTCTGGCAAAGCCTCACCGAGAGGTGGCGCGACGTCGGGACGGCTCGAGGGCCGGTCCGGATCCGTGGTTCGACCGAACAGCATCTGCTGATCGTACGGGGCGGCGCCGGGTGCGGTGCGCATGCGTCGCGGGCCGCGGCTAGGCTCCGGGCATGGCAGCTGGAGCGATGATGACGGCGGCGCAGGCGCGCCGGATCGCGATCGCGGCGGGCGGCCTCGACGGCGCCGTGCCCGGTGCGCGCGGCCGCACCGGGGCGCGCACGCTGGAGCGCGCCATCGAGCGCCTTGGGCTGCTGCAGCTCGACTCCGTCAACGTGTTCGAGCGCAGCCACTACCTGCCGCTGCTGTCGCGCGTCGGGCCGTACGACCGCTCCACCCTCGACCGGCTGCTGCACCACGACCGCCCGAGCCAGCGACTGGGCCGCTACACCGAGTACGTCGCGCACGAGGCCGCGGTCATCGCCGTCGACGACTGGCCGCTGTGGGGCTGGAGGCGTCGAGAGCCGCTGCGGGGCGGGGGCGATCGCTGGGCGTCGCAGCACGCGGCGCTCGTCGAGGGCGTGCTGGCCGAGTTCGCCGAGCGCGGCCCGATGCGGCCGAGCGACATGGAGCATCCCGCGCACGAGCGACTGCCGGGCGGATGGTGGAACAAGTCGGATGCGTACTGGGCGACCGCGGTGCTGTTCCGGCGCGGCGAGCTCGTGACCGTCGGTCGCTCGAGGTTCGAGCGGCAGTACGCCGTCGCGGAGCAGGTGCTGCCGGACGCGGCGCGCGCAGAGGTGGACCGCGCCGATGCGCAGCGCACGCTCGTCGCGCGGGCGGCGCAGGCGCAGGGCGTCGCGACGCTCGACGACCTCGCCGACTACCACCGGCTGCCGGTGCAGGACGCGCGGGCAGCGGTCGCCGACCTGGTCGCCGACGGCCGCCTCGAGCCGGTGGACGTCGAGGGGTGGGGGCGGCCGGCCTGGCTCTGGGCCGCCGCCCGGCGGCCGCGCAGGGTGCGCGCCACGGCGCTGCTCTCGCCGTTCGATCCGATCGTCTGGCATCGGCCGCGCGCCGAGCGGCTCTTCGGGTTCACGTATCGCATCAGCATCTACACGCCTGCGGCGCAGCGCGCGCACGGCTACTACGTGCTGCCGGTGCTCGTCGACGACGAGCTCGTGGGCCGCGTCGATCTCAAGAGCGACCGCAAGGCCGGGGTGCTGCGCGTGCAGCACGCGACCATCGAGCCCGGCCTCGAGCAGCGCGCCGCCGAGCTGGCGGAGCGGCTGGTGCCGGCGCTCCGCGAGGCGGCGGACTGGCAGGGGCTCGAGCGGGTGGAGGTGACGGGGCCCGGCACCTGGGCGGCAGCGGTCGAGGAGGCGCTCCGCTCCCCCGCGCTCGCGCGCTGATCGCCCGGCTGGTCGAGCCGCACGGCCCCATCGGCTGGTGTTCGAGCCGCACGGCCCCATCGGCTGCTGGTCGAGCCGCACGGCCGCCCCGGCGGCCGCGCGAGTCGAGACCATCCCCCGCTCACGCAGGAGCGCCCGTCGCGATGGTCTCGACTCGGGCGGCGCGCAGAGCGCGCCGTCCGGCTCGACCAGCAACCGCTGGGGCTCGACCAGCGGGTGGTCGCGCGCCGTCCGGCTCGACCGGCAGGTGGCTGCGCGCCGACCAGATCAGCTGATGGGTGCGATCAGAACTGGATGCGGGGCGGCTCGGCGACCGCACCGGCCTGGTCGACCTCGAAGAACTCGCGCGGCACGCCGAACCTGCTCGCCCACATCGAGCTCGGGTAGCGGCGGCCCTTCGCGTTCAGCTCCCGGGCGCCGGTGTTGTAGTCCCGTCGTCGAGCCTGCGCCTCGTCGTCGAGCGCCGCGAGCGCGGTGCGCGCCTCCGCGGCGTCGGAGCCGAGCGGCTGCGAGCCGGCCGCCTGCACGAGCGGACGCAGCACCCGCTGCACCGCCGCCTCCGCCTCTGCCTTCGCCTGCGGCTCGCTCGTCGCGTCGAGCGCCGCGAAGGCCAGCTCGGCCTGCTGCCGCTGCGCGTCGGAGGCCGTCGCGAGCAGTGGCGCGGCGACGGCGCGACGGCGCTCGAGCGTCGCGGCGAGCGCCGCCCAGCGCTCGTCGACCGTCGCTGAGAGCCGGCGCATGCCCGTCATCGCGGTGGCGATCCAGATGCCACCGATGAGGCCGATGACGACCAGGGCACCGGCGGCGATCAGGATGACGTCGAGCAGGTCCATGGCTCCCATGGTAGGCGACCGCCCTGCGCGGCTCCGGCTCCCGCGGCCCGACTGCGATGCCCGATCAGTCGCCGAGCACGCGCCGGGTCCAGCTGCTCGAGAAGGTGCGATCCGGGTCCAGCTCGTCGCGCGCCGCGGCGAAGTCGGCGAAGGCGGGGAACCGCGCCGCGAGCTCCGCCGCGCGCAGCGAGTGCAGCTTGCCCCAGTGCGGACGGCCGTCGTGCGCGAGCAGGATCGGCTCCACGAGCTCGACGAGCGGCCGCGGATCCTCGCGCCACCACCGATGCGCCGCGATGTAGCCGGTGTCGCGGCCGTGCGCGGTGGAGAGGTGCGCGTCGTCGGCGGCGCTCGCCCGAGCCTCGAACGGGAACGTGAGCACGACATCCGCCCGGCGCAGTGCGCGATCGATCTCGCGCAGCGCCTCGGGCACCGCCTCGACCGGGAGCCCGTACTCGAGCTCCCGGAACCGCACGGCTCGCGGTGCCGTGAACACGTCGTGGCTGCGCTCGGTGAAGCTGCCGCGGGGCATGGCGCGAGCGGAGAGCTCGTTCACGGCCCGCGCGAGCGCAGGCACGAGCGCCGCCACCGTCAGCAGCGCGCGGTGACCGCCCACCGTGAGCACGCGCTCGTCGAGCAGCTTCGCCACCGGCGAGCGGGGGCGCAGCGGTCCGTCGACGCGCGTGTTCGACTTCGTCGCCGCGAGCCGGGTGGCCGGGAACCAGTAGAGCTCGAAGTGGTCGGTGCGCTCCAGCACGCCCATCCAGTCGTCGAGCACGGCGTCGAGCGGCTGCGTCGTCTCCACGGCCTGCAGCGCGAACGCCGGCACGCACTGCAGCGTGACGTCGACCAGCACCCCGAGCGCGCCGAGCCCCAGCCGCACCGCGGGCAGCAGGTCCGGCCGCTCGGACTCGCTCACGCGCAGCAGCTCACCGCGGCCCGTCACGATCGTCGCGGCGACCACGGTCGCGCTGATCGACGGATGGCGCAGCCCGGTGCCGTGCGTGCCGGTCGAGATCGCGCCCGCGAGCGTCTGCGCGTCGATGTCGCCGAGGCAGTCCATCGCGAGACCGCTCGGCGCGAGCAGGTCGGGCACCTCGCGGATGCGCGTGCCGGCCAGGAGCGTCGCGCGCCCCAGCTCCTCGTCGACGCCGAGCAGTCCCGCGAGGCCGTCGGTCGTCAGCTGGGCGTCGTCGGGCCGCGCGGCCCCGGAGAAGGAGTGGCCGCTGCCGACCGGGCGGAGGGTGCCGCCACGGGCGCGGACGCCCTCGACGGCGCGACGCACGTCCTCGACGGTGCCCGGGGCGAGCACCTCGCGGGGATCGGCCGACTGGGTCCTCGCCCAGTTCCTCCACGTCACGCGTCGCTCCTCCAGCTCACACCAGCTCACTGCCCGCGCCACGATACGTGGGGATGCTGTCGACCACCCGGTCACCGGCGACGACGTGCAGCGCGTCGGTGCGCTCGCACGGCTCGCCGGCACCCTCCCGCGGGTCGATCCGCAGCCTCGGGACAGGCGATCACGGGCTTGCGGTCCGCGCTCGACTCCAGACGACGACAGCGCCGCGCCCCCGGAGGAGGCGCGGCGCCGTCGATGGGCCTGCGGGCGGGCTACGCCTCGACCTTCGGCCTCGGGCGCGAGGCGAACGTCTCGAACGCGAGGCGCGGCTGCTCGCGCGCCGACAGCTCCACGATGTCGCGACCGAGCCAGAAGTTGTTCCACCAGCCGCCGAAGACGCGCAGCTTGCGCTCCCACATGGGCATGGCCATCACGTGGTAGCCGCGGTGCGCGAGCCAGGCGAGCGGGCCCTTGATCGCGATCTTGCCGCTCTGGAAGACACCGTTGCCGATGCCGAGGCCCGCGACCGCGCCGAGGTTGTCGTGGATGTACTCGCGCGGCGCCTCGTCGCGGAGCACCGCGACGATGTTCTTCGCGAGCAGCTTCGCCTGACGGACGGCGTGCTGCGCGTTGGGCACGCAGAAGCCGCCGGGGCCGGGGGTCTTCGACTTGTCCGGCACGGCCGAGACGTCGCCGGCGGTCCAGGCGTCGGGCACGACCACCCCGTCCTTCGCGACCTGCAGGGTGGCGAGCGCGGTGATGCGGCCGCGGTCGTCGAGCGGCAGGTCGGTCTGGCGCACGACCGGGTTCGCCATGACGCCCGCCGTCCAGATGATGAGGTCCGAAGCGAAGCGCTCACCGGTCGAGAGCTCGCAGACGCCGCCCTGAGCGCTCTGGAGCTGCGTCTCGAGGTGCACGTCGACGCCGCGCTTGCGGAGGTCCTCGACGACCCAGTCGGCGGTCGCCGCGCTGACCTCGGGCATGATGCGGCCCATCGCCTCGACCAGGTGGAAGCGCACCTCGTCGAAGGTGATCTCCGGGAAGCGCGAGAGCAGGTGCGTCGCGAAGTCGCGCAGCTCGGCGATCGTCTCGATGCCGGCGAAGCCGCCGCCGACGACGACGGTCGTGAGCAGGCGGTCTCGCTCGGGGCCGAGCGGCAGCGCCGCGGCGCGGGCGAAGTTGCCGATCAGGCGGTCGCGCACGGCGGCGGCCTCCTCGATCGTCTTCATGCCGATGGCCTCGTCGGCGACGCCCGCGATCGGGAACGTGCGCGAGACGGATCCGGCCGTCATCACGATCACGTCGTACTCGAGCGTCGACGCCTCGCCCACCTCGGGCTGGATGGTCGCGACCTTGTTCGCGTGGTCGACGTACGTGACGCTCGCCTGGACGACGCGGGTGCGCGCGAGGTGGCGGCGCAGCGACACGACGGCGTGGCGGGGCTCGATCGAGCCGGCGGCCACCTCCGGCAGGAACGGCAGGTACGTCATGTAGGGCAGCGGGTCGACGATGGTGATCTCGGCCTCCGCAGCGCCGAGCTGACGCTCGAGACCGCGAGCGGTGTACAGGCCGGCGTAGCCGCCGCCGACGATGAGGATCTTGGTCAAAGCGCGCTTCTTCCCCGATATCAGATGTGGATGTGCGTCCAGTCTATCGCGGCTCGGCGTGCACTTCAGGGCCGGCCGATCCGCGGTCCTCCGCCTGGCACGCGCAGACGTCCGGCGACCAGTCCGCGAGCGCGAGCGCCGCATCGCCGATGGGGTTGACCCCGGGCCCGGCCGCGAGCGCATGCGCGATGACGGCGTGCAGGCACTTCACGCGCGTGGGCATGCCGCCGGCACTGATGCCGGCGATCTCCTCGACGTGCCCGTGCGGCTCCCGATCGGCGAGGTAGGAGGCGTGGGCGGCGGCATACGCGTCCGCGACCGCGGCGTCGTCGAGCCGCTCCTGCAGCGCGGCCATCGTGCCGTCCGCCTCGAGTCGCGAGGCGGCGGCCGCGGCGGCGGGATGCGTCAGGTAGTAGAAGGTGGGGAAGGGTGTGCCGTCGGGCAGCCGCGGGCTCGTGACGACGACGGTCGGCGCACCGCATGCGCAGCGCGCGCCGATGCCGAGCACGCCGCGCATCGTCCGGCCGAGCTGCGCGGCCATGATCTCGAGGTCGCGGTCCGTCGCGGGATCCAGCATCGGGGGTGCCTCCGGGGTCACTGCGGCGCGGTCACTGCGGCTCGGAGACGACGCCGACGAACGACGACGGCCCCTGGTGGGTCAGCCCTGCGATGAGGAAGGAGCTCGCGGCGGCGGAGGCCCAGTCGCCCGTGGGCTCCTCGAGCGTGGCGGAGGGCACGTCGGCGTGCGGCTCGAGCGTCGCGCGATCGTCGAGCACGACGAAGCTGGTCTCGCCCGGGTAGACGAAGAAGAGCCGGTCGCGCGCCTGCGCCTCGACGTAGGCGGGATCGTCCCAGCGCGCCTGGTCGCTCTGCAGCGCCTCGACGTTCGCCTGCTGCGCGGCGAGCTGCGCCTCGATCGCGGCGATGTCCCGCCGCTGCTCGAGCAGCAGCCCGATCGTCGGCGCGAGCACGACGAAGCCGGCCACCACGAGCCCGACGACGACGAGCAGCAGCCACGACACGCGCAGCTGGCCGGAGGCGGCGGTACGGGAGGAGGGCACCCACCGAGGATATCGGCGAGTGCCCTCCGCCGGCGCCGAACCGCCAGCGCTGCGACGCTGCGGCGTCAGCCCTCGAAGCGCGGGAAGGCAGCGGCGCCGGCGTACTCCGCCGCCTCGCCGAGGTCCTCCTCGATGCGCAGCAGCTGGTTGTACTTCGCGACGCGCTCGCTGCGCGCGGGCGCACCGGTCTTGATCTGGCCGGCGTTCACGGCGACCGCGATGTCGGCGATCGTCGTGTCCTCGGTCTCGCCCGAGCGGTGCGAGAGCACCGAGGAGTAGCCCGCCTGCGTGGCGATGCGGATCGCGTCGAACGTCTCGGACAGCGTGCCGATCTGGTTGACCTTCACGAGCAGCGCGTTGGCCGCTCCGCGCTCGATGCCCTCGATGAGGCGCTCGGGGTTCGTGACGAACAGGTCGTCGCCGACGATCTGCACCCGGTCGTCGAGGCGCTCGGTGATGGCGGCCCAGCCCTCCCAGTCCTCCTCGTTCATCGGGTCCTCGATCGACACGAGCGGGTAGGAGTCGACGAGCTCGGTGAAGTAGTCCGTCATGTCGGCGCTCGAGCGGTCCTGGCCCTCGAAGCGGTACACGCCGTCCTGGAAGAACTCGGATGCCGCCACGTCCAGGCCGAGCGCGATGTCGCTGCCGGGCGTGAAGCCGGCCTTCTCGATCGCCTGCACGAGCAGGTCGAGCGCGAGGCGGTTGCTCGCCAGGTCCGGCGCGAAGCCGCCCTCGTCGCCGAGGCCGGTCGAGAGGCCCTGCTCCTTGAGGATGCTCTTGAGCGCGTGGTACGTCTCGGCGCCCCAGCGCAGCCCCTCGCGGAACGTCTCCGCGCCGATCGGCAGCACCATGAACTCCTGGATGTCGACGCCGGTGTCGGCGTGCGCGCCGCCGTTGATGACGTTCATCATCGGCACGGGCAGGAGGAAGGCGTTCGGACCGCCCAGGTAGCGGAAGAGCGGCAGCTTGGCCGAGTCGGCAGCCGCCTTCGCGACGGCGAGCGAGACGCCGAGGATCGCGTTCGCGCCGAGGTTCTTCTTGTTGTCGCTGCCGTCGAGCTCGATGAGCGTCGAGTCGACGATGCGCTGGTCGTCCGCGGAGAGGCCCTCGATGGCCTCCGCGATCTCCTCGTTGACCGCGTCGACGGCCTGCTCCACGCCCTTGCCGAGGTAGCGGGCGCTGTCGCCGTCGCGCAGCTCGAACGCCTCGAAGGCGCCGGTCGAGGCGCCGCTGGGCACGGCGGCGCGACCGACGGAGCCGTCGGAGAGCAGCACCTCGACCTCGACGGTCGGGTTGCCGCGCGAGTCGAGGATCTCGCGAGCCTGCAGGGTGTCGATGAGTGCCACGGGTGCTCCTTGTTTCGCAGTGGACGGCGGTCGCAGTGGATGGCCGCTGTCGAGCCTAGTGCTGGTCGCATCCGCATCGGGTGCGTCCATCAGGCGCGCAGGGCGCCGTGCGTCGGACCCCGGCTCAGCCGATCGGCTTCACCTCGAGCGTCGCCGCCGAGTCGCCCGGGCGCACGAACGCGAAGTGGGTGGCCCCGGAGGCGGCGAGCTGCTCGAGCAGGCCCGTCACGTTCTTCGTCCGCCGCTGCATCCGCACCGTCTGGCCCGCGGCGACCAGGTCGCGCTTGATCGCGAGCGCCGCCGCCGGCGCCACCGCCTTGTCGACGAGCAGCGCGACCGCCTCGCGGGCGCCGTCGTCCGGCAGCGCGACGAGGTCGACGAGCCGCTCGAAGCCGAGCGAGATGCCGACGGCCGGCAGCTGCTGGCCGAGGAAGCGGCCCACCATGCCGTCGTAGCGGCCGCCGCCGCCGATCGAGTAGGGAAGGTCGGGGTGCGCGATCTCGAAGATCGGCCCGGTGTAGTAGCCCATGCCGCGCACGAGCGTGGGGTCGAAGTCGAGGCGGATGCCGACGTTCGCGTCGAGCAGCTCGCGCACGCCATCGAGGACGGAGGCGTCGAAGCCGTCGAGCGGCTCCCCCGCCTCGATCGCGTCGAGCGTGGCGAGCAGGCGGGCGCCGTCGATGCCGCGGCCGCGCAGCTCCTCGGCGACGCCCTCGCGACCGATCTTGTCGAGCTTGTCGACGGTGATGAGCGCCCCTTCGCGCAGCTCCTCCGCCACGCCCGCGTGCTCGAGCGCGGAGGCGAGGACGCGGCGGTCGTTGATGCGGATGAAGGCGTCGGGGATCCCCAGGCGCGTGAGCGCATCCGCCGTGGCGGCGAGCAGCTCGAGCTCGGCGGCGATGCCCGGCTCCCCCGCGATGTCGATGTCGCACTGCACGAACTGGCGGAACCGGCCGCGCTGCGGGCGCTCGGCGCGCCAGACGGGGGCGATCTGGATCGCGCGGAACACGGGCGGGAGGGCCGCCCTGTTCGACGCGATGAAGCGCGCGAGCGGCACGGTGAGGTCGAAGCGCAGCCCGAGGTCGGCGAGCGCGAGCGGCGACTCGGCCGCGCGCAGGTCGTCGATCGAGAGGCCGCGGCGCATGACCGCGAAGGCGAGCTTCTCGTTGTCGCCGCCCAGGCCCGCGTGCAGCCGTTCGGCGTCCTCGACGACCGGGGTCTCGATCTCCTCGAAGCCGTGGTCCTCGTAGGCATCCCGGATGACGCGCAGCACGCGCTCGCGACGCCGCTTCTCGACGGGCAGGAAGTCGCGCATGCCGCGCGCCGGGTGGACCTGGGTTGCCATGCCGACCATTCTCCCGCACAGCGTGCACGGGGCCTGCCGCCGCCAGTCCGCGTGGCCCGTCGCGTGCGATCATGGCGGCATGCGACGGCGCTGGCCCCTGCACGATCGGGCGGTCCCGGTGGTCGCCTGGCGGGTGGTGATCGTGCTCGTCGCGCTCCTCGCCGAGGCGTGGAACATCGTGAACATGGTGCGCTCGGGCGAGCCGCCGACGGAGCACTTCGCGTACTTCACGGTGCAGGCGAACATCCTCGTGATCGTGCTCTACGTGTGGATGCTCGGCTCGCGCGAGGAGCATCGCCCCCGCTGGTTCGACCACGTGCGCGGCGCGATCACCGCCTACATCATGCTCGCCGGCCTCGTCTACGCGGTGCTGCTCGCGGAGCCCGACGAGGTGTGGTCGTGGACGATCGAGTACACGAACGCGGCCCAGCACCGGTTCATCCCGTGGATGGTCGGGCTCGACTGGCTGCTCGTGCCGACGTTCCGACGCATCCGGCTCGAGCGCGCCGTGTGGTGGATGGCCTACCCGGTCGCCTTCCTCGTCGCAGCCTGGCTGCGCGGCGGGCTCGTCGACGGATGGTTCCCGTACCCGTTCCTCGATCCCGGCGAGCACGGCGGCTGGGCCGGCCTCGTAGGGCCGACCGGTCAGGTGCTGCTCGCGTTCCTCATCGGCATCGTCGTGGTCGCGGGCATCGGACGGCTGCGCTACCGGGAGTCGGGCGAGGCCGCCGCGAGCCGGGCATCGAGCCCGTCGAGCACGAGGTCGAGGCCGTACGCGAACTCGTCGCCGTAGTCGTACGACCGGCCGACGATCACCTGCTCGACGAAGGCCGCCATGCGCGGGAAGACGTCGGCCGGCAGCGCCATCTCGGCGGCCAGGTCGTCGACGTCGCCGCCCGGCTCGAACGGGAGGCTCTGCTCGGTGAGCACGAAGCCGTAGACGTAGGCGTCGAGCACCGAGAACGCGTGGGCGGCCAGCTGCACGGGGAACCCGCCCCGATGCAGGCAGTCGAGCACCGACTCGAGATGGCCGAGCAGCGCCATGCCGGGCGCTCGGCGCGACTCGACGATGGCGGGTCCCCAGGGGTGCTCGCGCATGACCGCGCGGAGCGAGACGCAGCGGGCGCGGATGCCCACCCTCCAGCCGGCATCGGCGGACGGGCGCTCGACCTGCACCATGAGCCAGTCCCCGAGCGCGTCGAGCAGCGCGTCCTTGCCGGCGACGTGGTGGTACAGCGACATCGCCTCGACGCCGAGCTCCCGCCCGACGCGGCGCATGCTCACGCCGTGCAGGCCTTCGCGGTCGGCGACCGCTGCTGCCGCCTCGACGATCCGCTCCCTCGTGAGACCGGGGCGCGCGACCGCGGGCCGCCGGTCTGCGGTGCTCGCCACGGTGCCTCCCATCGCTTGCGCTCTTACGAGTGTAAGGATACGCTCGCCGACACATGGACTTACACCTGTAAGGAGTACGGGATGCGTGCAGTCGTCGTCGATCGATACGGACCTCCGAGCGTCGCTCGCGTCGCGGAGGTTTCCGACCCCGTGCCCCGACGGGGGGAGGTCCTCGTGCGGGTCGCCGCCGCCGCGGTGACGTCGGGCGACGCGCGGATGCGGGCCGCCCGCTTCCCCCGCGGGATGGGACTGCCGGCTCGGCTCGGGATCGGCCTGCGCGGCCCGCGCCAGCGCATCCTCGGGATCGCGCTCTCCGGCACGGTGACGGCGCTCGGCGAGGGCGTGACGAGCCTCGCCGTGGGGGATGCGGTCGCGGGCATGGCGAGCCGAGCGCACGCGGAGCTCGTCGCCGTGCGGGCCGATCGGCTCGTGCGCAAGCCCGCGGACGTCTCGCACGATGCCGCGGCAGCGGTGCTGTTCGGCGGCACGACCGCGATGCACTTCCTGCACGACGTCGCGAAGGTGCGAGCGGGTCAGTCGGTGCTCGTCATCGGCGGCTCCGGCGCGGTCGGATCGAGCGCCGTGCAGGTCGCCCGGCTCTCCGGCGCCCGTGTGACGGGCGTCACGAGCGGTCGCAACGCGGAGCTCGTGCGCCGCCTCGGCGCGGAGACCGTGGTCGACCGCACCCGCACGCCCGTGGACCGCATCGCCGAGCGCTTCGACGTCGTGGTCCACACCGCGGGGCCCCTCTCGACGGCAGCCGGCAGGTCGCTGCTCGCGGACGGGGGCACGCTCATCCTCGTGCTCGCGACGCTCGGTCAGATGGTCGCGGCCCGAGGGCAGGTGAAGGCGGGCGTGGCCCGCTCGCGCCCGGAGCACATGGCGCGGCTGCTGTCGCTCGTCGGCAGCGGCGAGCTCGACCCGGTGATCCAGGAGTCCATGCCGATGGCCGAGATCGCCCGCGCCTACGAGATCGTCGACTCCGAGCGCAAGGTCGGCAACGTGCTCATCCGGCCGTAGCCGTGGGCACCCGCAGACCGGAAACGACCCTGTGGTCGTCGCCGCGCAGCGCGCAGGAACTGCTCTGTTCCGGCGGTGGCTGACGCGTACTACCGTGAGCGTCGTGGCCCGCGCCACGCCTGCGCGGGAAGTGGTCCAGGAGCGCGGGGGCTGCGAGGCGGGGTCGCGGCGCGCCGGAACCGAGAGGGGACGGGACGATGAAGGTCTTCCATGGTCTTGCGCTGGCAGCCGCCACCGCGCTCCTGACCGTCGGGCTCGCGGGGCCGCCGGCACTCGCCGCCGCGCCGTCGAACGACGCCTACGGCGGGGCCGTGGTCATCCCGGCGGTCCCGTTCAGCACGACGATCGACACGACCGAGGCCACGACCGACGCCGACGACGTCGAGCTGAACGTCTGCGGCGCGCCCGCGATGGATGCGAGCGTCTGGTACCGCTTCACCGCGACCGCGGACGAGGCGTACATCGCCGACGTGTCCGCCTCCGACTACTCGGCCGGCGTCTTCGTCGCCACGGGGGCGCCCGGCGGCTTCACGGTGCTGGAGTGCGGGCCCGGCGGCGTCGCCTGGCAGGCGATGGCCGGCGAGACCTACTCGATCATCGTCATCGACGACCAGCAGGACGGTGGCGGCAACGGCGGCAGCATGTCTCTCGTCATCGACGTCGCACCTCCGCCCCCTGCCCTGGAGGCCTCGATCGACCCGACGGGGCGGTTCGATGCCAGGACCGGCACCGCGACCATCTCGGGGACGCTCGAGTGCAGCGAGGAGGCCGGCGCCGCCTTCGTCGAGGCGCAGCTGACGCAGCGCGTCGGACGGCTCTTGATCCGCGGGTTCGGGTTCACCGAGGTGCTGTGCGACGGCACCGCGCAGCCGTGGAGCATGGAGGTCATCGGCGACAACGGGCTCTTCAAGGGCGGGAAGGCGGCGACCGTGACGTTCTCGATCGCCTGCGGGCTCGCCTCCTGCTCCGAGTACTTCGCCGAGCGCACCGTCCAGCTCAAGGGCAAGCGGTAGCGGAGCCGCGGATCAGCGCCGCTCGGCGCCGCGGATGCGCTGCTCCAGCCCGCGGATCGCGGCGCGCAGCGCCCGCTCGGCGTCGAGACCGGCGCGCCGCGCGCTCGCGACCGTCTCGAGGAGGTGCTGACCGAGCGCCTCCTCGTCGACGAGCGCATCGGAGGCTGCGTGCGCGACGACTCCCGCGTCCACGCCGCCGCGCTCGGCTCGGCCGAGCATCGTGGCGGCGCGCTGCAGCGACGGCAGGGACGCCGGGATGCCGTCGAGCAGGCTGGAGCGATCCGGCTTCTCGGCGGCCTTGATCGCGTCCCAGTTCGCCACCACGTCGGCCACGCCGTCGACGGCCACGTCGGCGAAGACGTGCGGATGCCTGCGGCGCAGCTTCTCGATCAGGGTGCGCGCGACGTCGTCCACGTCGAAGCGGCCCTCGGCGCGCGCGATGTCGGCGTGGAAGACGACCTGCAGCAGCACGTCGCCGAGCTCCTCGCGCAGGTGCGCGTCGTCGCCCACCCCCGCCTCCCTGGCCTCCACGGCCTCGGCGAGCTCGTGCGCCTCCTCGATGACGTACCGCACGAGCGACGCGTGCGTCTGCTCCGCGTCCCAGGGACAGCCGCCCGGACCGCGGAGCCGCGCCATCACGGCGACGAGCTCGTCGAGGGCGCTCACGGAGCGGCCTCCGACGACCCGTCCCCGTCCTTCGCGGGCGGGAAGATCGCCGTCAGCAGCGCGTCCACCCATGCGATGAGCTCGGCGTCCGGCAGCGGCTGCGCCTGCGTGCCCGCGAGCCGCCCGCCGCCGGCGGTGGGGATCGGCACGATGATCGTCCTCGCCTGTGCGTTCAGCTTCGAGCCCGGGTACATGCGGCGGAGGCGCAGCTGCACCGACTCGGCGAGGTCCGCGGGCCCGATGCGCAGGTTCGGGCCGACGGTGATGACCTCCGACAGCTGGGCGCGCTGGGCCTTGCGTCGCAGCCGGGCCATCGCGATGAGCGAGGTGACCTGCACGGGCGGCTCGCCGTAGCGGTCCCGCAGCTCCTCGAGCACGTGATCGACGGCGGAGTCGTCGCGCGACGACGCGGCCGCAGAGAGCTTCTGGTAGGCCTCGAGCCGCAGCCGCTCGGCGTCCACGTACTCCTCGGGGATGACGGCGTCGACGGGCAGCTCGAGCCGCAGCTCGCGCGGCCCCTCCTCCTCCTCGCCGCGGAACAGCGCGACGGCCTCGCCCACCATCCGCAG
This sequence comes from Agrococcus sp., assembly GCA_031178105.1. Classification (GTDB taxonomy): domain Bacteria; phylum Actinomycetota; class Actinomycetes; order Actinomycetales; family Microbacteriaceae; genus Agrococcus. The sequence continues at coordinate 10,313 of JAPSJX010000017.1, read as the reverse complement.
GTAGAGGTCGAAGCCCACGCCCGCGATGTGCCCCGACTGCTCGCCGCCAAGGAGGTTGCCGGCGCCGCGGATCTCGAGGTCCTTGAGCGCCACCTGCATGCCGGCGCCCAGCTCGTTGTGCACCGCGATCGTCTCGAGCCGGTCGTGCGCGGTCTCGGAGAGCGGGGCGTCGGCGTCGTAGAGGAAGTACGCGTACGCGCGCTCGCGCCCGCGGCCGACGCGGCCTCGCAGCTGGTGCAGCTGGCTGAGGCCGTACCGCTCGGCCCGGTCGACGATGAGCGTGTTGGCGTTGGGGATGTCGAGCCCGGTCTCGACGATCGTGGTGGAGACGAGCACGTCGTACTGCTTCTCCCAGAAGTCGACGATGACGCGCTCGAGCTGGCTCTCGGCCATCTTCCCGTGCGCGACACCGACGCGCGCCTCCGGCACGAGCTCTGCGAGGTGCGCGGCGACCCGGTTGATCGACGAGACGCGGTTGTGCACGAAGAACACCTGGCCCTCGCGCAGCAGCTCGCGCCGGATCGCGGCGGCCACCTGCTGGTCGTTGTAGGCGCCGACGAAGGTCAGCACCGGATGGCGCGCCTCCGGCGGCGTCGCGAGCGTCGACATCTCGCGGATGCCGGTCACGGCCATCTCGAGCGTGCGCGGGATGGGCGTCGCCGACATCGCGAGCACGTCGACGTTGGTCTTCAGCGCCTTGAGCCGCTCCTTGTGCTCGACGCCGAAGCGCTGCTCCTCGTCGATGATGACGAGCCCGAGCTCCTTGAAGCGGATCGCGTCCGAGAGGATGCGGTGGGTGCCGATGACGACGTCGACGGTGCCGTCCGCGAGCCCCGCGAGCGTCTCGCGCACCTCCTTGTCGCTCTGGAACCGGCTGAGCGCCCGCACCTGCACGGGGAAGCCTGCGAACCGCGCGGCGAAGGTCTCGAAGTGCTGTCGCACGAGGAGCGTCGTCGGCACGAGCACGGCGACCTGCGTGCCGTCCTGCACGGCCTTGAAGGCGGCGCGCACGGCGACCTCGGTCTTGCCGTAGCCGACGTCGCCCGAGAGCAGCCGGTCCATCGGCACCTGGCGCTCCATGTCGCGCTTGACCTCGTCGATCGTGGTCAGCTGGTCGGGCGTCTCCGCGTAGGGGAAGGCGTCCTCGAGCTCGCGCTGCCAGGGCGTGTCAGGGCCGAAGGCGCGGCCTCGCGACGCCATGCGCGCCGAGTAGAGCTGCACGAGCTCCACCGCGATCTCGCGCACCGCCTTCCGCGCCTTCGCCTTGGACTGCTGCCAGTCGCTGCCGCCCATCTTCGACAGCTGCGGCGCCTCGCCGCCGACGTAGCGGTTCAGCTGGTCGAGCTGGTCGGTGGGCACCGAGAGCCGATCCCCCGGGTGGCCGCGCTTCGACGGGGCGTACTCGATGACGAGGTACTCGCGCGTGGTCTTCACGGGGTTGCGGCCGCCGGTCGAGACGGTGCGCTGGGTGAGCTCGACGAAGCGGCCGACGCCGTGCGTCTCGTGCACGACGTGGTCACCGGGCTTCAGCTGCAGCGGGTCGACGACGCTGCGGCGCCGGGTCGCGAGCCGCCGCGACTGGCGCGAGTCGACGCCCACCGCCCGGCCGAAGAACTCGGCCTCGCTCACGAGCTCGATGCGCTCGTCCGGCAGCGAGAAGCCGTGCTCGATCGACGCCTGCGTCACGTGGACGATGCCCGGCTCGAGCGGATCCGGCAGCGCCTCGACCTCGCGCGCCGCGACCTCGTGCTCGCCGAGCACCTGCGCCGCGCGCGTCACGAGGCCATGCCCCGCCGCGGTGACGACGACGCGCCAGCCGGCCTGCGCGCGCTCGCGGAGGTGCTCGACGGCCCCGTCGGCGCGCCCGGCGAAGCTCGGCACCGGCTGGCCCTCGACGGCTGTCACGGAGTCGTCGGCCTGCAGGGTCGAGAAGGTCCACCACGGCGCGCGCACCGCGTCGCGCAGCTCGTCGAGGCTGAGGAAGCCGCCGGCGAGGTCGACCGGCGCCGCGCCGCCCGCCGTCGCGGCGCTCCACGCAGCCTCGAGGAACTCGTGGTTCGTCTCGTTCAGGCTCGCCACGCGGTCGCGGATGCGCTCGGGCCCCAGCACGACGACCCCCGCGTCGGGCAGGTAGTGCGTGATGGGCACGAGCCTCGGCAGCAGCGCCGGCGCGAGCGACTCCATGCCCTCGACGGGGATGCCCTCCGCTATGCGCTCGAGCATCTGCTGGATGCCGGGGAACTCGGAGGCGAGCTGGCGCGCGCGCCCGCGGACCGCCTCCGTCAGGAGCATCTCGCGGCTCGGCGGCAGCACGACGCGCTCGATCGGCTCGGCGTCCGAGCGCTGGTCGGCGACGTGGAACCAGCGCATCTGGTCGACCTCGTCGCCGAACAGCTCGATGCGCACCGGGAAGTCCTCCGCGGGCGCGAACACGTCGACGATGCCGCCGCGCACCGCGAACTCGCCGCGACGGGTCACCATGTCGACGCGCGCATAGGCGAGGTCGACGAGCCGCCGCGACAGCGCGGCGAGGTCGACGCCGCGCGCGCCGGCGACGAGCTCGATCGGCGCGACGGAGAGCAGGTTGTCGGCGACCGGCTGCAGGGCGGCACGCACGGAGGCGACCACCACCATCGGCGCGCCCGGCTGCCGCTCGGCGACGGCGCGCAGCGTCGCGCCGCGGCGGCCGACGGTCTCGGCTGAGGGGCTCAGCCGCTCGTGCGGCAGCGTCTCCCAGGCCGGCAGGTCGAGCACCTGCGCCTCGGGCAGCCACGCGGCGAGGTCGTCGCGCACGGCGTCGGCCTCCCGGCGCGTCGCGGTGATGACGAGCAGCGGCCGGTCGTGCGCGCTCGCGATCGACGCCACGACGGGGGCGCGCATCGACTCGATGCCGGTCAGCGCGCCGCCCCGGCTGGCTTCGACGACGGGGGCGAGCGCGCCGCGCTCGAGGAGCTCGAGGAGGGGGCGGAGGCTCACTGCGCGTGACTCACTGCGTCATGATGACAGCGCCCGCGGCGTCGAACACCTCGACGCTGTACGAGCCCTCGGCGCCGACGGGCGGCATCACGCCCGCGAACACGGGTGGCGCGTCCTCGGGGGCCCCCTCGCCGCGCACGAGCTCGACGTCCTGGCCGTACCAGTGCATGACGGCGCGCTCCGCGCCGGCCGGGCCGATCACGAGGGCACCGCGAGCCTCGTCGGTGCCGCCGACGCACAGCAGCGGGCCGCGGCCGAGGCACGAGGCGAACATCCGACCGCCCTCGTCCTCGAGGATGAGGTCGGTCAGCCCGGATTCTGCGCCGCCGTCCCACCAGAGCTTCGAGCCGTCGTCGAAGCTCGCGGAGAGGATGTAGCCGTTCGGGCCCTCGGGGGCCGCGCCCTCCTCGGGCGTGCCGCTCCCGCAGCCGGTGAGCGCGAGCCCGACCGTCAGTGCGACAGCGGTGACTAGCGGGGCGGTTCGGCGCACAGTCGGTCCCTCTCCTCCGGATCGGCTCTCCATGCTACCGGCGCCGCACGAGGGTCAGCTCGGGGCGTGGATGCGCTGCTGCGCCTCGGCGAAGCCCTCGGCGATGATGCGCTCGACGGCGTCGGCGCCGAGCTGCACGAGCAGGTCGGCCTCGTCCTGCTCGGCCTTCGCGAAGGGCTTCAGCACGAAGTCGGCGGGGTCCTGCCTGCCGGGCGGGCGGCCGATGCCGAGTCGCACCCGCAGCACGTCGCCGCCGCGGGCGGCGATGATGTCGCGCATCCCGTTGTGGCCGCCGTGCCCGCCGCCCTGCTTGAGGCGCACGGTGCCGAGCGGCAGGTCGAGCTCGTCGTGCAGGACGATGACCTGCTCGGGCTCGACGCCGTACCAGTCCATCAGCTTGGCGACCGGGCCGCCGGAGCGGTTCATCCAGCTCGTCGGGAACGCCGTCACGACCTTCGGGCCGCCGATGATGCGCGACTCCGCGACGAGCGCGTCAGCGCGGCCGTGCCGCTTCGGCGTCGCGCCCGCTCGGCGCTCCACCTCGGCGAGCGCGAGCTGCCCGATGTTGTGGCGCGTGCGCGCGTAGTCGGGCCCGGGATTCCCGAGCCCGACCACGAGCCACGTCTGCGCCATGGGACGCGAAGCGTCCGACTACGCCGCGGAGCCGTCGCTCTGCTGCGAGGCCTCGCCGCTCGGGACGACGTCGCCCTCCGGCGCCTCGCCCTCGAGCTGCGGAGCCGCGGGCGTCATGATGCCGACGATGAGCGTCTCGGGCTCGGTGAGCAGCGTCGAGCCCGCAGGCAGCGCGATGTCGCCCGCGAGGATGTGTGCGCCGTCCTCGAGGCCCTCGATCGAGACGACGACGCTGTTCGGGATGTGCAGCGCCTCGACCTCGATCGACAGGGTCGTGAGCTCGAGGTTCGAGATCGTGCCGGGGGCCGACTCGCCCTCGAGGTGCACGGGCACGTCGACGACGACCTTCTCGCCGCGCTGGACGATGATGAGGTCGAGGTGCTCGATGGCCTGCGCGCCCTGGAGGACCGGGTTGCGCTGGATGTCCTTCACGAGCGCGAGCTGCGAGGCGCCCTCGATCTCGAGGTCGAAGATGGCGTTCGAGCGGCGGACGAGCATGAACACGTCGTGCGCGTCGAGGGTGAGGTGCTTGGGCTCGGTGCCGTGGCCGTAGAGCACGGCGGGGACCTTGCCGAGCGCGCGCAGCTTGCGCGCCGCGCCCTTGCCGAATGCCGTGCGGGTCTCGGTGACCAGCTTGCTGCCGTCAGTCATGGAAGTGCTCCTTGTGGGCCGCGGCCCGTCAATGGTCGACTCGAACGCGCGAAGCGTGAGGACTGGGTCCGCTGCTGCCACTGCGTCGATCACGGATGCGTCCGCACCCCTCGCCGAAGTTCAGCCTCAGACTCTATCACTCCCCACGCTGCGCGCCCCGCGGGGTCAGCCGAGCATCCCGCCGACGAGGTAGATGACGTAGGAGATCGCGAAGCCGACGATCGCCATGAGCCCCTGCGCGACCGTCCACGTCTTGAGCGTCGTCTTCACGTCGAGGCCGAAGAACTTGCTCACGAGCCAGAAGCCGGAGTCGTTGACGTGACTGAAGCCGACCGAGCCGGCAGCGGTGGCGAGCACGATCGCGGCCGTCTCGACCGGGTTGAAGCCGCCGTCGATGACGACGCCCGCCATGAGGGATGCCGCGGTCGTGAGCGCGACCGTGGCCGAGCCCTGCGCGATGCGCACGATCTGCGCGATGAGGAAGGCCGCGACGATGACCGGCATGCCGACCGAGTTGAGCGACTCGGCGATCGCGTCGCCGATGCCGGTGACGCGGAGCACGCCGCCGAACATGCCGCCCGCGCCGGTGACCAGCACGACGGAGGCGATCGGTCCGAGCGCGCTGTCCGCGACCTTGTCGAGCAGCGATCCCTTCTTGCCCATGCCCCAGCCGAGCAGCCAGAACGACACGAGCACGGTGATGAGGAGCGCGATCGGCGTCTCGCCGAGCGTGCGGAGCAGCGCGACGACCGGCTCGGCCTTGAAGGCATCCGGGTCGTCGGTGGTGGCCGCGTACATGTTGAGGCCGGTGTTGAGCAGGATGAGCACGAGGGGCAGCACGAGCAGGAAGATGACCTTGCCGAACGCGGGGTTCGACTCCATCTCGCGCTCCTGGTCGGGCGTACCGCTCAGGATCGTGGGGACCTCGACGTGGTACTTGCGGCCCACCCAGCCGCCGAAGAGCACGCCGACGAGGTACCAGACCGGCAGCGCGACGACGAGGCCGAGGATGAGCACGAGGCCGACGTCGGCGCCCAGGATCGCGGATGCGCTCACGGGGCCCGGGTGCGGCGGCACGAAGATGTGCATCGAGCTGAACGCGAGCGCCGAGGGGAACGCGACCGACAGCAGCGAGCCGCCGAGCCTGCGGGAGACGGCGTAGATGATGGGCAGCATCACGACGAGGCCGGCGTCGAAGAAGATCGGGAAGCCCATCAGCAGGCTCGCGATGCCGACGGCCATGCCCGCGCGCTGCTCGCCGAAGCGGGCGATGAGCCTGTCGGTGAGCACGCGCGCGCCGCCGGAGGTCTCGATCATGCGCCCGAGCATCGCGCCGAGCGCGACGAGCAGCATCACGCTGCCGAGCGTCGGGTTGAAGCCGAACTGGATCGCGGCGAGCAGCCGGTCGAACGGGATGCCGGCGGCGACGGCCGTGAGCAGGCTGGTGATCAGCAGCGCCAGGAAGGCGTGGATCTTGAAGGCCATGATGAGGACGAGCAGCAGCGCGATGGAGGCGGCTGCCAGCAGCAGGAGCCCTCCGGTGCCGAGGTCCCAGTTGAGGACGAGATCTTCCATCGGGCGTCTCCTGTGTGCGGGTGGTGCGGGTGATGCGCGGCCGCCGGCGGCGGCCTGAGGGTCAGGGGGCGAGCGGGCGAGCGATCAGCCGGGCTGCACGTCGACGGCGCCGGTGATCGTCGCGCCGGGACGGGGCTCGACGGCTCGTCCGGCCGCGCGGCCGGTCAGGATGCGGGTGACCTCGTCGACGATCGCCTCCGGCCGCTGCTCGATCGAGATGATGATGCCGCGCTCCCAGTCGGCGAGCGGCTCGAGCGTCTCGATCTGGCTGTCGAGCAGCGTCGTCGGCATGTACTCGTGGTCCCGGCGCGCGAGCCGCTCGGCGACGAGGTCGCGCTCGCCGCGCAGGTGCACGAAGACGAGGTCCTGGTCGCTCGCGCGCAGCAGCTCGCGGTACCAGCGCTTGAGCGCCGAGCACGCGACGATCGTGATGCGGCCCTCGGCGCGGCCGTCGGCGATCGTCTGCCCGATCGTCTTGAGCCACGGCACGCGGTCCTCGTCGGTGAGGGGCGAGCCGCCGGCCATCTTGTCCTTGTTGGCCTTGGGGTGCAGGTCATCGCCGTCGATGAAGTCGATGTTCAGCCGCTCCGCGAGCGCCTTCCCGATCGTCGACTTCCCCGAGCCCTGGATGCCCATGATGATCATGGGCGGGTAGCGCGTCTCGCTCATCGCCTCGCTCCTGTGTCGTTCGTGGCTGCGAAGGTGAGCAGCACCTTCGAGGATACGGATGCGTCGCGGGCGACCGCGAGCGCCTCCAGCCCGTCCTCGATCGGCAGCTCGTGGCTGATCACGGCATGCGCGTCGAGCGAGCCGTCGGCGAGCGCCGCGAGCACGTCGTCGATCTCGTCGTTGAAGCGGAACGAGCCGACGAGCGTCAGCTCCCGCGCGATCGCGCTCGCCATGGGGACGGCGATGTCGCCCGCCCGCTGCAGCCCCAGCATCACGACGACGCCGCCGCGTCGCGCGCCGCTGATCGCCGCGGCGAGGCCCGGCACGGTGCCCGACGACTCGATGACGACGTCGGCGTGCACGGCCGCGATCCCCTCGGCATCCATCGCGTCGAGCGCGCGCGCACCGAGCCGCTCGGCCAGCGCGCGCGGGTGCTCGTGCAGGTCGGTCGCGATCACCTCGGCGGCCCCGTGGTGACGCGCGACGGCGACCGCGAGGGCGCCGATCGGGCCGGTGCCGATCACGAGCACGCGGCGGCCCGCGACGTCGCCCGCCTGGCCGACGCCGTGCCATGCGACCGCCGCCGGCTCGGCGAGCGCCGCGAGGCGGAGGTCGAGCCCAGCGGGGATCGGGCGCAGCATGCGAGCGGGCAGCGCGACCCGTCGGGCGAACGCGCCCGCGGTGTGCGGCATCCGCGCGGCCGAGCCGAGGTACGTGCCCGCGGGGCTGAGGTTCGGACGATTCGCCGGGAACGGCGTCGAGCCGTCGTCGATCGGCGTCGCGGGGTGCACCGCGACGCGTGATCCGACCCCGGGCCCTGTGCCATCGCCTGCAGCGGCGAGCACCGTGCCCACGATCTCGTGGCCGAGCACCATCGGCTCGCGGAGGATCGACTGCCCGGCTGCGCCGTGCAGCCAGTAGTGCAGGTCGGAGCCGCAGATCCCGCCGTAGGCGATCTCGACGACCGCCTCGTCCGGGCGCGGCTGCGGCTCGGGCAGCGCCTCGACGCGCACGTCGTCCTTGGCGTGGGCCACCAGGGCCAGGTTGTCGCTCATCGTGTCCCGTTCTCGCGCTGCCTAGACGACCGCGGTCATGCCGCCGTCGACGTAGATCGTCTGGCCGTTCACGAAGGCGCTCGCGTCGCTCGAGAGGAACACCAGGGTGCCGACGAGGTCCTCGACGCGGCCCCAGCGACCCGCGGGCGTGCGCTGCGCGACCCACGCCGAGAACTCGGGGTCGTCGACGAGCCGCTGCGTGAGCTCGGTCGCGAAGTAGCCCGGGGCGAGCGCGTTGACGCTGATGCCGTGGGGTGCGAGGTCGGCGCAGAGGCCCTTCGTGAGCATGACGATCGCGCCCTTGGTCGCGCTGTAGGGCGCGATCGACGGGCGGGCGAGCTGCGACTGCACGCTGCCGATCGAGACGATGCGACCGGAGCCGCGCTCGATCATGCCGCGCGCCACGCGCCGGGAGAGCAGGAAGGCGCTCGTGAGGTTGGTCGCGACGAGGTCGTGCCAGTCGGCGTCGGTGAACTCGGCGATCGGGTTGCGGCGCTGGATGCCCGCGTTGTTCACGAGGATGTCGGGGGTGCCGAGCAGCGCCTCGACTCGGGCGACCCCGGCGTCGACCGCGTCGGCGTCCGTGACGTCGAAGGTGGCGACGTGCGCCGCACGGCCGGTCGCCGCGGCGATCTCCGTCGCGGCGCGCTCGGCCTTCGCCCGGTCGCGGCCGTGCACGACGACGGTCGCGCCCGCGTGGGCGAGGCCCTCGGCGAGCGCGCGGCCGATGCCCTGGCTGGAGCCGGTGACGAGGGCGGTGCGCCCGCTGAGGTCGAACAGCGCGGGGCCGGCGGGCATCAGTAGAACTCCTTCGTCGACATGACGTTCTGCATGGGATCGCCGTCGAGCAGGCGCGTCGCGTTCGCGGCGAAGAGCTCGGCGATGCGGCGCGGCTCCTGCACCGAGAGGGCGGCGGTGTGCGGGCTGAGCAGCACGCCCGGGTGCTCCCACAGCCGCGACTCGGTGGGCAGCGGCTCGACCGCGGTCACGTCGAGCGCGGCGAAGCCGATGCGCCCGGCGTCGAGGGCGTCGAGCAGCGCGTCCTCGTCGATGACCGTGCCTCGGCCCACGTTGACGAGGATCGTGTCGTGGCGCACGGCACCGAGCACGTCGGCGCCGATGAGCCCGGCGGTGTGCGCGGTGCCCGGCAGCGTCGCGACGATCGCATCGACCCGACCCGCGGCATCGACGAGCTCGTCGATCGGCACGAGGCGGTCGACGTGCTCGACGGGCTGGCCGGAGCGCGTGGTGCCCCACACGGTCGCGCCGAGCCTCGAGAATCGCTCCGCGACGACGGCGCCGATGCCGCCGAGCCCGACGACGAGCACCGTCATCTCGCTCACGTGGCGCATGAGCCGCCGGCCGTCGCCCCACGTGCGCGCCGCCTGGTCGGCCTCGAGCCGGCGCAGCCCCTTCGCGCCCGCGAGCACGCCGAAGACCGCCCACTCGGCGAGCGTCGTCGCGTGCATGCCCGCGCTCGTCGTGACGACGACGCGCTCGAGCTCGTCGTCGGTCAGCTGCGCGGCGCGCACCTGGCCGCCGCCGCCCGCAGCCGTCGTGTGGAGCCACCGCAGGCGCGGGTTCGCGCGCACGGTCCGCGCGAGCGCGGAGGGGGTGACGTCTGGCAGGCCGAAGAGCGCATCCGCCCCGTCGAGCATCGCCTCGAAGGCCGCCTGCTGCTCGGGGCTGCGCTGCCACTCCGGGTCGCCCTCCCAGTCGCCGGTCCAGCGCCACGGGCGGGTCAGCGACGGGTCTCGGAACAGCTTGACGCGGGGCTCGAGCTCACGGATGCGGTCGGCGCTGGCGTCGTCGATGCTGACCGCGACGGCGACCTTCAAGGTGGATGCGGGCATGGCTGTCTCCTTCGTCCCCAGGCTATCGATGCGTCCGGCCGGCGCCGACCACCGGGGCAGGCTCGGCGGAGCGGCGCCTCGAGCCGCAGCGCGCAGACGACGACGACGACGGTCGCCGTCGCGGTCATCTCGCGGTTCGAGCGCGGAGCGCTAGGCCGCCTGCCGCAGCCGCGGGCCCAGCTCGTCCTGGAAGAAGCCCATGAAGGCATCCGGGTCGGTGCTCGCGTCCATGAGGACGAGGTGGTCGAAGCCCGCGTCGCGGAACTCGGAGAACGCCTCGACGTGCCGCTCGACGTCGGGGCCGCACGCGAACGCCTCCTCCATGTCCTCGACGCGGATCGCCTGCGTCGCCTGGTCGAACGCGGTCGGGTCGGCCCGCTCGGCTGGAAGGTGCTGGCCGAGCTGCCCGAC
>JAPSJX010000120.1 GCA_031178105.1 Agrococcus sp. | reverse complement strand
ACCTACGCGGGCGGCACGCCGTTCCAGCACGGCATCGCTCGCGGCCTCGCGCTGCCCGACGAGCACTTCGACGCTCTGCGACGCGATCTCGCGGAGCGCCGCGATCTCCTGAGTGCAGCTCTGACCGCCGCAGGCTTCGCCGTCAGCCCTGCCCCGGCCGGCTACTTCCTGGTCGCGGATGCGGCGCCCCTCGGCGTCCGGGACGGCGATGCGTACGCCAGGCAGCTGCTGCGCGAGCAGGGGGTCGCGTCGATCCCGGTGACCGCGCTCGTCAGCGAGGCGGGCAGGCCGCGCTACTCCTCGCTTCTGCGCTTCGCGTTCTGCAAGAGCCGCACCGTGCTCGAGCAGGCCGCGGAGCGGCTCAGCTCGGCACGACCCGGTAGCGCCTGAGCGAGAGCGCGGGATTGACGCGGCGCACCTCGTCGATCCTCTCTCCCGAGACCCAGGCGACCGCCACATCCGTCGATTCGCCGATGGTCACGAGCTCGACGCCCATCGGGTCGACGACCATGCTGTTGCCCGCCCCGATCGGAGGCGCGTGGTCTGCTGCGGCCAGGTAGATCGTGTTCTCGATCGCGCGCGCGGTGAGCAGGGTGCGCCAATGGTGCTCCTTGAGCGGGCCGCGCACCCATTCGCTCGGCAGCAGCACGAGGTCGGCGCCGGCGTCGACGAGTCGTCGCGTCACTTCCGGGAACCGCAGGTCGTAGCAGGTCTGAAGGCCGACGGTGAGATCTCCCACGACGAAGGTCTCGGGATCGTGCAGCCCGCCGGGGACGACCCAGTCCGACTCGCGCTGGCCGAACGCGTCGTAGAGATGCTGCTTGCGGTACCGCGCGACGAGCGCACCGGAAGGATCGAGCGCGACGAGGGTGTTCGAGAAGCGGCCCGCGACATCGAGCCGCTCGAGCACTCCCGCCACCAGATGCGCGGAGGACGCGCGAGCGATCTCCGCGAGCCCCGCGACGAACGGACCGTCGAGCGCTTCGGCCGCCTCGACCCAGTCGGCGCCCATCGTCGGGGTGAAGTAGGCGCTGTACTCCGGCAGGACCACGAGCGACGCTCCGCGCGAGGCCGCGATCTCGACCAGCCGACGCGCCTCGTCGAGGTTCGCGCGCGCGTCGGCCCCCGGGGCGAACTGCGCCACCGCGACGCCGACGGATGCTGTGCTCACGCGATCAGCGTAGCCACTACGTCCGAGACGGCGGCGATGCAAGTCCTGGCGCCTCACAGGCTGGACCGGGATAGTGCAGTCCGTACCATTCCCGCCGGATCGGAGCATCCCATGCGACTCCCCCGAGTCCGCGGCCCTGTCAGCGCCGCGCTTCTCGACACTCTGACCTCTGCACCGGACCAGCGCGGCGACGCGCTGATCGGGCTCGACGTCGTCGCACGCGAGGTCATCGGCGCCAGCGAGGACCTCGCCCGCGACGACGACCTGCAGCTCACGCTCTTCTGTCTCTACGAGCTGCACTACTCCGGGTTCGAGGGCGTGGACGACGCCCTCGAGTGGGAACCGGGGCTGATCGCCGTGCGCATCGCGATCGAGCGGGCCTGGGAGGCCCAGCTGCGCGCAGCGATCCCCCTGCCCGAGCGCCCGGCGCTCGAAGCGGATGCCGTGGCCGAGACGCTCTTCGCGCTCGCTGCCGCGGATGACGGCCCCAGCCTCTCGCGCTACGTCGCGAAGAAGGCGACGAGGGAGCAGCTCGACGAGTACCTCATCCAGCGCTCGATCTCCCAGCTCAAGGAGGCGGACCCGCAGACCTGGGCCATCCCTCGTCTCACCGGCCGCGCCAAGGCGGGACTGATCGAGGTGCAGGCCGACGAGTACGGCAACGGCCGGCTCGAGC
>JAPSJX010000071.1 GCA_031178105.1 Agrococcus sp. | reverse complement strand
ACCAGACGGGATATCCGGCGCGGACGCGCGCACGGCAATCGGTCGAGGATATCGCAAGTGCGGGGATCTCCAGGAGCGAGACGCGGTCAGCCGGGAATCCCGAGGCCGAGAGCTGGTGGCCGGGCCGTGTCACGGCGACGAAGTGCGCGAGCTGCCACAGCTCGTCCTGGTCCTTCCACTCGACGATCGAGGCGAACGCATCCGCCCCCGTGATGAAGAAGAGCTCGGCCTCGGGATGCGCGGCCCGCACGTCGCGGAGCGTGTCGATCGTGTAGGTCGGGCCGGCGCGGTCGATGTCGATGCGGCTGACGCGGAACCGGGGGTTCGACGCGGTCGCCACGACCGTCATGAGGTAGCGATGCTCGCTCGGTGAGGCGAGCCGCTTCTGGTACGGCTCACCGGTGGGCACGAACACGACCTCGTCGAGGTCGAAGTGCTGGGCGACCTCGCTGGCGGCGACGAGGTGGCCGTGGTGGATGGGGTCGAACGTGCCGCCCATGATGCCCAGGCGGCGGCGACGCTTCGGTGCGGCGTCGATGTCAGGCGTTGCCGTGCACGTCGTGCCGCTCACCGCGGTACGAGACGTCGCGGAAGGAGCGCAGCACGATCGCTGAGATGATGAAGACGGCAGCGGCGATGCCGGCGGCGATGTACGGGCCAGCGCCCGCAGCCTCTTCGGCGTGCTCGGCAGCGGCAGCGAGCAGTGTCAAGGTCGTCATGGGTGTGCCTCCGATCCGACCCCAGCCTAGCGCGCGTCAGGCACGCACCTGGCCCGCGCCGCGCACGAGCCACTTGCTGCTCGTGAGCTCGGGCAGCCCCATCGGGCCCCGCGCGTGCGACTTCTGCGTCGAGATGCCCACCTCTGCGCCGAAGCCGAACTCGCCGCCGTCGGTGAAGCGGGTGGATGCGTTGTGCATCACGACCGCGGAGTCCACCTCCGCGAGGAAGCGCGCGGCCGCATCCGCGTCGTCCGTGACGATCGTGTCGGTGTGGTGCGTGCCGTAGCGGTTGACGTGCTCGATCGCGGCGTCGACGTCGTCGACGACACCGATGGCGACATCCATCGACAGGTGCTCGGTCGACCATCCGCCCTCGCCGAGCGGCGCGGTCGCGCCGACGCCCGGCAGCGGGGCGTCGGCGTGGATCGTGACGCCCGCCTCCTGCAGCGCGCCGGCCAGCGCCGGCACGGCGGTCGCGGCGATGTCGCGGTGCACGAGCACCGTCTCGAGGGAGTTGCAGACGCTCGTGCGCTGCGTCTTCGCGTTCAGCACGATGTCGAGCGCCATCGGCAGCGACGCGGCGCGGTCGACGAAGGCGTGCACGACGCCCGCGCCGGTCTCGATGACGGGCACCGTCGACTCCGTCACGACGCGCTCGATGAGCGCGGCGCTCCCCCGCGGCACGAGCAGGTCGACGAGGCCCCGGGCCCGCATGAGGCGGCCGGCGCCGTCGCGGCCGAAGCGGTCGATGGTCTGCACCGATGCGCGCGGCAGGCCGCTCCGCTCGATCGCGCCCTGCATCGCCTCGACGAGCACGGCGTTCGTGCGCTCGGCGGCGGATCCGCCGCGCAGCACGACCGCGTTGCCCGAGCCGAGCGCGATGCAGGCGAGGTCGACGGTGACGTTCGGACGGGCCTCGTAGATGACGCCGATGACGCCGAACGGCACGCGCACCTCGGTGAGCTGCAGGCCGTTCGCGAGCGTTCGCTCGCGCAGCACCTCGCCGATCGGGTCGGGCAGCACGGCGAGCGCGCGCGCGGCGGCGGCGAGGCCGGCGATGCGCGACCTGTCGAGCAGCAGCCGGTCGAGGAGGCCCGAGGCGAGCCCGGACTCCCGGCCGCGCTCGAGGTCGGCCGCGTTCGCGGCGAGGATCGCGTCCGCCGCCTCCTCGATGGCGACGGCGACGGCCTCGATGGCTGCGTGCCGCTGCTCGGCCGGAGCGATGCCGAGGGCGCGCGAGGCGCGCTTCGACTCGGTCAGCAGGGCGTCGAGGTCGTCAGGCATGCCTCGATCCTACGAGCCTCCGGATGCAGGCAGTGCCCGGCGGCGGCTGCCGCCGGTCAGCGTCGCGCGTCGGGGTTCGGCTCGAACTCGGTGCCGAGCCGCTCGCCCGCGATGAGCCGCTCGAGGAGCGGCGTGGCGGTGACCGTGACGCGCACGCCCGCGTCGGCGGCGAGCCGGGCGGCGTCGACCTTCGTCATCGCCCCGCCGGAGCCGATGTGCGAGCCGCTCGCGCCGAGCCGCACGCCGTCGAGCGGGTCGCCGTAGGGCACGTGCTCGATGGGCTCCGAGCCGTCCTCGTCCGGCGGCGCGGTGCGCAGCGAGGCGATGTCCGAGAGCAGGATCAACCGGTCGGCGTGCACGAGCCGTGCCACGAGCGCCGCGAGCCGGTCGTTGTCGCCGAAGCGGATCTCGTGCGTCGCGACCGTGTCGTTCTCGTTGACGATGGGCAGCATCCGCAGCTCGAGCAGCCGCTCGAGCGCGTTCCGCGCGTTGACGCGGTGCGAGTCCATGTCCATGTCGGATGCGGTGAGCAGGATCTGCGCGGCGACCACCTCGTGGCGCGTGAGGCTGCGCTGGTAGCGGTTCATGAGCACGTTCTGCCCGACCGCCGCCGCCGCCTGCTGCATCGGCAGATCGGCGGGTCGCGCCTCGAGGCCCAGGTACGGCATGCCGGTGGAGATGGCGCCCGAGGAGACGAGGATGACCTGGCCCTCTCGGTGCAGTCGCGCCAGCCCGTCGACGAGCGGCTCGATCTGCCCGCGCCGCTCGCCCGAGATCGACGACGAGCCGACCTTCACGACGATCCGCTCCCCCGAGCGCACGTCGAGGGTCGTCATGCCTGCTCGTCCCAGCGCTGGACCTCGAACCCCTCGTCGTCGGTCCACACGCCGCCGTCGCGCTCGCCGCGGAGGTCGTCGCGCGCGGCCTGCTTCGCGTCCATGCGCTCGTGGTACTCGCGGCGGCGCTCCTCGGTCGTACGACGGTCGTTCCGGTCGAGGCGCGGGTCCGTGCCGCGGTTGCCCACGAGCTCGGCAGCGGAGGCGATGGTCGGCTCCCAGTCGAAGACGATGCCCGCGCCGGGGCCGATGACGACCGTGGCGCCCGCGACCGCACCGGCCTTGAGCAGCGCGTCCTCGGTGCCGAGCTTCGCGAGCCGATCGGCGAGGTAGCCGACGGCCTCGTCGTTGCGGAAGTCCGTCTGGGCGACCCAGCGCTCGGGCTTCGCGCCGAGGATGCGGTAGACGGGACCGTCGTGGCTGCCCTCGACCTTGACGACGTAGCCGTGGTCGTCGATCGCCTTCGGCCGCAGCACGATGCGCTCCGGCACCGGCTCCGCCGACTTCGCGGCGCGATCGGCCTCGACCAGCTCGGCGAGCGCGAACGACAGCTCGCGGAGGCCCGTGTGGGCGACCGTCGAGATCTCGAAGACGCGGTAGCCCATGGCCTCGAGCTCGGGCCGCACGAAGTCGGCCAGCTCGCGCGCCTCGGGGACGTCGATCTTGTTGAGCGCGATGAGCTGCTGGCGCTCGAGCAGCGGCGTCTGCCCGTCGGGCACCGGGTACGCCTCGAGCTCGCGCAGGATGACCTGCAGGTCGCTGATGGGGTCGCGGTTCGGCTCGAGCGTGGCGCAGTCGATGACGTGCAGGAGCGCGGAGCAGCGCTCGACGTGGCGCAGGAACTCGAGCCCGAGGCCCTTGCCCTCGCTCGCACCCTCGATGAGGCCGGGCACGTCGGCGATCGTGTAGCGCACCTGGCCCGACTCGACGACGCCGAGGTTGGGGTGCAGGGTCGTGAACGGGTAGTCCGCGATCTTCGGGCGCGCGGCGCTCATCGCAGCCACGAGGCTCGACTTGCCGGCGCTCGGGAAGCCCACGAGCGCGACGTCGGCGACGGTCTTCAGCTCGAGCGTGATGTCGCCCTCGGCGCCGGGGGTGCCGAGCAGCGCGAAGCCCGGCGCGCGGCGCTTGGTGCTCGAGAGCGCGGCGTTGCCGAGCCCGCCCTGGCCGCCCGCGGCGACGACGAGCCGCATGCCCGGCCGGTTGAGGTCGGCGAGCTGCTCGCCCGACGCATCCGTCACGACCGTGCCGACCGGCACGGGCAGCTCGAGGTCGCTGCCGGACGTGCCCGACTTGTGGTCGCCCTGACCGGGCATGCCGTTGTCGCTCGAGCGGTGCGGCGCGCGGTGGTAGCCGAGCAGCGTCGTGATCTGCGGGTCGGCGACGAGCACGATGTCACCGCCGTCGCCGCCGTTGCCGCCGTCGGGGCCGGCGAGTGGCTTGAACTTCTCGCGCTTCACGGAGACACAGCCGTGACCGCCGTGCCCTGCGCGCAGGTGCAGCGTCACCTGGTCGACGAATGTCGCCATTGCCGTCTCCTCACGATGCGAGAGCGGGGCGGGCCGAAGCCCGCCCCGCTCATCGGTTGCTGATGTGGTGCGTCAGACCGCTGCCACGATGTTGACGACCTTGCGGCCGCCCTTGTTGCCGAACTGGACGGCGCCTGCCTCGAGGGCGAACAGCGTGTCGTCACCGCCGCGACCGACGCCGGCGCCGGGGTGGAAGTGCGTGCCGCGCTGGCGGACGAGGATCTCGCCGGCCTTCACGACCTGGCCGCCGAAGCGCTTGACGCCCAGGTACTGAGCGTTCGAGTCACGACCGTTGCGCGTGGATGACGCGCCCTTCTTGTGTGCCATTGTCTGTCAGCCCCTTACTTGATCTCGGTGACCTTGAGGCGCGTGAGCTCCGAGCGGTGGCCCATGCGGCGCTTGTAGCCGGTCTTGTTGCGGTAGTGCTGGATGCGGATCTTGGGGCCGCGCAGGTCGCTGACGACCGCTGCCGTGACCTTCACCTTGGCGAGCGCGTCGACGTCCGTCGTCACCTTGTCGCCGTCGACGAGCAGCACGGGGGCGAGCTCGACGTTGCCGTTGTCGTCACCGGCGATGCGATCGACGACGAGCACGGTGCCGACCTCGACCTTCTCCTGCCGGCCGCCGGCGCGCACGATTGCGTACACCACGATGGGATCCTCACTGTTGTTACGACTCCCGGCTCAGCCGGGACGAAGCTTGTGGCGCGCGCTCGATCGCGACTTGCACCAGCGGACAACGATACAGGCTCCGAGCGCATCCGGTCAACACGGCGGGCTCCGCGTGGCGCGGGCTACGGTGGCCCGATGGCGATCCTCGTCGACGAGCCCCTCTGGCCGAACCACGGCACGATGTGGGCGCACCTCGTGAGCGACAGCTCGCTCGACGAGCTGCACGCGTTCGCGCGCGCGGCCGGCATCCCCTCGCGGGGGTTCGACCACGACCACTACGACGTGCCGCAGGAGCGCATCGACGCCCTCGTCGCGATGGGCGCGCAGCGCGTGCCCCCGAAGGAGCTCGTGCGGCGGCTCATCGCCAGTGGGCTGCGCGTGAAGGAGCGCGACCGCCCCTGACCCGGGCAGTGGTCACGATCTGCGGAGGCGCGGGGCGCTGGACCGCAGATCGTGACCAGTGCCGTCAGGAGTCGTTCGGCTTCGCCGTGATGACACCCGAGGAGGCGCGGCGCGAGCGGCGAGCCGCCTTGCCGGTGCCGGGCGCGGGCGTCGCGATGGCGTCGAGCGCGCTGCCGAGCAGCCCGTCGAGGTCGTCCGGGCTCGCCTTCGCCGCGGCGGGCTCGTGCGCGGGAGCGACGGGGATGTCGAGGATCGTCACGACCGGCTCGGATGCGACGGCCTCGACGGCCTCCTTCGACGGCGTGTCGATGCCGCTCGGCTGCTGCTGCGCCGGCCGCTCGGCGGGCTGCTCTGCGGGCCGCTGCGCGGGCTGCCGCGTGTGCTGCTCGGCGGGCTGCTCAGCGGGCTGCTGCGCAGGCTGCTCGGCGTGCCGCTCGGCAGGCTGATCGGCGCGAGCGGCGACGTGCTGCCCGTGCTCTCCCTCGGCCTTGCCCTTGCCCGCCGCGGCGATCTGCGAGAGGCCCTTGCGCAGGTCCTCGGTGATCGCGTGCGTGCCGCCCGCGGGCTGCTGGTGCTGGTGCTGGTCGAGCTGCTGCGACTCCGACTGCTTGCCGCGACCGCGGCGGCTCCGGCCGTTGCCGCCGCCGCTGCCCTCCGGCTGCTGCTGCTGCCGCTGCGCCTTCGAGATGGGCTCGTGATGCACGATCACGCCACGGCCCGCGCACACCTCGCACTGCTCGGAGTACGACTCGAGCAGCCCGAGGCCGAGCTTCTTGCGCGTCATCTGCACGAGGCCGAGGCTCGTGACCTCCGCCACCTGGTGCTTCGTGCGGTCGCGGCTCAGGCACTCGATGAGCCGGCGCTGCACGAGGTCGCGGTTCGACTCCAGCACCATGTCGATGAAGTCGATCACGATGATGCCGCCGATGTCGCGCAGGCGCAGCTGGCGGACGATCTCCTCGGCCGCCTCGATGTTGTTCTTGGTGACCGTCTCCTCGAGGTTGCCGCCGGCGCCGACGAAGCGGCCGGTGTTCACGTCGACGACGGTCATCGCCTCGGTGCGGTCGATGACGAGCGAGCCGCCGGACGGCAGCCACACCTTGCGGTCGAGCGCCTTGTCGATCTGCTCCGAGATGCGGAAGTGCGAGAACGGGTCGTCGGTGCCCTCGTAGGGCTCGACGCGGTCGAGCAGGTCGGGCGCGATCGCCTCGAGGTACTCGCGGATCGTCGAGAGCGCCTCCGAGCCCTGGATGACGAGCTTGTGGAAGTCCTCGTTGAAGACGTCGCGGACGATCTTCACGAGCAGATCGGGCTCGGCGTGCAGCCGCTGCGGGGCCGAGCCGGTCTGCTTCTGCTGCTGGATGCGCTCCCACTGCCGCGTGAGCCGCTCGACGTCGCGCGTCAGCTGGTCCTCGGTCGCGCCCTCGGCGGCCGTGCGCACGATGACGCCGACGCCCTCGGGCAGCACCTGCTTGAGGATCTTCTTGAGGCGGGCGCGCTCCGTGTCCGGGAGCTTCCGCGAGATGCCGTTCATCGAGCCGCCGGGGACCGAGACCAGGTAGCGGCCCGGCAGCGAGATCTGGCTCGTGAGCCGCGCGCCCTTGTGCCCGACGGGATCCTTCGTCACCTGCACGAGCACCGTGTCGCCGGGCTTGAGCGCCAGCTCGATCTTGCGCGGCTGCCCCTCGAGCTCTGCGGCGTCCCAGTCGACCTCGCCGGAGTAGAGCACGGCGTTGCGGCCGCGGCCGATGTCGACGAAGGCTGCCTCCATGCTCGGCAGCACGTTCTGCACGCGGCCGAGGTAGACGTTGCCGATGAGGCTCGACTCGGATGCCTTGGCCACGTAGTGCTCGACGAGGACGCCGTCCTCGAGCACCGCGAGCTGCACGCGGTCGTGCTTCGAGCGCACGATCATCTGCCGCTCGACGGCCTCGCGGCGGGCGAGGAACTCGGTCTCGGTCACGACGGTGCGGCGGCGGCCCGCGTCGCGTCCCTCGCGGCGGCGCTGGCGCTTCGCCTCGAGGCGCGTCGAGCCGCGCACCTTCTGCGGCTCGGTGATGAGCGGCTTCTCGTCGTCGGGCTCACGCGTCGTGCGCCCGCGCGTGCGGGTGCGGCGCGACCGGCGGCCCGCCTGCTGGCGCTCGTCCTCGTCGTCGTCCTCGTCGTCCTGGTCCTCGTCGTCGCGCAACGACGGCAGGGCGGGCAGCGCCGCGAGGTCCGGCGCGTGGAAGACGAGGCCGAACGGGCCGGCGGGCACCTCCGGGAGCGCCTTCGCGGCGGACAGCGGGTCGTCGGCCGGCTCCTCGGCGGTCGCGGGGACCTGGGACGCGGGGTCGGTGAGACCGGGCTCGTGGCCCGGCTCCGCGGCCTGCGAGCCGGAGAGCGCGGGGGCCTCGGTCGGCGCAGCGGCCTCGGGCGCGATGCGCTCGAGCACCGTGTTCGCCGTGATCGGGTCGGCGGCACCGGCGACGAGGTCGGTCTGTGCCGGCTCGGTCGCTGCGGCGGCCGGCGCGTCGCTCGCCGACGCACCCGCTGCGGACCGCCTGCGCGTCGTCGCCCGCTTGCGCTTCGGGCGCTCCGCCGCGGCGGGCGTCTCGGTCGGTGCTCCGCCGTCCTGAGCCGTGCTCTCGGTCGGGAGGGTCGTGTCGTTGTCCACCATCGCTGGCGCTCTCCTGCCGCAACCGGCGCCGCCGGTCGCCATCTCGCTCGCGACCGGGGCGCGCCCCGGCGCGAATCCTTCCTGCCACCCCGCGAGGGGTGCCAGGAAGGATT
>JAPSJX010000070.1 GCA_031178105.1 Agrococcus sp. | reverse complement strand
TCGAAGAGGGCGGCGTCGGAGTAGTAGGGATCCGGCACATCGATCGCTTTCGAGTCCGGGTCGAAGCTCAGCAGCAGGTGGATCTTCGCCCGGTCTGCCTCGTCGGCGGACCAGGCACGCAGGATGCGCTCGGAACTGCGGTCGAAGGCCACGATGAGATCGAAGCGGTCGAACCACGACCGGTCGAACTGCTTCGCCCGGTGAGCCGAGGCGTCGTAGCCTCGGCCGGCGAGCGCGGAGAGGGTGCGCGAATCCGCCTGCTCATCCGTACGGCGCGCGCGCCGCGGCGACCTCGAGGTCGCTGTCGGCGAAGACCACGTTCGCGCTCTTCCCGCCGAGCTCGAGCGTGAGGCGCTTCACCTGCGTGGCACATCCCGCCATGATCTGCTTGCCGACCGCCGTCGAGCCGGTGAAGACGACCTTCCGCACGGTGGGGTTCGTGACGAAGCGGTCGCCGACCACGGCTCCCCGCCCGGGCAGCACGGTCAGCAGCCCCTCCGGCAGCCCCGCCTCGAGGGCGAGCTCCCCGATGCGGATGGCCGTGAGCGGGGTCCACTCCGCAGGCTTCAGCACCACCGCGTTGCCCGCAGCGAGCGCGGGCGCGAATCCCCACACCGCGATCGGCATCGGGAAGTTCCAGGGGGTGATGACGCCGACGACGCCGAGCGGCTCGTGGAACGTCACGTCGATGCCGCCGGCGACCGGGATCTGGCTGCCGAGCAGGCGCTCGGGCGCGGCGGAGTAGTACTCCAGCACGTCGCGCACGTTGCCGGCCTCCCAGCGAGCCTGGCCGATGGGGTGACCGGCGTTCCGCACCTCGAGCTGCGCGAGCTCCTCGACGTGGGCGTCGATCGCGCCGGCGAAGGCGCGCAGGTGGCGGCCACGGTCGGCGGGCGCGAGCGCGGCCCACGCCCGCTGCGCGACGGCGGCCCGGGCGATCGCCTCGTCGGTCTCCTCGACGCCGACGTGCTCGACGGTGGTGACCTGCGACTCGTCGGCCGGGTCGATGACGGTGTAGCTCACGATGCCTCCTGGGGGACGGATGCGGGCGTCCTGCCTGCGCGATGCGCGCGCGCCGCGTCGACGAGCGAGGCGAAGAGGCGCCGGTCGGCGCGGTCCTCCTCCGGGTGCCACTGCACGCCCACGCCGTAGCGCGCGTCGTCGACCTCGATCGCCTCGACGACGCCCTCGTCGGTGCGCGCCGTCACCCGCAGTCCCGGCGCGACCTCGTCGATCGCCTGGTGGTGGTAGACGGGCACCCGGAGCCGCTCGGTGCCGAGGATGCCTGCGAGCCGTGAGTCGTGCTCCAGCTCGACCTCCTCCTGCCCGAACACCGCCGCACCCGGCTGGTAACCCGTGTGGCCGACCACGTCGGGCAGGTGCTGGTGCAGGGTGCCGCCGAGGGCGACGTTGACCACCTGCAGGCCGCGGCAGATGCCGAGGAAGGGCACGTCCTGCTCGATCGCGGCGCGGAGCAGCGCCTCCTCCCACGCGTCCCGGTCCTCGCGGGGGGCTCCCGTCGCCGCGTGCGGGTCCTGCCCGTAGCGCCGAGGATCGACGTCGGCGCCGCCGGCGATCACGATGCCGTCGAGCCTGGAGACGACGGCGCGCGCCTGCCCGCCGTCGACGGGCTGCGGCGGGAGCAGCACGGCGATGCCGCCGGCCTCGGTCACGCCGTCGAGATAGACCTCGGGGAGGAACGCCGCCCGGACGTCCCACACGCCGGTCTGCGCCTGCTCGAGGTAGGTCGTGATGCCGATGAGCGGGCGCGCGGCGGCGCGCTCAGAGTCGCTCGAAGCCACGGATGCGCTCCCAGTCGGTGACGGCGGCATCGAAGGCCTCGAGCTCGACGCGCGCGGCGCGCACGTAGTGATCGACGACCTCGTCGCCGAACGCCGCCCTGGCGATCTCGGAGCCTTCGAACAGGTCGGCGGCCTCACGCAACGTCGTCGGCACCTTGGGGGCGTCGGACAGGTAGGCGTTGCCGGCGAAGGCCGGCTCGAGCTCGAGCTCCTGCTCGACGCCGTGCAGGCCGGCCGCGATCATCGCCGCGACCGCCATGTACTGGTTGACGTCGCCGCCCGGCACCCGGTTCTCGAACCGCAGGCCAGCACCGTGCCCGACCACGCGGAGCGCGCACGTGCGGTTGTCGAGGCCCCACGCGATCGCGGTGGGCGCGAAGGAACCGGGCTGGAAGCGCTTGTAGGAGTTGATGTTCGGCGCGAACAGCAGCGTCAGCTCTCTCAGGGCGGCGAGCTGACCGGCGAGGAACTGCTCCATGAGGACGCTGCGCCCGCCGTCGCGCTGCTCGTCCGCGAACACCGTCGATCCGTCGGCGCCCCGCAGGCTCAGGTGGATGTGGCACGAGTTGCCTTCGCGCTCGTCGAACTTCGCCATGAAGGTGAGCGACTTGCCGTGGCGATCGGCGATCTCCTTCGCGCCGTTCTTGTAGACGGAGTGGTTGTCGCAGGTCACGAGCGCCTCTGCGTACAGGAACGCGATCTCCTGCTGACCGAGGTTGCACTCGCCCTTGACGCCCTCGCAGTACATCCCCGCGCCGTCCATGGCGACGCGGATCTCGCGCAGCAGCGGCTCCATGCGGGTGGATGCCAGGAGGGCGTAGTCGATGTTGTAGTCGCTGGCGGTCGCGAGGCCGTGGTAGCGCTTCGCCCACGCCTGGCGGTAGGAGTCGTCGAAGACGAGGAACTCCAGCTCGGTGCCGACGAACGCCTCGAGCCCGCGCTGCGCGAGCCGCTCCCGCTGCTGCTGGAGCACCCTCCTCGGCGACGGCTCCACGGCGACGCCGTCCACGCTCTGCAGATCGGCGGTGACGAGCGCCGTGCCGGGGAGCCAGGGCGCTCGCCGCAGCGTCCGCAGGTCCGGCAGCATCGCCATGTCGCCGTAGCCGGTCTCCCAGCTCGACATGGCGAAGCCCTCGACCGTGTTCATGTCGACGTCGACCGCGAGCAGGTAGTTGCAGCACTCCGCCCCGTGGTCCGCGACCGTCTCGACGAAGTGCCGCGCGGCCACGCGCTTGCCCACGAGCCGCCCCTGCATGTCGGTGAACGCGAGGATGACGGTGTCGACGGCGCCGGAGGCGACGTCGCTGCGCAGCTCCTCGAGGCTCAGGTTGCCTGCTGACACGGCCATGCGGGCTCCTCTCGGCGGGCGAGCGCATCGATGCAATCCCGCGGTTGCCGACCATTAGAGCACACGCGGGCCTCTGGCGGTGGAGTGAGGCGCCCTACTGGCGGCCGCCGCGGCGCACGCAAAGGTATGGACAAGCGACCTTCGCCTCCGTAGCATGCGGACATCGGCCTCGGTGTGCACGCACCCCTGGCACCGACTCCTCGGAGGGGAACCGCGATGGCGAAGGACACGCTGAAGGTCTCTGGCGTCACCTACACGACAGCCGACACCGACTACTTCGCGAAGCGGCAGCTGCGCCGCTCCGCCGGTGTCGTCGGACTGTGGGGGCTCGCGGTGGCAGCGGTCATCTCGGGCGACTTCTCCGGCTGGAACTTCGGCATCGACTTCGCAGGCTTCGGCGGCATGCTGATCGCCTTCGGCATCCTCGTCGTCATGTACTACGGCCTCATCTTCTCGATCGGTGAGATGGCGTCGGCGATGCCGCACACCGGTGGCGCCTACTCGTTCGCGCGAGCCGCCATGGGTCCTTGGGGCGGCTTCGTGACCGGCCTGGCCGAGACCATCGAGTACGTCGCCACCACCGCCGTGATCGTCTACTTCTCCGGCAGCTACGCCGACGCCATCACGAGCGAGCTGCTCGGCTTCTCCATGCCGCCGTGGGTGTGGTGGATCATCCTCTACGCCGCGTTCGTGCTGCTGAACTCGGCGGGCGCCGCCATCTCGTTCCGCTTCGCCGTCGTCGTCTCGATCATCTCGATCGGCGTGCTGCTGGTCTTCGCCGCGCTGGCCGTGTTCTCCGGGAAGTTCGAGTGGGCGCTGCTCTGGAACATCGCACCCGACGCGGGTCAGACCGCGTTCCTGCCCCACGGTGTGCTGCCCATCCTCTTCGCCCTCCCGTTCGCCATGTGGTTCTTCCTCGGCATCGAGGAGCTGCCGCTCGCCGCGGAGGAGGCCCATGACCCGGTCAAGGACATCCCCCGCGCCGGGCTCTGGGCGCGCTTCACGCTCATCGTGACGGGCCTGCTGGTGCTGGTCCTCAATACCGGCGTCATCGGCGCCGAGGCGACGGGCACGGCCGGCGAGCCGCTGCTCGACGGCTTCCGGGCGATCGTGGGCGACGGCGCAGCGGCCGTGCTCGCGCTCTTCGCGCTCATCGGGCTGCTCGCGTCGCTGCAGGGCATCATGTTCGCCTACGGCCGCAACATGTACTCGCTCTCGCGAGCGGGCTACTACCCCAAGTCCCTGTCGCTCACCGGTGCCCGCCAGACCCCGTGGGTCGCGCTCACGGCCGGCGCGCTGATCGGATTCGTGGCGCTGCTGATCGTCGAGTCGGCCGGCGGCGCGGGCGGCGTGGCCGGTGCCATCGTGCTCAACATCGCCGTGTGGGGCGCCGTGCTCGCCTACCTCATGCAGATGGTCTCGTTCGTCATCCTCCGCAAGCGGTTCCCCGACGCGAAGCGTCCCTACCGCAGCCCGTGGGGCTCCGGCGGCGCCATCGTGGCGGCGGCGATCTCGGCCCTCATCTTCGTGGGCTTCCTGCTCAACCCCACGTTCCTCCCGGCGATCGTCGCGATCGTGATCGTCTACGCGGTCATGCTGGCGATCTTCGGGCTCTGGGGCCGCCACCGGCTGGTCCTGAGCCCCGAGGAGGAGTACGCGGTGTCCGGAGGGCTGCACGGCGACCCGCAGCGCGAGGGCTACGGCGGCACCATCGAGCAGGAGCTGCTCGGCCGCGACGGCGTCGACAGCGACGGCTCCGCTCGCGGGTAGGCCGGCTCGAGAGGCGCGTCAGGCGATCAGGGTGCGCCGGCGCCCGGCGCCTCCGCCGCATCGTCGACCCACTCGAGCAGGTCGCCGGGCTGGCACTCGAGCACCCGGCACATCGCGTCGAGCGTCGAGAAGCGCACGGCCTTCGCGCGGCCGTTCTTGAGCACCGCCACGTTGGCCGGGGTGAGGCCAACGCGCTCGGCGAAGTCGCCGACGCTCAGCTTGCGCCTGGCGAGCTCGACGTCGATCCGCACCACGATGGGCATCAGATGACCTCCTCGAGCTCGGCGCGGTAGCCGGTCGCCTGCCGCAGCAGGCCGCGCATGACGACCATCAGCAGGAGCGGCAGCGACGACAGCACGACGACACCGAACAGCAGCATCGGGATCCCGGGGTCGCGGATCTCGGGGGTGAAGAAGATGACCGCGGTGACCACGAGCGCGAACCCGGCGAGCAGCACCCAGCCGATCGCGAGCGACCAGACGATCGCATCGACCCAGCGCCGCGAGGCGTCGCTGAAGAGCCGGTCGCGGCTGATGAGCGTCAGGAGCCGCCAGATGCACACGATCACGGCCAGCACGGTCAGCAGCACGAGCGAGAGCACGATCTGCGTCGGCACACGGACGCTCGCATCCGGGGTGCCGTCGGAGAGCTCGCCCGGCAGCGAGAGCACCAGCAGCACGAGCAGCCACAGGGCGGCGACGACGAGCACGATGCGGAGGCAGAGGACGACGAGACGGGATCGCAGCATAGATCGATGATCGCGCGGTATCTATCGAAAGTCAATCGGTCAGACAGGCTGCTTCGGGCGCTCAGGCGGCCGCTCGGGTCGAGGGCGCGATCGGAGCGCTGCGACGAGCCAGCGCGGGGAGCCAGTCGGGCGCACGGAAGAGCCACGTGATCGGGCGGTAGCGCTGCAGCACCGCCAGCGCCCAGCAGCCCGCGAGCGCGATGGCGAAGAGCAGGGGCGCGGCGACCGCCGTGCTGTCGTCGAAGACGCCGCGCAGCAGCAGCCAGGCACCGAGCACGATCGGGAAGTGCGCCACGTAGAACACGAGCGAGTTGCGGCCGATGAAGCGGAGCGGCCTGGTCCACGTCCGCTGCTCGACACGCCTCGCGCAGTAGATGGCGGCGACGATCCCGCAGACCGACATCGGCGCGGTCCACGCCTCGAACTGGTGCCGCTCGAAGGCGGAGACGACGCCGAAGCCAGTCGCGACGACGCCGGCGGGCAGCGCCACCCACCACGTCGAGCCGATGAGCTCGAGGAGCCGCGGCGAGCGGCTCACCGCCGCGCCCGCGAAGAAGAAGAAGGCGAAGTAGGCCATGCGCAGGGCGAGCCCGTCGGGCAGCACCAGCGCGGCCGCGAGAGCAGCAGCGGGCACGACCCAGGCGGGGAGGCGGGCCAGCAGGGGTGCCGCGAGGTAGTAGCAGGCGATGAAGAAGATGAACCAGAGGTAGCCCGTCGCGATCCACGAGCGCCAGTGGAGGAGCGGCTCGCCCGAGTCGGACTGCAGGATGTGCAGCGCGGACCACAGCAGGTACGGCCAGACGACGTACTGGAACTTGCCCCAGTAGTACCGGACCGGCGGCTTGCGCAGCGCCGCCGGCAGCAGCAGGCCGGAGACGAACATGAGCATCGGCATCCGGTACGGCAGGAGTGCGTCGTTGACGGCCAGCATCCAGGCGGGCATCTCGGCTCCGAGCAGCGCCGGAATGGCGGGCGCGTGCCACGCGAGCACGAGGATCATGGCGAAGCCTCGGAGGATGTCCATCCAGTGCATCCGCTGATCGGTGGTCAGCCGCATGGGTGCGAGCCTAGGCGGGGTGGCGCGGGCGCGCACGAGCACCGTCCGAGCGCCGGCCAAGCGTTCCGTCAGCGCGGCGGCTGAGCGCGGTCATCCTCGCTGCCACTCGAGCGTGGTTCGATCGTGAGCATGGGGTCGACCGTCGAGACGGATGCGCGCCGCGAGTCGCGCGCGATCGCGGCGGCCTGGGCGTGCTTCGGCGCCGGCGTCGCCCTCGCCCTCGTCGCGCTCGCGGGTCCGCCGCGCCCGATCGCCGGCGAGGGGTCGGTCGCGCACGCCGCCGCCGGCATCGCCGCGCTCATCGCCGCGAGCGCCTTCGTGGTGAGCACCGCCCTGCACCGCCGCGGCGGTACCGCGCCGATGCCCCGGTGGCAGACGGTCGTCGCCCGCATCTCGACCGTCGCGATCACCGTCGCGTTCGGCGCCGTCGCCTACCTGGCGGCGCTGACGGCGGGCGAGATCCTGGCGCTCGGGCTGCAGGGGCTGCAGGCGCCGGCGGTCGCCGGTGCGCTGCTCACGGGCGCCGCGAGCAGCGCGGCCGGCTGGCTCGCCTTCCAGGCGGGCGTCGAGCTGCGCACCACCGACCTCGCCACCATGCTCTTCGCGTTCCTCACGATCGGCACGCTGTTCTCGATGATCACGGCCACCGACCCCCGCTGGTGGGAGCGGCACTTCTCGGACCTCGGCAGCGGCTGGGCGTTCAACGTCACCCTGATGGTCGCTGGGCTGCTGGTCGCCACGATCGGCGCATACATCGGGCGAGACCTGCACCGCTGGCTCGGTGACCCTGCGCTGCGTCACATCGCGCTCGTCGTCGCGCTCTTCGCCGCGACCGGCGCGGCGCTCGCCGCCGTCGGCGTGTTCCCCGTCTACCGCGCGAAGCTGCTCCACGACATCGCGGCCTACGGCACCCTCGGCCTGTTCGGCGTGGCGATGGTCGTGATGACGATCGTGATGCCCGGGCCGCCGCGCGCGCTGCTCCTCACCACGATCGGTGCAGCGGTCGCGCTCGTGCTCGCCGTGCTGCTGTGGCGACCGCTCGAGGTCTACAGCGCCACCGCGCTCGAGGCGATCGCGGTGGGCATCCTGTTCGTCTGGCTGACGACGCTCGTGCGCACGCTCGCGGCGCTGGTGCCGCAGGAGAGCCGGCCCTCGCGGTCGGCGTCGCCGCTGCGGGCGAGCGCTGCCTGACGGCTCCGCTCGACTCGACATCGATGGGCGCAGGGGGCAAGGTGGAGCCATGACGAGTCACGATCCGGCTGAGCCGGAGACCCCGCAGGACACCCCCGAGGGCACCGAGACGGCCGAGGAGGCCCAGCGCCGCAAGTTCCGCGAGGCGCTCGACAAGAAGAAGCTCGGCCACCACGGGCAGGGCATGGGCGCTCCCGGCAGCGTGCAGGGGGCGCACTCGGGTCCGGCTGTGCAGAAGCGCGTCCACCGCCGCAAGAGCGGCTAGCAGCGGCGCCCAGACCGCCTCGACGCCATCGCCGAGGCGGTCGCCACGGCTCCGCGCCGCCGCCGAGCCGGGTGGTCACGACACGCCGTAGGAGGTCGCG
>JAPSJX010000016.1 GCA_031178105.1 Agrococcus sp. | reverse complement strand
GGGTCGACTTGCCGTGGTCGATGTGGGCGATGATGCAGAAGTTGCGGATCTTCGCCGGATCGGTCGAGGCTGGCTCGAGTGCCTTGGTCGCTCGGGGGCTCACGGGTCCTTCTCGTCGGCTGGGGATCGCCGCGTCGCTGGGACGCGGTGACGCGGTGCATGCACGCGCGGTGCGGAAGGTCCAGTCTCCCACAGCGGAGGGCTCGGGCCGCGTTGCGCCCGGCGGCCGCGCGCTGGTAGAGTCGTTCGCTGGCTTCCCCTTCTTCTGCGCGCCCGTCGCGCGAGGGCGGGTCGCGGCGGCTCAGGCGAGCACAAGCCGCCGCCAACCACTCTTCGAATCAGAACAGGACACCACGTGGCGAACATCAAGTCGCAGATCAAGCGCATCCTCACCAACGAGAAGGCGACGCTCCGCAACCGCGCCGTCAAGAGCGAGCTCAAGACGGCCGTGCGCGAGGCGCGCAAGGCGATCGCCGCCGGCGACAAGGCCGTGGCGGACCAGAAGGTGGCCGTCGCCGCCCGCAAGCTCGACAAGGCCGTGTCGAAGGGTGTCATCCACCGCAACCAGGCCGCGAACCGCAAGTCGTCGATCACGAAGGCTGCCGCGTCGCTCTGAGCTGACCGCTGCACGACGGGGACCCCTGATGGGGTCCCCGTCGTCGTTCCCGGGCCGGATCGCCGGTCCTGTCCGACTTCCGGTACCGATGTGCCGCCTCGGACATGCGGCAGGCGGCCATTCGGTACCGCAAGCAGTCGGGTTCGCGATCGCGCCCAGCGCGGGGGCGTGAACCGGGCGGGCTCAGGTCAGCCGGCGTGGTCCGCTCCGTGCGGCAGGAAGGCCACCGCGCGGACGGGAGCGCCGTCGCCGGCGAGGCGCAGCGGGAAGAACCCGACCTGCAGCCGGTCGGGCACCTGCTCGAGCCCGGTCACGTTCTCGACGATGAGCCGGCCGCTCCCCAGCACGACCCCGTGGACGGGGAACGCCGCTCCCCCGGTCGGATCCGGGCTGAGCGTGTCGACGGCGAGCACGCGCATCCCGCGTCGCAGCAGCTCGCCCGCCGCGTCCGGATCGAGCGCAGGGTGGCGCAGCCGTCGCTCGTCGCCGAACCATCGCGCCCATCCCGTGTCGATGAGCACGATCGGCGGCAACCGCTCGGGCAGCGGTCCGCGCGCCTCGAGCCGCGCCATGCCGTAGACCTCGTCGTCGGCGAGTCCCGGCACGCGCAGCACGACCGCGGCGCCGACGAGATCGTCCAGCGCGACATCCGCCATCGTGCGTCCGCCCGCCACCGTGTGCGACGGGGCGTCGACGTGCGTGCCGGTGTGCGAGCCCATCCGGATGTCCGTGACGTCGACGCCGTCGTCGTCGAGCGTGAGCGCGGCGCCGATGTGCACCTCCGGGTCACCGGGGTAGACCGGCATGCCGTCGGCGATCGGATGGCTCAGGTCGCGGAGCTCCCACGCTCCGAGCGGCCCGACGGCGCCCGCCTGGGGCACCGGCCCGAGCGGCGCCACGGCCCGCCCGGGAGCCGGCGCGTCAGCGGGCATCCGACGACGCGTCCACCAGGTGCCGCGCCGGCGCGGGCGCGTCCTTGCTGCGGAACGGCAGCGAGAGCGCGAGGTAGATGACGAACGTCGCGACGAACGCCGGGACGGTGGCGCCGATCGGCAGCGGCCACACGTACGCCCAGACGTACGCGAGCGTCGCGCCGGCCGCCCAGGAGATGACCGCGACCCAGTTCACGCCCGCCCGGTACCAGAAGCGTCCGCCCGTCGGCCGCAGGATGTCGGCGCCGTAGGAGCGGCGCGCGAGCAGGTAGTAGTCGACGATCATGATCGCGAACACCGGCGCGAAGAGGGCGCTGATCGTGACGAGGAAGGTCGTGAACTGGTCGAGCAGGCCGAAGAAGGTCGAGCCGATGATCGAGATGACGCCGAGCACGAGCGCGGTGGCGAGGAACGGCACCCTGCGGCCGGGCAGCGCGTTGATCACCGAGGTCACCATGCCGTAGACGACCATCGTGTTCGTCGCCATCACCGAGAGGAAGATCGCGACGGCGAAGAGCACGCCGAAGGCGTCGATGATGGTGAGCGGGTCGAACGCGACCACCTCGCCGCCGCGCAGCGCGACGTACCCGATCGCGGTCGCGCCGAGCGCCATCGCAGTGATGGTCGAGAGCGTGTAGCCGATGCCGGAGCCGACCACGCCGGCGCGCGTCGAGCGGGCGAACCGGTTGAAGTCGGCCGAGAGCACCGTCCACGAGATGGCGGTCGCGAGCACGACGTCGAACACCAGCCCCGGCGTGTAGAACGCCTCCGGGCTTGCGGGGATCGCGGCGAAGTCGGCGGGCGCGAACGTCGCGAACGACGTGATGAAGACGTAGGCCGCGATGGCGAGGATGACCGCGGCGAACCACGGCTCGACGCGCGCGACGCCGGAGTGCTCGAAGATCGCGAGCACCACGACGATCGTCTGGCAGAGCACGGCGAAGATGACCGGGTTCGAGAAGCCTGTGACGGACGCGACGATGAAGTCGAGCGAGATGCCCGCGAGCATCGCCTGCACCCAGCTCCAGCCCATGAGGATGATGACGTTCGCGGCGAGCGGCAGCAGGCTCCCGCGGGTGCCGAACGGGCCGCGGGTCAGCGCCATCGTCGGCAGGCCCGTGCGGGTGCCCATGGCGCCGATCAGCACGAGCACGACCGCGCCGACCAC
Organism: Agrococcus sp.; assembly: GCA_031178105.1. Lineage (GTDB taxonomy): Bacteria > Actinomycetota > Actinomycetes > Actinomycetales > Microbacteriaceae > Agrococcus. Next base: position 33,029 of record JAPSJX010000016.1, on the reverse strand, counting down.
GGTGCCACCGATGATCAGTCCGAGCACGAGGCCGTACGGCACGTCGGGGACGAAGAGCGTGCCCGTCAGCAGCGTCGTGACGACCAGGTTGGCGGCGAGCCAGATCATGAGCATCCGACCGGCGGAGTAGGTGCCGCGCACGGGACCGGCGTCGTCGGAGCTCGCCTCCAGTCGGCGTTCGAGGCGGGTGTAGAGCGACATGGGACTCCTTCGGCAGATGTCGTCAGGTGCGCGGGTGCGCGGGCGGTGCTGGGTCAGATGGGAGGGGCGCTGAGGCGGGGTCAGGACTCGGGCAGGGGCGAAAGGTGCTCGTGCACGGCGACCAGGCCGTCGCCCTCGAGCGCGAACACGATCGACTCCCGCTCGCGGTAGGACGTGGGCCCGTCGGTGGTCTCCACGGCGGTGTCGACCGAGTGCGTGAAGACGGCGCCGCCCGGGAAGACCTGCACGAGGCGGTCGCTCGACGCGCAGGAGATGACGCGCCAGCCGCTGTCGACCCATCCGCCCCACAGCTGCTCGTAGGCGGCACGGTCATCGAGGCGGGCCGGCTCGGTGTGGAAGACGAAGGTCGCGTCGGTCGAGAACCCGGCGAAGTAGCGCTCGCCGTCGGTCGCGGCGAAGGCGTCGATGATGGCGTCGGCGGCCGCTTCGACCTCGGCCTGCTCGGGTGTGCGCATGCCCTGCTCCTCGGCGGTCACGATCGGCCCTCGCTCGGCGCCATCGCGCTCAGCAGCTCGTACACGACATGGCTCGCGGCGACGGCCGTGAGCTGCGCGTGGTCGTACGCGGGCGCGACCTCGACGACGTCGGCGCCGACGATCCGGAGGTCGGACAGCGCGCGCAGCATGCGGAGCAGCTCGCGGCTCGTGAGCCCGCCCGCCTCCGGCGTGCCGGTGCCCGGGGCGTGCGCGGGGTCGAGCACGTCGATGTCGATCGAGATGTAGAGCGGCGCGTCGCGGACCCTCGCGCGGATGCGGTCGATGGCCGCGGCGGCGCCGTGCTCCTCGACGAACTCGCTCGTGACGACGGCGAAGCCGAGCCGCTCGTCGTCCTCGAGGTCGCCCTTGTCGTAGAGCGGGCCGCGGGTGCCGACGTGCATGCTCGCGGTGAGGTCGATGAGGCCCTCCTCCGAAGCGCGGCGGAAGGGCGTGCCGTGCGTGATCGGCGCGCCGAAGTAGGTGTCCCAGGTGTCGAGGTGCGCGTCGAAGTGGAGCACCGCGACCGGCCCGTGCTCGGCGTGCACCGCGCGCAGCAGTGGCAGTGCGATCGTGTGGTCGCCGCCGATGACGACGAGGCGATCGGCGCTCCGGCGGAGCTCTCGCGCGCCGGCCTCGATCTCGGCGATCGCGGCCGAGAGGTCGAACGGGTTCGCGACGAGGTCGCCCGCGTCGGCGACCTGCTGCGACGCGAACGGGAAGACGTCCTGCGCCGGGTTGTAGGGCCGCAGCAGGCGCGACGCCTCACGCACGTGCGCCGGGCCGAAGCGGGCACCGGGCCGATAGCTGACGCCGCTGTCGAACGGCACACCCGCGATGGCGATGTCGGCGCGCCCGACCTCGTCGAGCCTCGGGAGCCGCGCGAAGGTCGCGATGCCCGCGAAGCGCGGCACGACGCTCGCGTCGACGGGACCGCGCGGCGTCGCGCGCTCAGCGGCGGCGTCGACCGCAGTGCGGTCCTGCTCCGGCAGGTGTTGCATATTTGACAACCTTCGATACTCTGGACGCAACGATTGCCCACACGGTACGCGTCGCGCCTCCGCGCGTCAAGCGGACCTCAGCCAGGAGCCCGATGCGCTCGATCCACCCGACCGCCGACGAGGGGACCACCCCCATCGGGGCGAAGCTGCGCGCGGCGCGCACCGCGCAGGGCATGTCGCTCAGCCAGGTGGCGACGACGACCGGTCTCTCCAAGGGCTTCCTCAGCCGCGTCGAGCGCGACGAGACGTCGCCGAGCGTCGCGACGCTCGTGCAGCTGTGCCAGGTGCTCTCGCTGCCCGTCGGCGCGCTCTTCGAGGAGCCCGAGGTGCAGCTCGTCACGTGGGAGGAGGCGCCACCGATCAACCTGGGCGGGTTCGGCGCGGACGAGCGGATGCTGTCGCCGCGCGGGCAGGAGCGCGTGCAGCTGCTGCGCTCCGAGCTCGAGCCCGACGCGCACGGCGGCAGCGACCTCTACACGATCAACTGCGACGTCGAGGTGCTGCACGTCGTGTCCGGCACGGTGTCCGTGCGGTTCGCCGACCGCACCGTGACGGTCGGCAGCGGCGCGGCGCTGACGCTCCCCGGCCGCGAGCCGCACACCTGGCGCGTCGAGGGCGGCGAGCCGGCCGTCGTGCTCTGGACGATCGTCCCGGCGCCGTGGAGCGGCTCCGCCTGACCTGGCCGGCGGCGCGGTCGCCTCAGGAGGCGCGAGCCGCGAGCTGCCGCACGAGCCGCTCGACCGCGTGGCCGGGGCTCCGCTCCGCACCCTTCACGGCAGCATCCGCGGTCGCGATCGCCTCGATCGCGTCGCAGAGGGACGCATCCGTGAACGACCGGAGATCGCGGCGGGCGTTGCCGACCTGCCAGTCCTGCATGCCGAGCTGCCTCGCGGCCTGCGAGTCGGAGCCGCCCGCGCCCGACACCTTCGCGAGCTGGCGGTAGCGCATCGCGAACGCCGCGACGATCGGCACCGGGTCGGCTCCGGTCGCGATCGCCTGCCGCAGGGTGACGAGCGCGCGGGCGACGTCGCCGGCGACGACCGCGTCGACCACCGCGAAGGCCGTCGTCTCGACGCGCCCCGCGTAGTAGGTGCGCACGACCTGCTCGGTGACCTCGCCCTCGGTGTCGAGCGCCACCTGCCGGATCGCGTTGGCGAGCTCGGCGACGTCGGAGGCGAAGGCGTCGACGAGCGCGGCGATCGCACCGGGCGTCGCCTCGCGCTCGAGCAGGCGCAGCTCGGCGCGCGCGAACGGCACCATGTCGCCGCGCTTGAGCGGCTGGCAGACGACCTCGATCGCGCCGGGCGTCGAGCGGATCGCGTCGAGCATCTTCTTGCCGCGCACGGTGGAGCCGTCGTGGCGGATGACGAGCGTCGTGCCGTCGACCGGTTGCGCGAGGTAGCGGAGCACGTCGGCGATGAACGCATCCGTCGCCTTGACGCCGTTCGCGACGCGGACCAGGCGCGGCTCGTCGAACAGCGAGGGGCTGGCGATGAGCTCGAGCCCGCCGTCGCTGTACTGGCCGGCGTCGACGTCGTGCACCTCGAGCTCGGGGTCCTCGAGCAGCAGCAGCGCGCGGAGCCGCTGCAGCGCGCGGTCGGCGAGGAACGACTCCTTGCCGAAGACCAGCACGACGGGTGCGGGCGACACCTGCTCCCAGGAGATCTTCGGGATGGCGATCTTCGGGCTGCTCGCTGCCATGCGATCAGCCTACGGCGGGCCGCCGACGCGCTCAGACCAGACGCGCACGCCGTGCTCGTCGACAGCGAGCGCGATCGTGCCGAGCTCGTCGGTGCGGAGCGGCACTCCCCCGGTGTCGCGGACGAGCCGCAGCGCCGCATCCGTCGGGTGCCCGTAGTCGTTCGGACCGACGCCCACGAGGCCGACCGCGGCGCCGAGCCTTCGGTAGATCGCCGGCAGCTGGTCCGCGGAGCCGTGATGCGCGACCACGACCACGGAGGCCGGGCCCGGGACGCCTGCGCGCAGCAGGCGGGACTGCGCCTCGGCGCTCAGGTCGCCGAGCACGACGAGCTCGAGCGCGCCGACGGTGCCCGCCGGCCGCGCAGCGGCGTCCGCAGCAGCATCGGGCAGGTCGATCGCGACGGCGACGCTCGCGTCGTTGCCCGGCTCCGGATCGCCGGTCGGCCACAGCGCGTCGACGCGCAGGTCCCCGAGCATCCACGCGTCGCCGCGACGCGCCTCCTGAGCCGTCGCGCCTGCGGCGACGAGCTCGGCGACGAGGGGCGCGGCGCGCTCGTCGACAGGGCCGTGCACGAGCGTCCCGATGCGGCCCACGAGCGCCGGCGCGCCGCCGGCATGGTCGACGTCGAAGTGGGTCAGCACGAGCAGATCGACGCGCGCGACCCCGAGCATCCGGAGGCACCGGTCGATCGGCTCCGCCTCGCGCCCGGCGTCGACGAGGACGACGACACCGGCGTGCCGCACGACCGTCGCGCTCCCCTGCCCGACGTCGCACTGCGCGATCGTCCACTCCGCGAGCGCGCCCAGCCGCACGGCCGGCCACGCGGCGACTCCCGCTGCGACGAGGCCCACGGCGGCGGCAGCCGCGAGTCCGCGCAGCAGCTGCCGGCGCGCGTGCCCGATCACGACGGCGGCGAGCACGGCGGACGCTGCCACCACGCCCCAGGGCGCAGCGGGCCACGCGGTCTGCGCTGCCGGCAGCTGCTGAGCGAGCAGCGCGACCTGCGCGATCCATGCCGCGGGCAGCCACGCTATCCAGGCGAGGGCCACCGCGACGCCCGGCGCGAGCGGTGCGGCGAGGCAGGCCGCGAGCCCGGCGACGGTGGCGAGCGGCGCGACCGGACCGGCGAGCAGGTTCGCGAGCACGGCGACGAGGCTGACGCTCGCATCGAGGGCGACGAGCACCGGCATGCACCACAGCTGGGCGGCCGCCGGTACGGCGATGAGCGCGGCGACCGGCATCGGGAGCACGCGGGCGAGCGCCGTCGCGATGGGCCGCGCGTGCACGATGAGGCCGCAGGTCGCGAGCACCGAGAGCGCGAACCCGGCGCTCGTCGCGAGATGGGGCTGCACGGCGAGCGCGAGCAGCACCGCCAGGGCGAGGAGCGCGAGCGCGCCGGCTCGGCGGCCCGTGACGAGCCCGACCAGGGCGATCGCGGCCATGGTTCCCGCCCGCACGACCGACGGCTCCGGCGTGACGAGCACGACGAATCCCACGAGAGCACCGGCTGCGCTCATCACCCGCACGCCTCGACGAGCGCCGAGCGCGGCGGCGGCGTGGAACGCGGCGCCGACCACGATGACGCAGTTCGCGCCCGAGACGGCGGTGAGGTGGCTGAGCCCGGAGGCCAGCATCGCGGCATCGAGCGCGGGGCCGATGCGCCGCTCGTCACCGATGGCGAGCCCCGGCAGCAGCTCAGCGCCGGCCCCCGGCAGCTGCGCCGACGCCGCGAGCAGCCCGTCGCGCAGCGGGCTCGCCCACGCGGCCCACGATGCCGGCTCGGCGACCTCGAGCCGTGCGCAGGCGAGCAGCCACCGGGAGCCGTCGAGCCAGGCGTCGCACGAGCCGGTGGCGGTCGCGCCGATCGCGAGCGCCGCATCCGCCCGCAGCAGCAGGGCGCTCGGCGGCACCGCCGCGTGCGCCGCGGCGTCGCAACCGGTGACGAGCACCTCGGCGGGCGGCGACGCGCTCAGCACGAGCAGCGACATCCTGTCGCAGGCGTCGAGCGGCAGCGCGGTCGTAGACGCGGCTCCCGCGAGCAGCGGCACGGCGAGACCGGCGCCGACCGCGCTGGTGCGGAGCACCGCCGCGATGCCGTCGTGAGCGGATGCGGTCCGTGCGGCGAGCAGGCAGCCGACCGCGGCGAGGGCGCTCCCGACCGTCGCGGGGGTCAGCATCGCCGGGTCCGAGCTGAGCGCCGCCAGCACCGCCCAGGCGAGCGCGACCGGCAGAGCGAGCCGCAGGTCGCGCATCAGTGGCCGCGCACGATCAGAGCGTGACGAGGGGCGTGAGCGCCGAGAGCAGCGCCGGGCCGATGCCCGGCACGTCGTCGAGCTGCGCGATGTCGGTGAACGGCCCGTGCTCCTCCCGGTGCGCGATGATCGCCAGCGCGAGCGTCGGGCCGACGCGCGGCAGCGTCTCGAGCGCAGCCTGGTCGGCGCGGTTGAGCGAGACGAGCGCGCCCTCCTCGGGTGACGCGGGCGCCGCCTCGGCCTGCTCGCCTGCTGTGGGCACGAGCAGCTGCTCGCCGTCGACGACGGTCCGCGCGAGGTTCAGCGCGCCGGGGGCCGCCTCCTCGGTCGTGCCGCCCGCGCGCGCGATCGCGTCGAGCACCCGCGCTCCGCCGGGGAGCCGGTAGACGCCGGGATGCGCGACCGCGCCCTGCACGTCGACGACGACCTCGGCCGTGGCGCTCGTCTCGGTCGAGGACGCGACCGGCGTGGCCGAGACGACCGCGGGCTGCGCGTCGACGACCATCCGCTGCACGACCCCGCCCCCGACAGCGCCGAGCACGAGCACGACCGCGGCGCCCGCGCCCAGGCGCCAGCGCGCGTCATCACCGGCCATCCCGGCAGGGTAGGGGCCGCGACGGCGCGTACGAGCGCGGTGCAGCCGGGCCTGTGGACGCGGCGCGAGCGTCGGTGGATGCGGCTCGACCAGCGAAGGGCTAGCCGACGACGAAGTTCACGAGCCGCGGGGCCCGCACGATCGCCTGCCGCACCTCGCGGTCGCCGATCGAGCGGGCGACGCCCGGCAGCTCGCGCGCGAGCCGCTCGAACTCGTCAGCGGCCACATCGGCCGCCACCTCGATGCGGTCGCGCACCTTGCCGTTCACCTGCACGACGGCGGTGACCGTCTGCTGGACGAGCAGCGAGCGGTCGGCCTTCCGCCAGCCGGCGTTCGCGATCGACGGCTCGAAGCCCAGGTTCGCCCACATCTCCTCGGCCGTGTACGGCGCGAAGAGCGACAGGCCCAGCGCGATCGTCTCGACCGCCTCGCGCACCGCCGGGTCGGCGGCGCCCGCGGCGCCGTCGACCGCCTTGCGGGCGGCGTTCGTCAGCTCCATGAGCCGCGCGACGACCACGTTGAACTTCAGCGCCTCGACGAGACCCGGCGCATCCGCCAGGAACCGGTGCGTCTCGCGCCGCAGCGCTCGGTCTCCCGGCTTCGGGTCGGTGCCCGGCTTCGCGAGCGACTCCTTCGACAGCCGCCACGCGCGCGCCAGGAACTTCTGGGCGCCGGTCGGGCTGACGTCCTTCCAGTCGATGTCGTCCTCCGGCGGGCCGGCGAAGCTCATCGCGAGCCGCACCGCGTCGACGCCGTACTGCTCGAGCTCCTCCGACAGCGTGACGAGGTTGCCCTTCGACTTCGACATCTTCGCGCCGTCGAGGATGACCATCCCCTGGTTGAGCAGCGCCTCGAACGGCTCCGTGAACGGCACGTGCCCGAGGTCGAAGAGCACCTTCGTGATGAAGCGCGCGTAGAGCAGGTGCAGGATGGCGTGCTCGACCCCGCCGACGTAGCGGTCGACCGGCGCCCAGCGCTCGACCTGCGCCTTGTCGAACGGCTGGGTGTCGTCGTTCGGGCTGAGGAAGCGCAGGAAGTACCAGGACGAGTCGACGAACGTGTCCATCGTGTCGGCGTCGCGGCGCGCGGGGCTGCCGTCGATCGGCGACGGCACGTTCACCCAGTCCTCGGCCGCGCCGAGCGGGCTCGTGCCCTTCGGCGTCAGGTCGAGGCCGGCCGAGCTCGGCAGCGTGACCGGCAGCTGCTCGAACGGCACCGGCACCTCCTGGCCGTCGGCGGTGTGCACGATCGGGATGGGCGTGCCCCAGTAGCGCTGCCGGCTCACGAGCCAGTCGCGGAGCCGGTACGACTTCGCCGCTCGACCGACGCCCTTCGCCTCGAGCAGCTGCACCATGCGGCTGATGGCGTGCTGCTTCGACATGCCGTCGAGCTCGCCGGAGTTCATCATCCGGCCGTCGCCCGTGAGCGCCTCGCCGGTCGCCTTCGGGTCGAGCGGCGCGAAGCCCTCGGGCTCGATCGCGTTGCCCTCGTCGTCGATCGGGATCATCGGCAGGACGCCCGTGACGGCGGCGTTCGTGTCGACGACGACCTTGACCGGCAGGTCGAAGGCGCGCGCGAAATCGAGGTCGCGCTGGTCGTGCGCGGGCACGGCCATGACCGCGCCGTGGCCGTAGTCGGCGAGCACGTAGTCCGCGGTCCAGACCGGCAGGCGCTCCCCCGTCAGCGGGTGGATCGCGAAGCGGCCGAGGTCGACGCCCGTCTTCGTGCGCTCCGCGTTCTGGCGGTCGATCTCGGTCATCCGGCCGACGTCCTCGAGGTACGCCTGGAACCGCATCCGCACCTCGGGCGATGCACCCGATGCGAGCTCGGCGGCCAGGTCGGAGTCGGGCGCGACCACCATGAACGTCGCGCCGTAGAGGGTGTCGGGACGCGTCGTGAAGACCGGCACGCGGCTGTGGTGGCCCTCGATCTCGAACTCGACCTCGGCGCCGACGGAGCGGCCGATCCAGTTGCGCTGCATGCGCAGCACCTTGTCGGGCCAGCGGCCCTCGAGCTGGTTGAGGTCGTCGAGCAGCCGGTCCGCGTAGTCGGCGATCTTGAAGTACCACTGCGTGAGCTTCTTCTTCACGACGGCGGTGCCGCAGCGCTCGCAGGCGCCGGCGACGACCTGCTCGTTCGCGAGCACGGTCTGATCCTTCGGGCACCAGTTGACGTTCGACGGCTTCCGGTAGGCGAGACCCGCCTTGTAGAGCTCGAGGAACAGCCACTGGTTCCACTTGTAGTACGCGGGGTCGGAGGTGTGGAGGATGCGGTCCCAGTCGAACGCGGTCGCGTACTGGCGCATCGAGCGCTTGTGCTGCTCGATGTTCTCCGCGGTCCACGCCGCGGGGTCCGCGCCGCGCTTGATGGCGGCGTTCTCGGCGGGCAGGCCGAAGGAGTCCCAGCCGATCGGGTGCAGCACGTTGAAGCCCTGCTGGCGCCAGTAGCGGGCGAGCACGTCGCCGTAGGCGTACGACTCCGCGTGCCCCATGTGGAGGTCGCCCGAGGGGTACGGGAACATGTCGAGCACGTACTTGCGCGGGCGCGCATCGGTCTCGTCGTCGGTCGCGAAGGGGCGGATGCGGTCCCACACCGGCAGCCAGCGCTGCTGGATGCGGGCGAAGTCGTAGGTCTCGTCGGTCACTGATGCTCCTGGGTGTCGTCGGCCGGACGCGGCACGACAGCTTCCAAGTCTACGGCGGCCCGCTCGGAGCCCCGCATGGCATGATCGGATCCGTCCCCGCCGCCACCATGCCTGCGGGGCGCGAGGAGGGAGGTCGTCCGTGCCGGAGTTCGAGAACCCGCCAGCGACGGTCGACGTGCCCGGCTCGCGCGTCACCCGCATCGTCGCGATCGACGCGCCGCGCAGCGCCGTGTGGCGCTGCCTCACCGAGCCCGACCTGCTCGCTCGCTGGCTCGGCGACATCGCGGCGTTCCCCGACGGCGTCGTCGCCGGCGCGACGGGGCGCTTCGCCTGGACGGGCGAGGTCGTGCTCGCCGCGCGCATCCTCGAGGTCGAGCCCGAGGAGCGCTTCGTCTTCGACTGGGCGGAGGGGATCCTCTCCGGCCGCGCATCGACCGTCGAGATCGGGCTGCGCGACGAGGACGGCTCGACGCAGCTGCACCTCGTCGAGCACGGCTTCCCGCTCGAGGGCGACGACGCCACCCGCCGGGAGGCGCTGCGCGCGCTCGCCGCCGGCTGGACGGTCGAGCTCGACGAGCTCGTCGACCTCGCCGAGGCGCTCGTCCGCTGACGCGGGCCCCCTCGCGACCGAACTTCCCCGAACTGCGGGGATCGGAGCCGAGAACCCGCAGTAGAGGGAAGCTCGGCGGTCAGCGGGCGGGCGGGGCGGCGGGGACGAGGGCCGCGAGGAGGGCCGCGGCCTTCACGTGGAGCTCCTCGACCTCGGAGGCGGGATCCGACAGGGCGGTGACGCCACCGCCGACGCCGATGTGCGCGCCGGCGGCGTCGGCGACGACGCTGCGGATGACCATCGCGAGCTGGCACGTCTCCCCCGCGACGAGCCCGAAGCAGCCGGCGTAGACGCCGCGCGGCGCACCCTCCAGCTCCTGCAGCAGCTCGACCGTGCGACGCTTCGGCGCCCCCGTCATCGACCCCGCGGGGAAGAGCGCCCGCACGGCGTCGAGCGGCCCGAGCCCCGGCAGCAGCCGCCCCCGCACCGTCGACACCAGCTGGTGCACGGTCGGGAACGTCTCGACGCCCAGCAGGCTCGTGACGTCGACCGACCCCGGCGCGCAGACGCGCTGCAGGTCGTTGCGGCACAGGTCGACGATCATGACGTTCTCGGCGCGCTCCTTCTCGCTCTCGTGCAGCTCGCGGGCGAGCGCCGCGTCGTCGTCGGTGCCGCGACGGCGCGTGCCCTTGATGGGCCGGGTCGTCGCGATCCCGTCCTGCACCCGCAGGAACGTCTCGGGGCTCGCGCTCGAGACGGTGACGCCGTCGATGCGCAGCAGCCCGCCGTGGTGCACGGGGCTCGCCGTGCGCAGCCGCGCGTGCGTCGCGACCGCGTCGAGCGGCGGCGCCTCGATCGCGGTGGTGAGGCACAGCACGTAGGAGTCGCCGTCGCGGATGCGCGCGCGGCACCGCTCGACCTTCGCGGCGTAGCCGGCGTCGTCGTCGCGCCAGCGCAGCGCGCTCGCGTCGACCCCACCGGTCGCCGGCGGCGCGGGAGCGGGCGCCGGCGGCAGCGACCACGGCCGGCCGTCGCGCGACTGCACCTGCGCCCGCCCGCCTTCGACCACGACCCAGCGGTCGAGCAGCAGCCACGCGGCCTCCGGGAAGCGGCCCTTACCCGGCTCGAGGCCGAGCATCCGCACGCCCGCCTCGAAGCCGAGCCAGCCGACCCACGCGCCCGGCAGCTCGCCGCGGGCCGCCTCGAGGGCCGCCACCGCGTCACCGGCGAGCATCCGCCCGTCGAGGCGGGCGACGCCGTCGCGCACGACGAGCGCGTGGGCGCCGACCCCGATGACGTGCGCCCCCTCCGACGACGAGTCGAGCCACACCACCTCGGTCGACACGGCCTCGAGCGCGGCGAACGCCGCCTCGGGCGTCGTCGTCACAGGCTGCGTCCAGCGCGCCCCGAGATGCGGCAGGAGTGCCGCAGGGGTCGCTGGCATAGGGTCGATCCTATGAGCGGGAGGGATGTCGTGCGCGCCTGGACGGGCAGCGGCTTCGAGCCGCTCGACCCCTCCGCGAGCGTCGACGAGACGCTCGCCGCCGACTCCTGGCTCGTCGTCGACGGCACGGTGCTCGCGCTCGACCGGCACCGCGACAGGTTCGCGCGCGCCGTCGCCGACCTGGGCGGGGACCCGGGCGCCGCTCGCGCGGCCGTCGACGCCGCGATGGTCCTGGTGCCCGCGGGCACCTGGTCGCCGCGCGTCGACCTCACGCCCGACGGCATCCGGCTGCGCATCCGCCCCGCACCCGCCCCGGCGAGCACCGCCCGCGTCGTCACCGCCGCGCGCGACCCGCGCACGCTCCCGCTGCGCAAGGGGCCGGACCTCGCGGCGCTCGCGGCGCTGCAGGCTGAGGAGCGCGAGCGCACGGGCGACGACGTCGAGCCGATCCTGACGACGGATGCGGCTGCCGGCGGCCTGGTGGCGGAGGGCGCCTGGTCGGCGCTCCTGTGGTGGCAGGGCGACGAGCTGCTCGTGCCCGCCGCCTCGATCCCCCGGCTGCCATCGGTGACGGCGGCCGTGCTGCGCGACCTCGCCCGTGCCGACGGCGTCGCCGTTCGCGAGGCGACTGCGACTCCGGACGACCTCGCCGACTGCGAGGTGTGGCTCGCGAACGCGCTGCGCGGCATCCGCGCGGTCACGCACTGGCACGGCGGTCCGCCGGTCGCACCCGCCGAGCGCGCCTCCGCCTGGCGGACGAGGCTCTCGGCGCTGCGGACGCCCTCGGTCGCCGCGCCGATCGCGAGCCGACGGTGATCGACGACGCGATCGGCGTGCTGCTCGAGACGATCGGCTCGATCGACCCGCTCCTGCGCACCGTGCTCGCGGGACTCGCGATGCTGCTCGAGACGAGCGTGCTGCTCGGTCTCGCCGTGCCCGGCGACACGATCGTCATCATCGCGGCGCTCGCGGTCGAGGAGTGGCCGTGGTGGCTCGCGCTCATCGGGGCGACCGTCATCGGTGCCATCTGCGGCGAGTCGATCGGCTTCGCGATCGGTCGCTGGATCGGCCCCCGCATCGATCGCTGGCTCGCTCGCCGCTGGCCGAAGGCGTCGCTGCGCTGGCGCAGGACGGAGCGCTACATCGCTCGCCGCGGCGGCATCGCGATCTTCCTCTCGCGCTTCCTGCCCGTCGCCCACTCGCTCGTGCCGCTCATCGCCGGCAGCGCCGGCATGGCCTACCGCCGCTTCCTCGCCTGGACCCTGCCGGCGTGCCTGCTGTGGGCGACGGCGTACTCCAGCGCCGGCTGGCTCGCCGGCGGCAGCTACCGCGAGCTCGCCGACGAGCTGCACGGTGCGGGCTACGTGCTCGTCGCCGTCGTCGCCGTCTTCATCGCCGCCGTCTACGTCGCGAAGCGGTTCATCGCGCGCAGCGAGGCGCGGCACCTCGACGACTGATCGCCGTCAGGACGCCGCGGCACGCACCCGCACCGTGCGGCTGACGAGGTCGGCCGGCAGCGGCACGTGGCTGATGACGAGCACGATGCGTCCCTCGCCCCGCGCCGCGGCGAGGATGTCGCGCAGCATCGGCTCGGCCAGCTCGCGGTCGACGCTCGCGGTGGGCTCGTCGAGCACGAGGATGCGCGCGTCGGCCAGCAGCGCGCGCGCGAGCGCGATCCGCTGCGCCTGCCCGCCCGAGACGAGGTCACCGCGCTCCCCCAGTGGGGTCGCGAGGCCCTCGCGCTCGCGTGCCCACGCGGCGAGCCCGACGCGCTCGAGCACCGCCCAGAGCTCGTCGGCGGTGGCGTCGTCGCGTGCGAAGCGCAGGTTCTGCTCGAGGTCCTCGTCGAAGACGTGCGGGCGCTGCTCGGCGAGCAGCACCGAGCGCCGAAGCGCATCCGGGTCGATGCCGCGCACATCCCGACCGCCGATGCGATACCCGCCGGTCGACTCGAGCAGCCGCACGAGCGCGAGGGCGAGGGTCGACTTGCCGGCGCCGGATGCGCCGACCACGGCCACCGTCTCGCCCGGCTCCGCGCGCAGGTCGACCGGGGCGAACGCCGGCCCGCGACCCGGCCACGCCGCCTGCAGGCCGGTGAGCTCGAGCGCACCGACCGGCGGTTCCTGCTCGCCGCCCTCGGCGGGGACCGCGGCGAGCGCCACGTCGCCCGGCAGGGCCTCCGCGACCCGCGCCGCGGCGGCGCGCGACTCGCGCCACGCGAGCACCGCGGGCGGCACCGCCCCCCACACCTCGAACACCGCGAGGCCGATGAGCGCGACGAGCGCCGCGAGCGGGCCGGTGAGCCCGCCGTCCGCGACCGCGGGCGCCGCGATGAGCGTCGCGACGAGCACGCTGCCGCCGGAGGCGAGCGCGATGAGGCCGGCGCCCGCGCCGGCGGCCAGCGCGTGGCGGCGGGCGCGCCGTGCGATGTCGCGGTCGAGCGCCTCGATCACCCCGCGGCGCTCGGCCTCGGCTCCGTAGGCGCGCAGCAGGTCGAGCGCTCGCACGTGGTCGACGAGCGCGCTCTCGAGCCGCGAGCGGAGCGGGCCGAGCGCGCTGTCGGCGGCGCCCGTGATGCGCGCGGTGACGAGCGCCGCGAGGCCGCCCGCCACCACGACCGCGACGAGGAGCGCGAGCCCCGCGGCCGGCAGGATCCAGGCGACCGTCGCGATCGCGAGCCCGACCGCGATGCCGCTCGCCGACAGCGGCCCGACGACGCGCAGCGGCCAGTCCTGCAGCCGGTCGACGTCGCCGACGAGGCGCGGCATCAGCTCGCTCGAGCGCCCGACGCCGACGGGCGCGACAGGGCGGAGCCGGTCGAACGCCGCGCGCCGGGCGGCGCCGAGCATCCTGAACGCCGCGTCGTGCGAGACCACGCGCTCGAGGTAGCGGCCGGCGGCGCGCCCGATCGCGAAGGCACGGACGCCGACGATCGCCATCTGCAGGTGGAGGATCGGCGGCTGGGAGGAGGCCGCAGCGAGCAGCCAGCCGGCGGTCGCCATGAGCGCGATCGCGAGCGCGGCCGTGAGCGCGGCGGCCGCGATGCCGCCGGCCGTGCGGCGGCGCTCGCCGAGCGTCGCGAGCACCTCGCGCCCGGTCACGCGTGCACCGCGGCGCCGATGCGGACGATCCGGTCGGCGGCCGCGATCACCGCGGGGCGGTGGCTCGCGACGATCACGATGGCGCCGTCCGCGGCCGCCGCGCGGAGGCCGAGGATCACCCGCCGCTCGGCCTCGTCGTCGAGCGCGCTCGTCGGCTCGTCGGCGAGCAGCACCGCCGCACCGGTCGCGACGCGATGGAGCGCGCGTGCGAGCACGACGCGCTGCACCTGCCCGCCCGAGAGCCCGAGCGAGCCGCCGGTCGCCGGCTCGATGCGCGCGTCGAGGTCGACACCGACGCCCGCGCGCTCGAGCGCGACGCGCAGCCGAGCGTCGTCGGGCGCCGCGCCGCCGAGCGCGAGGTTCTCGCGCACCGTGCCGGTGACGACCGCGTCCCACGCGCCCTGGGGCGCCCACGCGAGCTGGGCCGGCTCGATCGCCGCACCGTCGAGGGAGGCGGTGCCGCGCGCGGGCGCGAGCCCCAGCAGCGCCGCTATGACGCTGGACTTGCCCGCACCCGACGGCCCGGCGAGCACGACGACCTCCCCGGCACGCGCCGAGAGCGACACCGGCGGCAACCAGCGCTCGCCGCGCCGCACCTCGAGACCCTCGACGACGAGCCCCTGCTCGCCGCTCGATCCGGCGGCGGGGCCGGGCCGATCCGCGAGTGCGGGCGCCTCGATGAGGTCGAGCACGGCACGCGACGCCTCGATGCCCTCGGTGGAGGCGTGGTAGGCGGCGCCCACCTGCCGCACGGGCAGGAACGCATCCGGCACGAGGATGAGCACGCTGAAGGCGAGGCCGAGCGCGATGTCGCCGTCGACGAGCCGGAGGCCGACCGACACGGCGACGAGCGCGACGGACAGCGCGGCCGCGAGCTCGAGCACCATCGACGAGACGAACGAGACGCGCAGCACCGACATGGTGCGCTCGCGGTGCTCATCGCTCAGCGCGTCGACGCGCGCACCGGCGCGGCGGTCGCGGCCGAAGAGCCGCAGGGTCGCGAGGCCCTCGAGCGTGTCGAGCCACGAGCGTGCGAGCCTGCCGGTCGCCGCCCACTGCTCCTGCTGCGCGCGCTCGGTCGCGAGGCCGATGAGCACCATGAACACGGGGATGAGCGGGAGGCACACGAGCACTGCGATGCCGCTGAAGGCGTCCTGCGACCAGAGCGCGAGCACGATGACGGGCGTCGCGACGACGGTGCGCACGAGCTGCGGCAGGAACTGGCCGAACCAGCCGTCGAGCGCGGCGAGGCCGCGGCCGAGGGCCGTGGCCGCGTCAGCGGCGCCGGCAGGGCTGCCGTGCGCACCGATGCGCGCGAGCGCGGCCGTGCGCAGCTGCGACTGCACGCGCGCAGCGGCCGCCGGGGCGAGCGAGCCGGAGAGCCAGGCGCCCAGCGCGCGAATGACGACGGCGATCGCGGCGATGCCGAGGTCGGGCAGGATCGCGGCGTGCGGCGCGCCCTCCACGACCGCGCCGACCGCGTGGCCCGCGAACCACGCGAAGGCGACGATCGCGGCGGCCTGGACGAGCGCGATCGCGCCCTCGAGCGCGAGGTGCGCACCGGCACCGGGGGCGTGCCGCAGCAGCCGCGGGTCGAGCGGCCCTCGGCGCGCGCGGCCGGCGGGCGCGGCCTGCCCGCCGGCCCGTCGGTCGTCCGGCCGCCGCTCGTTCAGTGCGCCACCTCGACGGCCGCGGCCGTCACCCGTCGACGGAACACCCAGTAGGTCCATGCCTGATAGGCGAGCACGAGCGGCAGGCAGACGAGCGCTGCCCAGCTCATCACCTCGAGCGTGTACTGGCTCGACGACGCGTTCGCGACGGTGAGCCCGACGAAGCCGCCGGTGGGGTCTGCGGCCGGCATGACGAACGGCCCGCCCGCGCGCGTCAGCAGCGAGCCGAAGAGGGTCGAGATCGTGAGCACCACGGCGGCTGCGGTGGCCGTGAACGCCCACCCGTCGCGCTCGACGCGGTTCAGCATCCAGGCGACCAGGCACGCGACCGCCGCGAGCGCCGCGAGCACGACCACGAGCGTCGACGGGTTCTGGAGCACCGTCCAGAACAGGAACACCACCGCGAGGGCGGCGGTCGGGAGCAGCGCGCGCCCGGCGAGGCCGTGCGCGCGCGCCTTCAGGTCGCCGTCGGTCTTCAGCGACAGGAAGACGGCACCGTGCGAGAGGCAGAGCCCCACCACCGTGATCCCGCCGAGGAGTCCGTAGGGGCTCAGCAGCGTCAGCAGCGACCCCGTCATGAGCGCACCGCCCTGGTGCGCCTCCATCGGCACGCCCTGCGCGATGCTCGCGAACGCGACGCCCCACACCAGCGCCGGGATCACTGAACCGGCGACGATGCAGGCATCCCAGCCCGCACGCCAGCGGGCGGAGTCGCGCTGGTGGCGGAACTCGAACGAGACGGCGCGCACGATCAGCCCGAGGAGCAGCACGAGCAGCGCGAGGAAGAAGCCCGAGAACATCGTCGCGTACCACTCGGGGAAGGCGGCGAAGAGGCTCGCGCCGGCGACGATGAGCCACGTCTCGTTGAGGTCCCAGACCGGCCCGATCGCGTTGATGATCCGGCGACGGTCGGTCTCGCTGCGGCCCAGGATGGGCAGGCTCATGCCGACGCCGAAGTCGAAGCCGTCGAGCACGAGGTACATGACGAACATGCACCCGATGACGAGGAACCAGATGAGAGGAAGATCCACGGCAGCCTCCTAGTAGACCGTGACGGGCTGGGCGGGCCTGCCGGCCTCGTCGAGCTCGGGCGCCTCGGCGGGACCGGCCTGCGCCGCCCGCTGCATGAGGCGGAACTCGATGACGCCGAGGATCCCGTAGACGACGGTGAAGGCGACGAGCGAGGTCAGCACCTCGCCGCCGGTGACGCCGGGGCTCACGCCGGCCTCGGTGCGCATCTGCGAGAAGACGAGCCACGGCTGCCGGCCCATCTCGGTGAAGACCCACCCGACCGTCATGCCGACGAGCGGCAGCGGCAGGCTCCAGATCGCCACGTCCCACACCCATCGCGGCTGCTCGACGCGGCGGCTGCGCGTCAGCCAGAGACCGACGAGGGCGATCCCGAACGCCAGGAAGCCGAGCCCCATCATCCAGCGGAACGACCAGTACGTCACCCAGATGATCGGCGTGTAGTCGTCGGGCCCCCAGAGCGCCGTGTACTCGGCCTCGAGGTCGTTGATGCCCTCGACGGTGCCGAGCGGGTCATGAGTCGACAGCAGCGCGAGGAGGTACGGCACGCGCACCGAGAAGATCTCGTGCTCGCCGTCCGGCGTGCCGATGCTGAAGAGCGAGAAGGACGCGTCGTAGCCGGAGGACGTGTCGTACATCGCCTCGGCGGCCGCCATCTTCATGGGCTGCGCCGCGACCATCGCGATCGAGACCATGTCGCCCGTGACGAAGGTCAGCATGCCACCGCCGATGACGCACCAGAGGCCCACCCGCAGCGACCGGTACATCATCCCGACGTGCTGAGCGCGCTTGAGGTGCCAGGCCGAGACGCCGACCATCACCGCACCGGCCACCATGACGGAGGCGAACATCGTGTGCGGGAAGGAGGCGAGCAGCACCGGGTTCGTGAGCACCGCGCCGATGTCGGTCAGCTCGGCGCGCTCGCGCGCCTCGTTGATGGCGAAGCCGACGGGGTTCTGCATGAAGGCGTTCGCGGCGAGGATGAAGTACGCGCTCGCCATCGTGCCGAGGGCGACCATGTAGATGGTCGCGAGGTGCACCTTCGGCGACAGGCGGTTCCAGCCGAAGATCCACAGGCCGATGAACGTCGCCTCGAACGAGAAGGCGATGAGCCCCTCGAACGCGAGCGGCGCGCCGAAGACGTCGCCGACGAACCGGGAGTAGTCCGACCAGTTCATCCCGAACTGGAACTCCTGGACGATGCCGGTCGCGACGCCGATCGCGAAGTTGATGAGGAAGAGCTTGCCGAAGAAGTGCGTGAGCCTGAGGTGCTCGACGTTCCCCGTGCGCGCCCATGCGGTCTGGAACCCCGCGGTGAGCCACACCATGCCGAGCGTGATCGGCACGAAGAGGAAGTGGTAGATCGTCGTGAGCCCGAACTGCCACTGGGACAGGACGAGCGGGTCGAGCTCCTGCGCGAGAGGGACGATGGGCATCGGGCCGCCTTTCGGATGCCCCCATCCTCTCGCCGCTACCTATCTGACAGCAACGACACGCCGAGACCTATGTGACAGGTTCGCTCTCGGCGTTGCGGCTCCTGTCCTCCGGCTCGCCGAAGGCGTTCACGAGGTGGTGCATGGCGCACGCGCGCCCGAGCTCGAGGTAGCGGGGATCCCCGTGCGGGTCGTGCAGGAACGCGTAGGTGACGAGCGCGTCGAGCGTGCCGATGGCGAGCACGAGGTCCGCGTGCCGCGCCTCGTCGACGTCGATGCTCCAGCGCTCGGCGACGTACGCGGCGATCACCTCCGCGAAGAGCGGGGCCACCGGCTGGCGCGCCACCGGACCGAGGTCGAGCCCCTCGCCGGTGCGCAGCGAGCGGAAGGACGGCACCTCGCGGAAGGTGTCGATCATCGCCCCGATCACCGCATCCGTCGCGTCCGTCCAGCTCGAGTGCGGCTGCGCGAGCACCCGCCCGACGGCGTAGCGCATCCGCTCGAGGTTGCGCTCCGCGAGCGCGACGAGCACCGCGACCCGGTCGGGGAAGTAGCGGTAGACCGTGCCGATGGAGGCGCCAGCGCGCTCCGCGACGAGAGCGGTCGTGAGGTGCTCGATGCCGTGCTCCACGACGACCCCCGCCGCGGCATCCAGCAGTGCCTCGACGCGCTGCGCGGCGCGCGCCTGCACCGGTTCGTGGCGCACGGTGACCGACGGCTGGCCCACGGGTCGATCGCTCATGAGCACATACTGTCGCATCCCACCTGGCAAGATGAGACCCTTTCAAGCATGTGCGGACGGTATGTCATGGCCACCCCGACGAGCGACCTCGTCGCGCTCTTCGAGATCGACGAGGTCGGGCCCGGCCAACCGGAGGCGAGCTGGAACATCCCGCCGACCACGACCGTGCCGATCGTCGTCGAGCCTGCCCCGCGCGACGACTCGCCGCCCATCCGCCGCCTCGAGGCAGCGCGCTGGGGACTCGTGCCCTCATGGGCCGACGACATCTCGGTCGGCGTGCGCGCCTTCAACGCCCGCAGCGAGTCGGCGGCCGCGAAGCCGATGTTCCGCGACGCGGTGCGCGAGCGCCGTGCGCTCGTGCCCGCCGACGGCTGGTTCGAGTGGCACCGCCAGGGCGACGAGAAGACGCCCCACTACGTGCACGGCGATGCGCCGATCTCGTTCGCGGGCCTGTACGCGTGGTGGAAGCAGCCGGACGGCACCTGGCTGCTGTCGACGAGCATCCTCACGACCGCCTCGACCGGTGACCTCGCCGCGATCCACGAGCGGATGCCGCTAGTCGTCTCCCCCGAGATGCGCGACGCCTGGCTCGATCCGACCGAGGACGGCGAGGCCGCGCTCGAAGCGGTGGTCGCCGAGGCGCCCTCCGTCGTGGCGTCGCTCGCCTCGCACGTCGTCGACCGCCGGGTCGGCAACGTGCGCGAGCAGGGACCCGATCTCATCGCGGCAAGCACCACCGGGTAGGGTCGGGAATCGTTCACGGCGCTCGGAGGTCACGCATGGATGAGCTCGATCCGCTCGCACGGATCCCCGAGCCGATCAAGCACACCGCGGCTCGCATCGAGGACTGGGTGCACGAGCACCGCGAGGCGCGTGCGCTGCGCACGGGCCGGCTGCCCGTGATCGTCTCGTACCCGGGCTACGGCGGTGACGGCTGGGTGCGCGTGCTCGCGCGCGTGCTGCTCGTCGAGCCGGGCGGCGAGCAGCGCGCGCAGTACGAGAACGTGCGCGGCTGGCGCTCCTTCACCTCGCTCACCCTCAACGACGTCGACGTGACGATTTCCGCGGGCGACGACCGGCACGTGGTGACCGCCGACCGCGGCGGCCTCGTCGACGCGATCGTGCCCATCCGGCTCGAGCCGGGATGGCGGGAGCTGATCGTCTCGGTCGCCGGCTCCGAGCCCGTCGTGGCGCCCGTGCTCGTCGTGGACCCCGAGACCCGCTTCGGCGTCGTGAGCGACATCGACGACACCGTCATGGTGACGTCGCTCCCCCGCCCGCTGCTCGCGGCCTGGAACGCGTTCGTGCTCGACGAGCACGGCCGCACGCCGGTGCCCGGCATGGCCGTGCTCTACGAGCGCATCAAGCAGCAGCACCCGGGGAGCCCCTTCATCTACCTGTCGACGGGCGCGTGGAACGCGGCGCCCGCGCTGTCGCGCTTCCTCTCGCGCAACCTCTACCCCGCCGGCAGCATGCTGCTCACCGACTGGGGCCCCACGCACGACCGCTTCTTCCGCTCTGGCAAGGACCACAAGCGCACGCAGCTGCGCCGCCTCGCGCGCGAGTTCCCCGACATCCAGTGGCTGCTCGTCGGCGACGACGGCCAGCACGACGAGGAGCTCTACGGCGAGTTCGCGAACGCGCACCCGACGTCGGTGCGCGCGGTCGCGATCCGCGAGCTGTCGACGCAGGAGGCGGTGCTGGCCGGTGGCCGCAAGCACGCGGAGACGCGCTCGATGCATCCGTGGGTGTGGTCGCCCAACGGGGGCGGCCTCGTGAAGGAGCTCGCGTCGCTCCCCGAGCTGCAGGTGCTGTGACGTCCCAGCCGGCCACCGGCGTCCGCGCGATCGCGATCGGCATCGTCCGCCGGCACGACGGCGCGCTGCTCGTCACGAGCGCCGTCGAGCCCGGCTCGGGGCGCACGCTCGTGCGGCCGCCGGGCGGCGGCATCGATCCGGGCGAGTCGGCGATGGATGCGGTGGTGCGGGAGCTGCGCGAGGAGCTCGGCGTCGAGACCCGTCGTCCCCGCCTCATCGGCGAGCTCGAGCACCGGCTCGCCTTCGCGGGCCGCGAACTGCACGAGCGCGTCGCGATCCTCGCGGTCGACCTGCCGCCGGACGCGACGCTGCCGGCCGCGACCGACGCCGGGCATCCGGTCTGGTGGCTCGAGCCGGACCGCTTCGCCGATCCGACGATCGAGCTCGTCCCGCCAGGGCTCGTGGCGCTGCTCGGCGCGTAGGCGCCTTCCCTGCCGCGCGGCGACGTGCTCCTCCGGCTGCCGCGGTTGAGCCGGGTGGTCACGACACGCCGCTACCGGGCCGGCCTGTCGGCGTGTCGTGACCACCCGGCGGTACTCGGGCGGCGTGTCGTGACCACCCCGCGGAGGGAGCTCCGCGCGCGGGCGGGAGCAGCGGGGCGGAGGGGGTCAGCGGGCGAGGACCTCGCCGGCGCGACCGGAGGCGCGGGTCCAGCCGCCCGCGGACGTCACCCGCACCGCCGCGTCGCCGAGGAAGCGCATCGCCACGAGCGCCGTCGCCTGGCCCGCGGTGAGCCCGCTCGGGTCGACCGCGCGCGACCAGACGGCGCGCTCGGCGCGGCGGCGCACCGCCTCGCCGGGCGAGCGCGGCAGCGCGGCCTCGACGTCGGCGGCGGCCTGCGTCGCGAGCGCGCGCACGGCATCGGCGGCGACGTCGCCGCCGTGCGCCCAGCCGGAGCGCGGCGGCGACACCGCGGCCCACGCCGGCCGGCCGATCGCATCCGGCACCTCGACGTCGGCGCCCTCGCGCAGCGCGTCGCGCAGCGCCGCGAGCGGGACGACGCCGTCGAAGCGGGCCGGCTCCCGCATGCGGGACGCGCGTGCGACGAGCACGGTGGGACCGGTGTCGAGCAGGCCGCTCGCGGCGGCCATCGGTGTCGTGAGCAGCGCCACCTCGCCGTCGGCGACGAGCCGCACGGAGCCGTCGCCGAACACCGCGGCCCGGTCGAGCAGCAGGATGAGGTCTGCGCGGGAGCGGTCGTCGAGGGCGAGGATGGCGTGCATGCGCTCCCTAGACTAGAGCGGCCCCGCACCCGGCACCGTCGAGAGGACCCGCATGACCGAGCGCATCCGCATCCTGCTGGAGACCCTCGCCCTGGAGGACACCGGCGCGCGGACGAGCGAGGACATCTTCACGGGCGCGAGCCATCCGATGCCGTTCGGCCGCGTCTTCGGCGGCCAGGTGATGGCGCAGGCCGTGGTGGCGGCGCAGCGCACGGTCGACGCACCTCGGCCCATCCACTCGGTCCACGGCTACTTCGTGCGCCCGGGGGACGTCGAGCTGCCGATCACGTTCGCGGTCGAGCGCATCCACGACGGCCGGTCGTTCTCGACCCGACGCGTGCAGGCGTACCAGCAGGGCATGCCGATCATGTCGATGATCTCGTCGTTCCAGGACCTCGACGACGGCCCGAGCTCGCAGCATGCGGCTCCGACGGGACTGCCCGCGCCGGAGGAGCTGCCGAGCTCGGAGGACCTGCTCGCGCCCTACGCCGGTCACCCGCAGGCGCGCTCGGTCATCGCGCGGCCCTTCGACATCCGCCACGTCGAAGGACCGGTCTACGTCCCGGATCCGGTGCGCCCCCGCCACGGCAAGCAGCACGTGTGGATCAGGGCGAAGGACGCCCTCCCCGACGACGACGCGCTCCACCGCGCCGCCCTCGCCTACCTCTCGGACTACGCGATCCTCGAGCCGATCGTGCGCATGCACGGCGCGGCGTGGGCGACGCCGGGGCTCAAGGCCGCGAGCCTCGACCACGCCGTGTGGTGGCACCGCCCCGCGCGCGTCGACGAGTGGCTGCTGCTCGAGCTCGAGACGATCTCATCCGGCGGCGGTCGCGGGCTCGCGAACGGCTTCGTCTACGCCGCCGACGGCACGCACGTCGCGACCATCGCCCAGGAGGGCATGGTGCGGGTGCCGTCGGAGCCGGCCGGGCGATGAGCGTCCAGCCCATCGCGCCCGCCGACGCGATGCGCGCGCTCCGGGGCGCGCTGCCGCTGCGCACCGAGCGGCTCATCGTCCGCGCGCTGCGGCCGGACGACATCGATGCCGTGCGCGGCTACCGGAACGCGCCCGGCCAGCGCCGATGGACCTACACCCCGAACCAGACGGAGGCCGAGCTCATGGCGTGGACGGCCGGCGGCGCGCCGGTGATCCTGCGCGACGGCGACGCCGCGCAGCTCGGCATCGAGCACGACGGCGTGCTCGTCGGCGACCTCATGGTGCGCATCACGAGCCTGCGGAGCCGGCAGGCGGAGCTCGGCTGGATGGTCGCCGCCGAGGCGCAGGGGAAGGGCATCGCGACGGAGGCGGCCCGCGCCGCGCTCGAGCTCGCGTGGGCGATGGGCGCGCACCGCGTCATCGCGCACCTCGACGAGGAGAACGTCGCGTCGCGGCGCGTCGCCGAGCGGCTCGGCATGGTCGTCGAGGCGCGCCACGTCGAGGACGAGGTGAACCCGGCGACGGGCGAGCTCGGCACCTCGGTGATCCTGGCGATCCGCCGCTGACGCCGGAGTACACCGTCAGGGCTCATCCTCGACCGGACATCGGTCGACGGAAGCCTTGCGGATCACCTCGAGCGCGACGGACGATCGCCATCCCCGCGAGGGGTTGACAGCGTTCCACCGGGTATCGATATGGGACCTCCACCGGCCGGCGCGCGCGGGCCGGGCATCCGATCGCGAGGAGGGGTTCGGATGATCCTGGTGGTGGGAGCGTCCGGGAATCTCGGGCGAGAGACCGTCCGCCTGGCGCTGGAAGCCGGCTTCCCGGTCCGCGCAGCTGCTCGTCGGCTCGGGCGTCTATCGGTCGGCCCGCCCGACCGCCTACATGGAGACGCACGCTCACCAGCTCATCGGCTTGCCGCTCCTCAAGACGGGCAGGGTCACCATCGTGGGCGCCGGAGTCAATCCGCTCAACTTCATCGCAGCGGCGGATGTGGCGAGGTACGTCATGCTTCAGACCACGGACCAGACCCTGGACCCGACCGATCTGCAGCGGGAGTTCCCCTTCGACATGATCCGGGTCGACGACTTCATCCGCCGTGACGTCGAGTCCTTCGAGGCGCCCCGGTCGACCTAGGCGAGCAGGTCGGCGGCGCGCCGCTCGAGCACGCGAGCGGGCCTGAGGAGACGGGAGCGCGCGCCGACGGGACTCCGTGGCCGACCCATCCGGCGACGACACCCTTGGAAGCGGTGCCGTCGCTCGGCTCCAGCGGATCTCAGTTCGAGGGGAACCCGAGGTTCAGGCCGCCGTGGCTCGGGTCGAGCCACCGGCTCGTGACGACCTTCTCGCGCGTGTAGAAGTCGTACGCGTGCTTGCCGTACGCCTTGCCCTGCCCGAAGATCGACTGCTTCCAGCCGCCGAAGGAGTGGTAGCCGACCGGCACCGGGATCGGCACGTTGATGCCGACCATGCCGACCTGCACCTCGTTCTGGAAGCGGCGCGCAGCCCCGCCGTCGTTCGTGAAGATCGCCGTGCCGTTGCCGTACGGGTTGTCGTTGATGAGCGCGAGCCCCTCCTCGTAGGAGGCGACGCGCACGATCGAGAGCACCGGTCCGAAGATCTCCTCGCGGTAGGCAGAGGATGCGGTCGGCACCCGGTCGATGAGCGTGGGCTTCAGCCAGAAGCCGTTCGGGTCGCCGTCGACCTCGGGATCGCGCCCGTCGACCACGACCTCGGCGCCGTCCGTCGCCGCAGTCTCGATGTAGCCCACGACCTTGTCGCGGTGCGCGCCGGTGATGAGCGGCCCCATGTCGTTGTCGCGCGTGCCGTCGCCGGTGCGGATGCCACCCATCTTCTCGGCGATCTTCGCCGAGAGCTCGTCGGCGATCGCGTCGACCGCGACCACGACCGAGATCGCCATGCAGCGCTCCCCCGCCGAGCCGAAGCCTGCGTTGACGGCCGCATCGGCGGTCACGTCGAGGTCGGCGTCGGGCAGCACGAGCATGTGGTTCTTCGCGCCGCCGAGCGCCTGCACCCGCTTGCCGTGCTTCGACCCGGTCTCGTAGACGTACTTCGCGATCGGGGTTGAGCCGACGAACGAGATCGCCTCGACGTCCGGATGCGTCAGCAGCGTGTCGACGGCCTCCTTGTCGCCGTGCACGACGGTGAGCACGCCGTCCGGCAGCCCCGCCTCCTGGTAGAGCTCGGCGATGAACACCGAGGCCGAGGGGTCCTTCTCGCTCGGCTTCAGCACGACGCAGTTGCCCGAGGCGAGCGCGATCGGCGCGAACCACAGCGGCACCATCGCCGGGAAGTTGAACGGGCTGATGATTCCCACGACGCCGAGCGGCTGGCGCAGCGAATAGACGTCGACGCCGGTCGACGCGTTCTCGGAGTACTCGCCCTTCGTCAGCAGCGGGAACGCCGTCGCGAGCTCGACGACCTCGATCGCCCGCGCGATCTCGCCGAGCGCGTCGGCGTGCACCTTGCCGTGCTCGCGCGTGATGATCCGCGCGAGGTCGTCCTTGCGGCTGACGATCAGCTCCCGGAAGCGGAACATGATCGCCTGGCGCTTCGCGATCGAGAGGTCGCGCCAGGCGGGGTACGCCGCCTTCGCCGACGCGATCGCCTCGGCGACCTCGTCGGCGCTCGCGAGCGCGACCTCGCTCACCGCGGTGCCGAGCGCGGGGTTGAAGACCGGCGCGGTGCGGCCCGACCCGTGCTGGCGACGGCCGGCGATCCAGTGCGGGATCGAGGCGGGTGCGGCGGTCGGGGTCGAGGTGTCGACGGCGGTGTCGGTCATGGTGGGAGCTCCTCGGCGTGGTGGCATCGTTGCGCCGCCAGCCTAGCGAGGCTAGCCGCGCCGGAACTGGACCGGTGCCTCGAGGTACGGCTGCCAGGCCGCGCGCTCCGCGTCCGTGAGCCGCCGGGGGAAGCCCGTCGCGGCATCCAGCATCACGACGGTCGTCGCGGCGCGCGCATACAGCTCGGCCCGATCCGGCGAGCGCACCTCGTAGCAGACCTGCATGCTCGCGCCGCCCATGTGCCCGACCCAGATGTCGACGCGGATCGGCTGCCGGTGGTGCGGGATCTGCCCGAGGTACTCCGACTCCTGGCGCGCGATCACGGTGATGCTCGACGCCCCCGGGCCCGCGTCGATGATCGCCGTGTCCGGCGACCCCTCCGGGCCGCCCGCCCAGAAGGCCGTGACGCGCGCCTCCTCGAGGAGGGTCAGCAGCGAGGCGTTGTTGACGTGACCGTACGCATCCAGGTCGGACCAGCGCACCTGCACCGGCACCTCGAGGCGCATCAGTCCCTCGTGAGCTTCCGGTACGCCGAGCGGTGCGGCTTCGCGGCGTCCGGGCCGAGGCGCTCGATCTTGTTCTGCTCGTACGCCTCGAAGTTGCCCTCGTACCAGTACCACTCGGCCGGGTCCTCGTCGGTGCCCTCGTAGGCGAGGATGTGCGTGGCGATGCGGTCGAGGAACCACCGGTCGTGCGTGATGACGACCGCGCATCCGGGGAACTCGAGCAGCGCGTTCTCGAGGCTCGAGAGGGTCTCGATGTCGAGGTCGTTCGTCGGCTCGTCGAGGAGCAGCAGGTTGCCGCCCTGCTTGAGCGTGAGCGCGAGGTTCAAGCGGTTGCGCTCGCCGCCCGAGAGGATGCCGGCGCGCTTCTGCTGGTCGGGGCCCTTGAAGCCGAACTGGCTGACGTAGGCCCGCGAGGGGATCTCGACGTTGCCGACCTGGATGTAGTCGAGACCGTCGGAGACGACCTCCCACAGGTTCTTGTTCGGGTCGATGTTCGAGCGGTTCTGGTCGACGTAGCTGAGCTTGACCGTCTCGCCGATCTTGAGCGAGCCCTCGTCGAGCGGCTCGAGGCCGACGATCGTCTTGAACAGCGTGGTCTTGCCGACGCCGTTCGGGCCGATGACGCCGACGATGCCGTTGCGGGGCAGCGTGAACGAGAGGCCGTCGATGAGCTGGCGGTCGCCGAAGCCCTTCTCGAGGTCGTTCGCCTCCAGCACGATCGACCCGAGGCGCGGGCCCGGCGGGATCGTGATCTCCTCGAAGTCGAGCTTCCTGGTGCGCTCGGCCTCGGCCGCCATCTCCTCGTAGCGCGCGAGGCGGGCCTTCGACTTCGCCTGGCGGCCCTTCTGGTTCGACCGCACCCAGTCGAGCTCCTCGGTGAGGCGCTTCGCGAGCTTGGCGTCCTTCTTGCCCTGCACCTGGAGGCGCTCGGCCTTCTTCTCGAGGTAGGTCGAGTAGTTGCCCTCGTACGGGTAGAGGCGACCGCGGTCGACCTCGCAGATCCAGCCGGCGACGTGGTCGAGGAAGTACCGGTCGTGCGTGACGGCCATGACGGCGCCGGGGTACTTCGCGAGGTGCTGCTCGAGCCACAGCACGCTCTCGGCGTCGAGGTGGTTCGTGGGCTCGTCGAGCAGCAGCAGGTCGGGCTTCTCGAGCAGCAGCTTGCAGAGCGCGACGCGACGGCGCTCACCACCGGAGAGGTTCGTCACCGGCCAGTCCCCGGGCGGGCAGCGCAGGGCGTCCATCGCCTGCTCGAGCTGCGAGTCCAGGTCCCAGGCGTCGGCGGCGTCGATCGCCTCCTGCAGCTGCCCCATCTCGGTCATGAGCGCGTCGAAGTCGGCCTCGGGGTCGGCCATCGCCGCGGAGATCTCGTTGAAGCGCGTGAGCTTGGCGGTGAGCGCGCCGAACGCCTCCTGCACGTTCTCGAGCACGGTCTTCGACTCGTCGAGCTCCGGCTCCTGCATGAGGATGCCGACGGAGTAGCCCGGCGTGAGCGTCGCGTCGCCGTTCGACGGGGTGTCGAGCCCGGCGATGATCTTGAGGATCGTGGACTTGCCCGCGCCGTTCGGACCGACGACGCCGATCTTCGCGCCCGGCAGGACCGCAGTCGTGACGTCGTCGAGGATGACCTTGTCGCCCACCGTCTTGCGGGCGCGAACCATGGAGAAGATGTACTCGGCCATGCCCTCAGTCTAGGGCGACGATCTCTCCCACCAGGCACCGGCCGCCGCCGAGGGCCGCCGCCCGGACCGCCCTGGCGTCGCCGTCGCCGACCTCGCCGACGATGCATCCGGCGTCGGTGCGCACCGCGACCTGCAGGAAGGTCACGGGCGCTCCGAGCGAGTCCACCTCCCGGGTGCGCTCGATCGCCTCCCGCGCGAAGCCCGCGGACTCCACGGCGGCGACGAGCGCGTCGGGATCCGCCGGCGAGTGGCCGGCGATCGCCTCCCGGAACGACTCGAGCTCCGGGTCGCTGGCGGCGTCGGCGCCGGGCGTCTCTGCCGCCCCGCCGCCGTCCGGCTCGGTGATGCCCGTCGCGGTGCAGCCGGTCAGCAGGCCCGAGGCGACCAGGGCCGACGCGAGCAGCGCGACTGCCGCGGATCGACGCACGAGCCCTCCTCGGTGGCTGCTCAGGACCGCTCCAGCCTAGGGGCGTCAGAAGGGCGTGTCGGGCTCGGTGAGCGGTGCGCCCCACGCCTCCTGCCCTGCGCCCAGCGCCGTCGATCCCCGCGGCTCCCGCGCGAGCGCCAGCGCCGGCTCGTGCGCAGCGTCCCGCGCCGGGGGCGGTTCGGTCGCCTGCGCGCGGTGCTCGGGCTCCTGCTCGCGCGCCCGGCGGTCCTTCGCGACCGGCCCCGTGCGGAGCGAGGGCCCGATGTGATCGGCGCGGATCTTCACGCTCGTGCCGCGCCGCTCGCCGGACTCCCACTGCTCGATCTTCAGCTTGCCGACCACGACGACGAGGTCGCCCTTCCTCAGCGACGCGGCGACGTGCTCCGCGAACCTGCCCCACGCCTCCACCGAGAACCAGTTGGTGCGGACGTCGACGTAGGCGTCGCCCTCCTTGCGCTGGGACGTGCTGGCGAGGCGGAACTCGGCGAGGCGCTCGCCGTTCACGGTCTTCAGCGTCGGGTCGGCGCCGAGGGCTCCGACGACGGTGATCAGATCTTCGTTCATGACGCGGAGGATGCACCACGGGCGCCCGACCGCGCGCGACCACCCGATCGCGCTGTGGAGAAGGTCAGGCCGTCGAGCGCCTCAGACGCGGAGGTAGTCGACGAAGCCGGCGCGGATCTTGTTCACCTTGGGTGCCGCGACCGCGAGGCAGTAGCCCTGCGTCGGGTTCTTCGCGAAGAAGTCCTGGTGGTACTCCTCGGCGTCGTAGAACTCGCCGAGCGGCTCGAGCGTCGTCACGATGTCGCCCGGCCACCACTCGCCCGCGCGTGCGATCGCGGTCTCGAAGCGCTCACGCTCCGCGTCGTCGCGGTAGAACATCGCCGAGCGGTACTGCGTGCCGATGTCGTTGCCCTGGCGGTTGAGCTGCCGCGGGTCGTGCATCGTGAAGAACATGTCGAGCACGACCTCGGTCGGGAGCCGCTCCTCGTCGTAGACGACCTTCACCGCCTCGGCGTGGCCGGTCCGGCCGGTGCACACGGCGTCGTAGCTGGGGCGGACGACGTCGCCGCCCGTATAGCCGGACACGACGTCCTCGACGCCCTCCACGACGCGGTACGCCGCGTCCAAGCACCAGAAGCAACCACCGGCGAGCACGATCTCTTGCATGGTCCGAGCCTAGCCCTCGCGCCTGTGTGGGCGGCCCGTCGTAGCGTCGTCGGTGAGGGAGAGGAACGGCCATGGCCATCATGTCCAGCACTCAGCGGCGCACGGCGCCGCGTGCGAGTCACGTCGCCACTCGCCGCGTGCGCGACGACCTCTGGCGCGTCGTCAGCGCATCCGGCCTCGCGCTCGGCTACATCGCGCGCGTCGACGGGCCGGCCGGACCGGCCTTCGAGGCTCGGCGCCTGCTGCCCGGTGGCACGGCCATGCTGCCGATCGGCGGCGGGTGGTCGCTCGCCGACGCGCTCGCGTGCTTCACAGGGCCGTAGGCCCGCCGAGTCCGCACAGGGCCGTAGGCCCGCCGAGTCCGCACAGAGCCGTAGGCCCGCGGAGTCGGCACAGGGCCCCGACACGCGGCAGCGGGGCCGAGGCTGTCGCCCCGGCCCCGCTGCTGCAGATCGGCTCAGGCCGCGACGGGCGCCTGCTGGATCGCCGAGATCTCGATCTCGATGTCGATGTCGTCCGAGAGCATGACGCCACCGGTCTCGATCGCCACGTTCCAGCTGATGCCGAAGTCGCTGCGCTTGATGCGCGTGCGGGCCGAGGCGCCGGCGCGGGTGTTGCCCCACGTGTCCGGCCCGATGCCGCCGAACTCGACGAGCAGCGAGACGGGCTTCGTGACGCCGCGGAGCTGCAGGTCGCCGTCGATGTAGAGGTCGTCGCCGTCGACGCGCGCGCCGGTGGACCGGAAGGTCCACTCGGGGTGCTCGTCGGTCGCGAAGAAGTCGCTGCCGCGCAGGTGCGTGTCGCGGTCGGCGTTCTTGGTGTTGATGGTCGACGGGTCGACGGTAGCCGTGATCGACGAGTCCTCGGGCTGCTCTGCCAGGACAATCGTGCCCTCGAGGCCCTCGATCTCTCCACGCACCTTCGCCACCATCATGTGGCGGACGGAGAAGGTCACGTTCGAGTGCGCGCCGTCGATGACGTAGGTGCCGGGCTGGTAGCCGGGGATGTTCTGCAGCATGGGGGCCTTTCGGTCGTAGTCGTTCAGATTCGAACGAGTGGTTCAAGACAGGGTAACCCGAGGGGCCGCAGATCCATTCCCGATCGGTTCGACGGATGCTGCGCGCGCATCACTCGCCGTGCAGCAGGTGCTTGCCCTCGCGGCGATTGAGCAGCATCCGTCGGCACACCCACCAGCCGATCACGACGAGGACCGCGCCGATCACGGCCCACTGCAGCGAGTCCATGTAGGGCTCGATCACGTGCCAGTTCTGGCCGAGCGTGAAGCCGACCAAGATGAAGATCGTGTTCCAGATGGCCGAGCCGACGGCGGTCAGGCCGAGGAAGAGCGGCACCGGCATCCGCTCGATCCCGGCCGGGATCGAGATGAGGCTGCGGAAGATCGGCAGGAACCTCCCGAAGAAGACGGTCTTCCAGCCGTGCTTCGCGAACCACGCGGTGGTCCTGTCGATGTCGCTCGCGCGCACGAGCGGCATCCTCGCGGCGATCCTGGCGAGCCGCTCGTGACCGAGGATGCGGCCGAGCGAGTACAGGAGCAGCGCGCCGACGACCGAGCCCGCCGTGGTCCAGAGGATGGCCTCGGCGAGCGAGAAGCCGCCTGCCGCGGCGGTCAGACCGGCCAGCGGCAGGATGACCTCGCTCGGGATGGGCGGGAAGAGGTTCTCCGCCGCGATCGCGATGCCGGCGCCAGGGGCGCCCACTGCCTCCATGAGCCCCACCGCCCATCCGGCGACGCCACCCAGCTCGTCGGACGGCTGGATCGACTGCAGGATCATCGGGAGCATCACGACAGCCTACGGTCGTGGATCCGGTCGACGCATCACGTACGCATCGTGCCACGACGAGCCCCTGCGCTCGATCGTCACGATCGCATGGCAGTTGCGACAGCGCACATCGCACTTCGCGATCTCTTCCTGGATCGCGGCGAGCGCACGCCCTCTTCGGACCATGCTGCTGACGCTGGCGGCCTTCGTCCCCCGCACGTGATCGAATTCGAGCACCCTGATGTCCGAGCTGCCGCAGTCCACGCAGCCCTGCGAGAACCGGACCATGATGGCGTCGAGTGCTTGCCGGCGTCGAGCCCTGCTCGTGCGGCGCACGTTCGCCTTGTGCCGGACCGCGTTGTCCCGGTAGTACCCCTTCTGGCACACGGCAATACGAGTGCCGCCCGTCCTTGTTCTTCGGGCTCCGATTGGAATCGGTGACGGGCTTCTCGGCTCGGCACCGCGCACAGCGCTTCATGGCCGGATGGTAGAGAGCACCACTGACAGGCTCTCGGCACGTGGCCTGGAGGGCCCGGGCACCAGGCAGCGTTGCGCCCCCGGCGGGAGTCGAACCCGCGACAAAAGGATTAGAAGGCCTCTGCTCTATCCGCTGAGCTACGGGGGCCGACCCAATCTACCTGGAGCTGCTGCGCGGCCCGCTCGTAGGCTGCACCGGTCATCGCATCCGCGGCGCCCGCCCTCTGGCGAGATGTGGGCGGCCGCCCGTAGCGTGCGGCGCATGGACGCTCCACAGGACGCACTGCCCGCGCCTCGGCGGGACCGCGCTCGGCTGCCGGAGGGCTACGGGCTGCCGGCCGGCGACGCCGGCCTCCTCGACTGGAGCGACGTCGAGGCACGCCTCGTCGCCGCGAAGCACTACTGGATCTCGACCGTGCGACCCGACGGCCGGCCGCACAGCATCCCCCGCTGGGGCGTGTGGGTCGACGGCCGCTGGTGGTAGGACGGCGCCCCGACCACGCAGCACGCGAGGAACGCCGAGCGCAACCCGGCCGTCACGCTGACGCTCGAGAGCGGCACGCAGGTCGTCATCGTCGAGGGCACCTCCCGCGCCGCACGGGTCGATGCCGAAGGACTCGGCGAGCGCCTCTCCGTCGCGTTCGGCAAGTACGCCGACGACGGGTACGCGCCCGCTCCCGACGCCTGGTCGGGCGACGACGGCGGCGGGCTGCGCGTCGTCACGCCGGAGCGGGTGCTGGCCTGGTTCGCGTTCCCGGAGGATGTGACGCGCTTCCGCTGGTGAGCCGCCGCGGTGTCGCATGACAGGCTGAGCACATGGCCGGTGCACTGCTGTTCGACATGGACGGGACCCTCATCGACTCGGAGCCCATGTGGCACGACCAGATGCGCGTCTTCGCCCGCCACCACGACATCGAGTGGACGGCCGATGACGCGCACTGGACGACCGGCCGGCCGATGACCGAGTGGGCCGAGCGGATGCGGGACCGCGGGGTGACCCTCGACGCCGCGACGATCATCGCGACGATCGCCGGCGCCGTCGCTGCGCTCGTGCGCGACGACGTGCCCTGGCTGCCCGGCAGCCTCGCCCTGCTCGAGCGCGTCGCCGAGGCCGGCATCCCCGCCGCGCTCGTCACGAACGCGTCGCGGGAGAACGCGCTCGCGATGCTCGAGGTGGCGCCCGCCGGCGCGCTGCGCTTCGCGATCTCGGCCGACGACGTGACGCGCTCGAAGCCCGACCCCGAGCCGTACGCCCGCGCGATCGAACGGCTCGGCGCCGACGCCGCCGCGTCGATCGCCTTCGAGGACTCCGGCAGCGGCGCCCGCGCCGCCGCGGCCGCCCGC
>JAPSJX010000119.1 GCA_031178105.1 Agrococcus sp. | reverse complement strand
TCGCGGTGCACGGCGGCGCGGTCGGCCGGCTCGCCCAGGGCGCGCTCGGTCACACGTGGGCCTTGGTCTCGATGGCCTCGACGATGCGGCGGACGGCCTCGTCGACCGGCACGCCGTTGTCCTGCGTGCCGTCACGGAAGCGGAACGAGACGCTGCCCGCGTCGCGGTCCTGCCCGCCCGCGATGAGCTGGAACGGCACCTTCATGAGCGTGTGCGTGCGGATCTTCTTCTGCATCCGCTCGTCGCTGCGGTCCACGTCGATGCGGACGCCCTTCGCGCGCAGCTGCGCCGCGATCTCGTCGAGGTAGTCGGCGTACTCCGCGGCGACGGGCACGCCGACGACCTGCACGGGTGCGAGCCAGACGGGGAAGGCGCCCGCGTAGTGCTCGAGCAGGATCGCGAAGAACCGCTCGACCGAGCCGAACAGCGCGCGGTGGATCATGATGGGCCGCTGCTTCGAGCCGTCGGCGGCCGTGTACTCGAGGTCGAAGCGCTCCGGCAGGTTGAAGTCGAGCTGCACGGTGGAGAGCTGCCAGGAGCGGCCGATCGCGTCGGTCACCTTGAGGTCGATCTTCGGCCCGTAGAAGGCCGCCTCACCCGGCTCCTCGACGACCTCGAGACCGGATGCGCGGGCGACGCGACGCAGCGCATCCGTCGCCGTCTCCCACACGGCCTCGTCGCCGATCCACTTCTCCTTCTCGTCGTCGCGCATCGAGAGCTCGAGGCGGAAGTCGGTGAGGCCGAAGTCCTGCAGCAGCGAGAGCACGAACTCGAGGACCTTCGTCGTCTCCTCCTCGAGCTGCTCGGGCGTGACGAACAGGTGTGCGTCGTCCTGCGTGAAGCCGCGCACCCGGGTGAGGCCGTGCAGCGCGCCGGAGAGCTCGTTGCGGTACACCGTGCCGTTCTCGGCGAGCCGCAGCGGCAGGTCGCGGTAGCTGCGCGCGCTGCCCTTGTAGATGAGGATGTGCATCGGGCAGTTCATGGGCTTGAGGTAGTAGTCCGCGCCCTGCTTCGTGACGTTGCCGTCCTCGTCGCGCTCCTCGTCCATGTGGATGGGCGGCCACATGCCCTCGCCGTAGGTGACGAGGTGGTTCGAGGTGACGAAGAGGTCCTTCTTCGTGATGTGCGGCGTGTAGACGTAGCTGTAGCCCTGCTCGATGTGGCGCCGGCGGGCGTGCTGCTCCATCTCGCCGCGCGCGATCGCGCCGCGCGGGTGCCAGACCGACAGGCCGGAGCCGATCTCGTCCGGGAAGGAGAACAGGTCGAGCTCGCGGCCGAGGCGGCGGTGGTCGCGCTTCGCGGCCTCCTCGAGGCGCTGCTGGTAGGCCCGCAGCTCGTCCTTCGAGGGCCACGCGGTGCCGTAGATGCGCTGCAGCTGCGGCAGGTCGGTCTTGCCGCGCCAGTAGGCACCGGCGACGCGCATGAGGGCGAAGCCGTTGCCGATCAGGCGCGTCGAGGGCAGGTGCGGCCCCCGGCAGAGGTCCTTCCAGGCGACCTCGCCCGTGCGCATGTCGACGTTGTCGTAGATGGTGAGCTCACCGGCGCCGACCTCGACCGACGCGCCCTCTGCTGCCTTGTCCGCGCCGCCCTTCAGGCCGATGAGCTCGAGCTTGAACGGCTCGTCGGCGAGCTCGGCGCGCGCCTCGTCGTCGGTGACGACGCGGCGCACGAAGCGCTGGCCCGCCTTGACGATCCGCTCCATCTCCTTCTGCAGCGCCTTGAGGTCGTCGCTCGAGAACGGCTCGGCGACGTCGAAGTCGTAGTAGAAGCCGTCCTGGACGGGCGGGCCGATGCCGAGCCGCGCTTGCGGGTTCACGCGCTGCACCGCTTGGGCGAGCACGTGCGCGGCGGAGTGGCGCAGGATGTCGAGGCCGTCGGGGCTGTCGATCGTCACCGGCTCGACCGAGCCGGACTCGACCGTCTGCGTCTCGCTCAGCTCCCGGGCGAGGTCCTGCAGCTCCCCGTCGACGCGCATGGCGACGACGGCACGGTCGGTGAAGAGATCGAAT
>JAPSJX010000015.1 GCA_031178105.1 Agrococcus sp. | reverse complement strand
GGGGGGGGGGGGCCGCCCCGGGGGTGGGGGGGCCCCCCGGGGGGGGGGGGGCCCGGGGGCCGCCCGCCCCCCCCGCGGCCCTGCCGGCGGCGGTGCTCGCGATCGGGCTCGCGGTCGGCGGCGTGGCCGCCGCGGCGGCGCAGGTCGCGCTGGAGCAGTCGGCGGGAGCCGCAGCGCGAGCTGCGGGGCGCGGTGACGACCCAGCCGCGTACGCGGGCGACGCGCGCCTTCGCGTGGCGCGGCACGGCGAGCTCGTCTGCGCGGAGCTGTCACGGGACGCGCTCGCGGGCGCGCTCACGCTCGTCGCGCGCAGCTGCGCGCACGGAGGCGGGCGGTGACATCGTCCGAACGGCGTGCCGCGGGCGTGCTCGACGGACGAGCGGAGCGCCGCCCGGACCCTCGAGGGGACGGCGGTGCCGGAGCGGCCCTCGCCCTCGCGATCGCCACGGCGGCGGTGCTGCTCGCACTGCTCGTCGTCAGCGCGGGCACCGCCTCGATCGCGCAGGCGCGCGCCGCAGCCGCGGCCGATGCGGCGGCGCTCGCCGCTGCGGATGCGCTCTCCGGCTATGCCGATGGCAGCCCCTGCGGGCTCGCCCAGGCGGTCGCCGCGGCGAGCGGCGCGCGGCTCCATGCGTGCGTCGTCGACGGTCTCGAGGCGCGCGTCACGACCACCGTCCCGATCGGACCGGTCACCGCGTCCGCCGCCGCCATCGCCGGTCCGCCCGCAGCGAACGCACCATGACAGCGTGTGTATTGTGGCGAGGCATGGCCCCGTCGGGCCGCAACCCCCAAACCAAGAAGCAGTGAGCGTGAGCATGGGCAAGAAGCTCGTCATCGTCGAGTCCCCCGCGAAGGGAAAGACGATCGAGCGGTACCTCGGCGAGGGATACCAGGTGCTGGCATCCGTCGGCCACATCCGCGACCTCGTCAGCCCGCGCGACCTGCCCGCCGACCTCAAGAAGGGGTCGTACGGCAAGTTCGCCGTCGACGTCGACAACGGCTTCGCGCCCTACTACGTCGTGAGCGACGAGAAGAAGAAGACCGTCGCCGAGCTCAAGAAGGCGCTCAAGGACGCCGACGAGCTCATCCTCGCGACGGATGAGGACCGCGAGGGCGAGGCGATCGCGTGGCACCTGCTCGAGGTGCTGAAGCCGAAGGTGCCGGTGCGGCGGATGGTGTTCCACGAGATCACCGAGGACGCGATCCAGCAGGCCAAGGACTCGATGCGCGAGCTCAACATGCCGCTCGTCGACGCCCAGGAGACCCGCCGCATCCTCGACCGCCTCTACGGCTACGAGGTGAGCCCGGTGCTCTGGCGCAAGGTGCGGCAGGGCCTGTCGGCCGGGCGCGTGCAGTCTCCCACCGCGCGGCTCATCGTCGACCGCGAGCGGGAGCGCATGGCGTTCGTCTCGGCCGGCTACTGGAGCCTCGCCGCGCAGTTCGAGGCAGACGGCACCCGCTTCGGCGCCCGCCTCGTGCGGCTCGACGGCGCCCGTATCGCGACCGGCTCCGACTTCGACGACCGGGGCCAGATCAAGGGCGTGCGCACCGTGCTCGACGCCGAGGGCGCGGAGGCGCTCGCGGCCGAGCTGGAGCGATCGGCGTTCGCCGTCGCCGGTGTCGAGTCGAAGCCCTACCGCCGCCGCCCGTCGGCGCCGTTCACGACCTCGACGCTGCAGCAGGAGGCCGGCCGCAAGCTCAAGCTCTCCGCGAAGCAGACGATGTCCGTGGCGCAGTCGCTCTACGAGCAGGGCTACATCACCTACATGCGCACCGACTCGCCGTCGCTGTCGTCGCAGGCCATCGCGGCCGCCCGCGCGCAGGCGACGAGCCTCTACGGCGCGGGGTCGATCCCCGCTGCCGCCCGCCACTACGCGGGCAAGTCGAAGTCGGCGCAGGAGGCGCACGAGGCCATCCGGCCGTCGGGGGAGTCGTTCCGCACGCCGAGCGACGTCAAGGGCTCGCTCACGCCGAACGAGCAGCGCCTCTACGAGCTGATCTGGAAGCGCACCGTCGCGAGCCAGATGATCGACGCCACCGGGCAGACGGCCACCATCACCATCGCGTCCGATCGGACCAGTCGCGGCATCGCCGAGTTCACCGCATCCGGCACCGTCATCACCGAGCCCGGCTTCCTGCAGGCGTACGAGGAGTCGACGGATGCGGCCCGCTACGCCGACGAGGCGTCCGGTGAGGCGGCGTCCGGCGACGCGCGGCTGCCGGAGGTCAAGCAGGGCGACCCGCTCGGGCTCGCGGAGCTCGAGCGCAAGGACCACGCCACCACACCGCCGCCCCGCTACACCGAGGCGAGCCTCGTCAAGGCGCTCGAGGAGCTCGAGATCGGCCGCCCGTCGACCTACGCGTCCATCATCGACACCATCGTGCGACGCGGCTTCGTCACGCAGCGCGGCGGCGCGCTCGTGCCGAACTGGATCGCCTTCTCGACGATCAAGCTGCTCGAGGACAACCTCGGCGACTACGTCGACTACGACTTCACGGCCGAGATGCTCGCCGACCTCGACCGCATCGCCGACGGCGAGCTCGACCGCCAGGAGTGGCTGCAGCGGTTCTACTTCGGGAGCGACGCGCGACCGGGCCTGCGGAGCACCGTCGCCAACCTCGGCGACATCGACGCGCGCGCCGTGAACTCGATCCCCGTCGCGGAGGGCGTCACGCTGCGCGTCGGGCAGTACGGGCCGTACCTCGAGGGCACGGATGCCGAGGGCGAGACGAAGCGCGCGAACATCCCCGAGGACCTGACGCCCGACCAGCTGACGCCCGAGAAGGCGGCCGAGCTCTTCTCGGCGGAGCCGGTGCAGGACCGCGTGCTCGGCCCGCACCCCGAGACCGGTCTCGACGTGGTCGTGAAGAACGGCCGCTTCGGTCCGTACATCGAGGAGGCGCTGCCCGTCGAGCTCGACGACGAGGGCAAGCCGGTGGCGCCGAAGAAGGGCAAGGCGGCGCCGAAGCCGCGTCGCGCCTCGCTCTTCAAGAACATGGAGCCGGAGTCGGTCGACCTGGAGACGGCGCTCAAGCTGCTCGGGCTGCCGCGCGTCGTGGGCGTCGACCCGGAGTCGGGCGTCGAGATCACCGCGCGTCCGGGCCGCTACGGGCCGTTCCTGTCGAAGGGGACCGACACGCGGTCGCTGGAGGACGAGGACCAGATCTTCTCGATCACGCTCGAGCAGGCGGTCGAGCGGTTCGCGCAGCCCAAGTACGGTGCTCGCAAGGCGGCGTCGGCGCTGAAGGAGTTCGACGCCGACCCCGTCTCCGGCAAGCCCGTGAAGGTGCGGGACGGCCGCTTCGGCCCGTACGTCACCGACGGCGAGACGAACGCGACCATCCCGCGCGGCGAGGACGTCGAGGCGATCACCTTCGAGCGCGCGATCGAGCTGCTGCAGATTAAGCGCGAGAAGGGTCCGGCGAAGAAGCCCGTGCGCAAGGCCGCCGCGAAGAAGCCGGCAGCCAAGAAGCCCGCGGCGAAGACGACCGCGGCGAAGACGGCGGCGGCGAAGACGACGGCGGCCAAGAAGCCGGCGGCCAAGAAGCCGGCGGCCAAGAAGCCCGCCGCGGCGAAGGCGGAGCCGGCGCCGAGCACCGACGCGTCGTGACCGGGGCGTTCATCACCCTCGAGGGGGGTGACGGCTCCGGCAAGTCGACGCAGGCGGGGATGCTGCAGGCCTGGCTCGAGGCGCAGGGCCGGACCGTCGTGCGCACGCGCGAGCCGGGCGGCACGGAGCTGGGCGTCGAGATCCGGCGGCTCGTGCAGCACACCGAGGGCCACGTCGCGCCCCGGGCGGAAGCGCTGCTCTATGCGGCGGACCGCGCGCACCACGTGGCGACGCTCGTCCGCCCGGCGCTCGAGCGCGGCGAGGTCGTGCTGCAGGACCGGTACCTCGACTCCTCGGTCGCCTACCAGGGGGCGGGGCGCGAGCTGGACGGCGGGCAGATCCGCGAGCTGTCGCTCTGGGCGGCCGATGGCCTGCTGCCGGATCTCACCATCCTGCTCGACCTGGACCCGAGCGCCGGGAAGCAGCGCATGGCCGCGCGCGAGGACGCGCCGTACGACCGCCTCGAGGAGGCCGGTGACGCGTTCGCGCTGCGGGTGCGCGCCGCCTACCTCGAGCTCGCGGCGGCCGAGCCCGACCGCTTCGCCGTGGTCGACGCATCCGGCAGCCCCGCCGAGGTGCATGCGCGCGTCCTGTCGCACGTGCGTGCGATGCTCGACGCGGACCGCTGACCGGCCGGGCGATGGCGGCCGCGGAGGAGGGGGCGCGCATGGGCGGCTGGGACGCGATCGTCGGCCAGGCCGACGCCGTCGCGCAGCTGCAGCGCGCTGCAGCGGTCGACCCCGGTGCCGACGGCTCCGGCGCCATGACGCACGCGTGGCTCCTCACCGGCCCGCCCGGCTCCGGCCGCTCCAACCTCGCGTACGCGTTCGCGGCCGCGCTGCTGTCGCCACCGTCGGGCATCGACGAGGGCGTCGCGACGCTCGTCGGCGCGCGCACGCATCCCGACCTCGTGACGCTGTCGA
This sequence comes from Agrococcus sp., assembly GCA_031178105.1. Lineage (GTDB taxonomy): Bacteria > Actinomycetota > Actinomycetes > Actinomycetales > Microbacteriaceae > Agrococcus. The sequence continues at coordinate 31,399 of JAPSJX010000015.1, read as the reverse complement.
CCGAGGGCGTGCTCATCACCATCGCGCAGGCGCGCTCGGTCGTGCAGCGCGCCGCGCTCGCTCCCTCGAGCGCGCGCTACCGGGTGATCGTCGTCGAGGACGCCGATCGGATGGCGGAGCGCACGTCGAACGCGCTGCTCAAGGCGCTCGAGGAGCCGCCGCCCGAGACCGTGTGGATACTGTGCGCGCCGAGCGAGGCCGACCTGCTGCCGACGATCCGGTCGCGCGTGCGCACGCTCACGCTGCAGGTGCCGGATCCGGCCGAGGTCGCGCGCCTGCTCGTGGAGCGCGACGGCGTCGCGCCCGAGGTCGCCGCGCGCGCGGCGCGCGAGGCTCAGAGCCACATCGGCATGGCGCGCAGGCTCGCGACGAGCGACGACGCGCGCGCCCGTCGCGCCGAGACGCTGCAGATCGCGATGCGCGTGTCGACGGCCGCGTCCGCGGTGCTCGCGGCCGCCCGCTACGTCGAGATCGCCACGGCCGACGCCGACGCGCTCTCGGCGGAGCGCGACGAGGTGGAGCGCGCGCAGGCGCTCCACCAGCTCGGCATCGAGCCGGGCGGCACCGTGCCGCCGGCGCTGCGCCGCCAGCTGAAGGAGCTCGAGGACGCCCAGAAGCAGCGGGCGAAGCGCGGGATGCGCGACGGCGTCGACCGGATCCTCGTCGACCTCCTCTCGCTCTACCGCGACATCCTCATGACCCAGCTCGGCGTCGGCCGGGAGCTCGTCAACGAGGCGATGCGGCCGACCGTGCTCGCCGCGGCGGCCTACCTGCAGCGCGCCGCCGTCATCGACGTGCTCGACAGCATCCGCGTCGCTCGCGAGCGGATCGAGGCGAACGTGCCGCCCGTGCTGGCGCTCGAGGCGATGCTCGTGCGCGCCGCCCGGGCCGCGCAGCGCCGCTGACGCATGCGCGCGGCTGGATCGGGAGCGGGGCCGGCGCCGCGTACCGTGGGAGGCATGCTCCGCACCCGCCGCCGTCTCGCCGCCATCGCCGCCGCCGTCGCCGCGACGGCGGTCGCGCTGAGCGGGTGCGTCATCCTTCCGCCGCCGCTGCCGACGCTCGCCGATGCGCCGCGCTGGGTCCCGACCGGCGAGGACGTCGCCCCGGAGCTCGAGGGCTACTTCGAGCAGGACGTGGACTGGGAGCGCTGCGGCACGGCGTGGTGCGGCACGGTGCGCGCGCCCATGGACTGGTTCGCGGTCGGCGCGGAGTCGATCGACCTGGCCGTGACGGTCGCACCGGCGACCGGTGAGCGCCACGGCGCGATCCTCTACAACCCGGGCGGGCCCGGCGCGTCCGGCGTCGAGTACGTGCAGCAGTACGCCGACTACCTGCTGCGGCCGGAGGTGCGCGAGCACTACGACCTCGTCGGCTTCGATCCGCGCGGGGTCGGCGCCTCGACGCCCATCTCCTGCTACGACGATCCGCAGGAGCTCTACGACTGGCTCTGGGAGCTCCCGGAGGGGCCGCGGCCGGAGCCGCTCAGCGACGAGGACCTCGAGCAGCAGCTCGCCGACGCGCGGTGGCTCGGCGACTCGTGCCTCGAGCACACGGGTGCGCTGCTCGGGAAGATCGGCACGGAGCAGGTCGCGAGCGACCTGGACCTCGTGCGGTCGCTGCTGGGGGAGGAGCGGCTCAACTACCTGGGGGTCTCGTACGGCACGCTCATCGGCGCCACCTACGCCGACCTGTTCCCCGAGAACGTCGGCCGGATGGTGCTCGACGCCGCGGTCGCGCCCGACTCGACCGACTTCGACGGCACGCTCTACCAGGCGGCCGGCTTCGAGCTCGCCTACGGCAACTTCGTGGCCGACTGCCTCGAGCAGGACGGCTGCCCCTTCGTCGGCACGAAGGAGGATGCGCTGCAGCAGACACGCGACCTGCTCGACCGCCTCGATGCGCAGCCGATCCCCGTCGCCGACGGGCGCGAGCTGGGCTCGAGCGCCCTGTTCACCGCGATCGCGGCGAACCTCTACGCGGATGCGCAGTGGGCGACGCTTCGCGCCGTGCTGACCGACGTCGTCGCAGGCGAGGGCGAGTCCGCGTTCGCCGAGGCGGATGCCTACTACGGCGTGAACCCCGACGGGACGTTCGCCGACAACTCGCTCGAGTCCCTCATCGCGGTCAACTGCCTCGACTACCCGGCTGTCACCGACTTCGACGAGGTGCGCGCCAATGCGGAGCAGATCATGGCGGCCGCGCCGACGCTCGGCCCCGACTTCGTCGGCCTCGGCAGCTGCGCCGGCTGGCCGCTCGAGGCGACGCGCGAGCCGCACGAGATCACCGCGCCGGGCGCCGAGCCGATCATCGTGATCGGCGGCATCAACGACCCGGCGACGCCGTACCAGCAGGCGGTCGACCTGGCGGAGATGCTCGAGTCGGGCGTGCTGATCTCGGTCGACGCGGAAGGGCACGGGCAGTACTTCAGCGGCAACGAGTGCGTCGACCGGCCCGTGAACCGCTACTTCCTCGAGGGCGTCGCACCCACCGCGCAGCTCGACTGCTGAGCGCCGCATGCCTCGCGAGGGGCTCTGCTCCGATTCGGAGCGGGTCTGAAGGGGCCGCGCGTACGTTGGCGCCATGAGCGACACCAACCCGCCTGCGCTGGACGCCGAACTGCGGTTCGAACCGCGTCGCGCGATCGTCACCGCCTCCGACTCGGGCATCGGCCGTGCGACCGCGGTCGCGCTCGCGGCGGCGGGGATGGACGTCGGGATCACCTGGCACACGGACGAGCAGGGCGCGCTCGACACCGCGGAGGAGGTGCGCACGCACGGCGTGCGCGCCACGGTCGCGCGGCTCGACGCCACCGACATCCCCGGCTGCGGCGACGTGGTCGACCGCCTCGCCGACGAGCTCGGCGGGCTCGACGTGTTCGTCAACAACGCGGGCACGGGCGGCTCCACGCTGCTGCTCGACCTCGAGTACGACGAGTGGGACGAGATCGTCACGACCGACCTCAGCGGCGCGTTCGTCTGCATCCAGCGGGCCGCGCGGCGGATGGTCGCCGGCGGCACCGGGGGCCGAATCATCGCCGTGTCGAGCGTGCACGAGCACCAGCCGCGCGTCGGCTCGAGCGCCTACGACGCCGCGAAGCACGGCCTCGGCGGCCTCGTGAAGACCGCGGCGCTCGAGCTCGGCCGGCACGGGATCACGGTGAACACGGTCGCGCCCGGCGAGATCGCGACGCCGATGACGGGCCAGACCGACGAGGATCCGCACCGCACGGCCCGCCCCGGCATCCCGCTGGGCCGGCCGGGGGACGCGCGCGAGATCGCTTCCGTGATCGCGTTCCTCGCGTCGCCGGCAGCCTCCTACGTGACCGGCGCCTCGATGGTCGTCGACGGCGGGATGCTGCAGATGGGTCCGCAGGCCGGGTCCCACCTGCAGGGCGACGACTGGCGCTCCGTCTAGCGACCGCCCGCGGGGCCGACGGTTCGTCGGGCGACGGTCGGATGCGCTATGATCGTTGATCGTGCCTCGGCACGCCGCCTTAGCTCAGTCGGCAGAGCGATTCACTCGTAATGAATAGGTCCGGAGTTCGATTCTCCGAGGCGGCACCACGACGAGAACGGCCCCTGACCGGGACTCCTGCGCGGAGCCCAGGTCCGGGGCCGTTCCGCCGTCGCAGCGACGGCGACGCCCTACGCGATGCTCGGCGGCCCCAACAGCTCTGCCATCGTCCGCGCGAGCTGTGCCTCGTGGTCTGCCCGCGACGTGCTGAGCGACGAGGGGCCGGCGACCGGGCTCCTGCGCTGCGCGCGGTGACGGCCGATGTCGTGCACGCGAGGGGACGCGGGCTTCCGCGTCGCCTGCTCCCACGCCTGCTCGACGTACATGAGGATGACGGGCCCGCCATGCTCGGCTCGTCCGGCGAGCCGGACGTAGGTGATGTCGGGGCCGACGATGACTCGGTCGGGCTTGCACGCCGACCGGGCGGCCCATCGGTCGAGGTCATGCAGTCCGGCGTCGCCTGCGTTGAGCTCGTCGAGGATCGCGCGCACCTGAGCATCGGTGATGACGGCGTCAGCCGTGGCGAGGTTCTGCACATTCGAACGGTAGGCACACGGACTGGGAGGCGGCCGGGGTGATGCAGAAGCCGAGCCCAGGGTCGACGCTCGATCGGCTCAGGATGCGGCGTGGTCCCTCGCAGGTCACGGGTGGACGAGCGCCGAGGCAGCGAGTAGAACGTGAGCGCGCGGGTCACGAGCGCCGCCGTCGCGCTGGGGCGTGCGCAGCCGCCGAGGAGCGGGGGAGCCGTGACCATCACCTTCGACGAGTGGCTTCGCGACGTCGACGGCAAGGCGATCGACAACTCCGCCGCTCAGGAGCGCCCGCAGTGCACGGACCTGGTGCGCGACTACTACATGCGCGTGCTCGGCGCACCGTGGGGCATCGGCCACGTCGCCGACTACGCGTGGCAGTGGTGGACGGGCTTCGAAGCCGACGTCGATCGCCCGAGCAGGTGGCTCCGGAAGGTCGCGCCGGACGCCCCCGCCCAGTGGGGCGACGTCGCGATCTGGTCGGCTGCGATGACGCGGCCAGGGTCGGAATCAGGGCACGTCGCGGTCGTCGAGTGGGACCGCGGCTCGAGCCTGGACGTCATGAACCAGAACTTCAAGGGGCACGGCTACTCGGAGCGCAGCACGATCAAGAAGCGGTACCTGCTCGGCTACCTCCGGCCGATCCAGCCGCTCGCCGGCGCGCCGGGCAGCCTCAGCACGCACAAGAGCAAGGCAGAAGGGAAGCTCACCATGTCCGAAGCAGCCGACATCCGCGCCGAGATCGCTGGCCTGCGCGACCACCTCGACAACCTCCTGAGCCCGGGCGGTCGCGGCAAGTACTCGTGGGGCGACGTGACCGTCGTCGAGCTGCGCGCGATGGTGGAGAAGGTCGACGAGGCGAGCAAGCAGCTCGAGGAGACCCTCACGTACGTGAAGGCCATCAGGGAGGGCCAGATCGCCCCGGGTCAGTACAGCTACGACCAGGCCATCCTCACCCTGGTGCAGGGGCTGACCGGTTCGGTCGGACGCCTCAAGGCGCGCCCTGCGCTCGACGTGGACGCGCTGGCCGCGCAGCTCAAGGATGGGCTCGGGACCGACGCGGCGACCGACCTCGCGAAGCGGCTCAGCGACGGCTGACCGCGCCGCCCCTCCGCGACGGGTGGTCACGACACGCCGTCGGCGGGGTCGCCGGCGCGGCGTGTCGTGACCACCCCATCAGTGCTCGCGCAGCCGCCCGACGATCTGCTCGAGCTCGGTGCCCTCGGCGACGCGCCAGTCGTCCTCGACGCCCTCGCGCGGGTCGTGCGTGATCGCTCGGCCCTCGACCTCCGACCAGTCGACGCTGCCGTCGGGATCGATCGCGGCCAGGGCGGAGCGGAGGTGATCGGCGGCCGCGTCGCGGCTGGCGTGCTGGCTCATGCGTCGATCGTGGCAGACCTCGCCTGCGATGCGCCATGGAGGGTGCGGATGGGCCGCTCTCGCTACCCTGCATGCATGACCCGCGGCATCCTCATCGTCGACGTCCAGAACGACTTCACCGAGGGCGGCGCCCTCGCGACCGAGGGCGGCGCCGCGGTCGCCGCCGCGATCACCGAGCACCTCCGCGGCCACGCCTACGACCTCGTCGCAGCGAGCCGCGACTGGCATGACGGGACCGGCGACAACGGCGGCCACTTCGCGAGCGGTGCCCCGGACTTCGTCGACACCTGGCCGGTCCACTGCGTCGCCGGCACGCCCGGCGCGGAGTACCACCCGGCGCTCGACGCCCTCGCCATCGACGTGCACGTCAAGAAGGGCCAGGGGAAGCCCGCGTACTCCGCCTTCGAGGGCGTCACCGACGACGGCGAGACGCTCGACGAGGTGCTCGAGGAGCAGGGGATCGACGAGCTCGACGTGGTGGGCATCGCGACGGACTACTGCGTGAAGGCATCCGCGCTCGACGCGGCGCTCGCGGGCCGCAAGGTGCGCGTCATCGACGCGCTCACCTCGGCGGTCTCGCCCGCGACGCGGGCGACGGCGCTCGACGAGCTGCGGGACGCCGGTGTCGAGGTGGTCGCGCAAGCCTGACGTCCACGGTCGGACGCTGGCCTTCGCACGGCACCGGGCTCGGCGTCAGCGCGCTGATCCTCGCGGCGCTCGGGATCCCGGTGCTGTTCCTGCTGCAGCTCGCCGTCGTCGTCGCGCTCGGCGTGCTCATCGACACGTCCCTCGTGCGCTCGCTGCGCCGGAGCGCGTCGCTCCGTAGGAGGATCGACAGGAGGATGACCGGCGACGGTGGCGAGACTTGCGGCGCACCGTATGACCGTAATACCGTCGCTGTGGACGAAAGGGTCTGCGGATGTTGGAACGGCGTGCGGCACCCCTGCGGGAGCGGGCGGTCGAGGAGATCCGAGCCTCCATCGTGCGCGGAGAGCTGCTGCCCGGGTCGCGGATCACGGAGAAGTCGATCGAGCAGCGACTGGGTGTGAGCCGCACGGTCGTGCGCGAGGCGCTGCGGCAGCTCGAGAGCGAGCGGCTCATCCGGATCCACCCCGGCGTCGGTCCGATGGTGACCGAGCTCACCGCCGACGACGCGCGCCAGCTCTACGAGGTGCGCGCCGCCCTCGAGGCGGCGGCCGCGCGGCTCGCCGCTCGCCACGGCGACGAGGCGCACGTCCGGGCGCTCCGGGCGGCGTTCGACCGCATCCCCGACGAGGCCCCGCCCTCGCTCGACGAGCTGCTGGCGATCAAGGGCGACTTCTACGCCGCGCTGATCGCCGCGAGCCGCAACCCGATCATCGGCGAGCAGCTCGCCAACGTGCAGGCGCGGATCAGCCAGCTCCGTGCCGTCACGCTCTCGGCACCCGACCGCCAGACCGCGATGCGCGCGGAGCTCGGTGCCGTCGTGGACGCCATCGCCCGCGGTGACGCCGACGCCGCATACGACCTCTCGATCGCGCACGTGATGGCCGCATCCGCCATCGCCCTCGACCACCTCGGCGCCCGCATGGAGGCCTTCGCATGAGTGACACCCTCTTCCTGGGCCTCGGACGCATGGGCGCACCGATGGCGCGGCTCCACGCCGAGCGCTTCCCGACCCGGGTCTTCGACGTGTTCCCGGCAGCCGTGAGCGCGGTCGCCGACGACTCGCGAGCCGAGCCTGTCGCGGAGCTCGCGGCCGAGGGCGCCGGCATCGGAACGGTCATCCTCATGCTCCCGACCAGCGCCCACGTCGAGGAGGCGCTGGTAGGGGACGGCGGACTGCTCGATCGCCTGGACTCGGGCGCCCTGGTGATCGACATGGGCTCGAGCGAGCCCGCGAGCACCCGTTCGCTGGCCGCAGCGGCTGCCGGACGTGGCATCGACTACGTCGACGCACCCGTCTCGGGCGGCATCGCGAAGGCGCACACCGGTGAGCTCACGATCATGGTCGGCGGTGACGAGAACGCGGTGGCGCGCGCGATGCCGCACCTCGAGACCGTCGGAGCCTCGATCGTGCACGTCGGGCCGGCCGGAGCCGGTCACGCCGCGAAGGCGCTCAACAACCTCGTCAGCGCGACGAACATCGCGGCCGCGACCGAAGCGGTCCTGGTCGCGAAGCGCTACGGCATCGAGCCCAGCTCGATGGTCGAGGTGCTGAACGCCTCGACCGGCATGAGCCAGGCCACGCAGGTGAAGTTCCCGCAGCACATCCTGCCGGGCACCTACGCATCGAAGTTCGCCTATGACCTGATGCTGAAGGACATGGCGATCGCCAGGCGGATGGCAGACGAGGTGGGCTTCACGCCCGTCACCGCCGCCGCGTTCGACGCGCTGTCCGCGGGTCGCGGCGGCCTCGGCGAGCACCCCGACCACACCGAGATCGCGCGCGTCTACCAGCAGGCGACCGGCATCACCATCGACGAAGGGCAGCACGGATGACCACCACGGATCCGCAGGAGTACATCGACGACATGGCGCGCAAGCGCGGCTACGTCCTCGACTACCACAAGGTCATGGCGAAGCACGACTTCCCGGTGCTGCAGGCCGCGAACCACGTCGTGTCGGCCGCGTACCTCGACCAGCGCACCCTGGACCGCAAGACGAAGGAGCTGATCTTCATCGTCTCCCTCACGGTCATGCGGGCCTCCAAGGGCCACATCCAGTCGCACATCCGCGTCGCCCTCGACCTCGGCCTCTCACCGACCGAGATCCTCGAGGCCATCGAGATCTCGCTGCCCGAAGCGGGGATCGTCGCCTTCCAGGCTGGCTTCGACGCGTGGCGCGAGGTCGTCGGCGCGGAGGGCATCGAGCCGACCGTCGCCGTCCACCAGGGCGGCTCCGGCTCCGGTCAGTAGCGGCCTCGCAGACAGCAGGGATCAGGATGGCGACGGAGCAGCGCCCGTGGGAGGTCGTGGTCGTGCGGCACGGCACGCGCGACGCACGACGGAGCGAGGTGTTCCTCAACTACCCGTTCTACGGGGAGGAGGACGGCCCCTTCACGCTCGACTACTTCCTGTGGGTGCTGCGCCGCGGCGACGAGGCGATCGTCGTCGACACCGGCTACTCGGCCGCGGGGGCGGCGTCGCGCGGGCGCGAGGTGCTGATCGATCCCGTGGACGCGCTGCGACGACTCGGGGTCGAGCCGACCTCCGGTGTACCGGTCGTCGTGACCCACGCGCACTACGATCACATCGGCAACCTGCCCGCGTTCACGTCATCACCTGTCCACATCGCTCAGGCGGAGCTCGACTTCTGGCGCAGCGACATCGCGAGCAGGCCCCTCTTCTCGCACTTCGGGGACCCCGCCGAGGTCGACGAGCTGCGGCGCATCGAGGACGAGGGGCGGCTCCGGCCCTTCAGCGGCACGGACCGCATCGCCGACGGCGTCGAGCTGCTCGAGGTCGGAGGACATACGCCCGGTCAGGCGATGGTGTCGGTCGAGACGAGCGCGGGCCGCGTGCTCATCGCGAGCGACGCCGCGCACTTCGTCGAGGAGCTCGAGCGCGACATGCCGTTCGTCTCCATGGCCGACGTGCCGCAGTCCTACCGCGTGCTCGACCGCATCCGGCGCAGTGACGCCGTCCACGTGCTGACGGGGCACGACGCGGGGACGCTTGCGACCCTCGAGCCGCTCGGCGATCCGCTGCCCGGCCTCGCGGGCGTGATCGGACGGCAGTCGTGAGCCTGCCCCCGGACGTGGTGGCGGCAGTCCGGAGCGATGCCCGGCTGCGCGCGATGGGCCGAGGCGCGGATGTCTCGATCGGCCTGGTCGACGACTCCGGCACGCAGGTCGTGCGCATCGTCGGCGGCGAGGTCCACGCCGGCGGGACCTCGGACTTCAGCATCCGCCTCGCGGACGCCGACTGGTGCCGGCTCCTCGCCGCGGCGCCCGGGCCGGGCGACCAGCACGTGCTCGCGATGCGGCGAGACGGCCGAGCCGTCGTGCAGGGCGACGAGCTCGCCTTCGCGCAGCACCTGCAGCTCGTTCGCCGGCTCGTCGAGGCGCTCCGGCCGGAGGCGCGCGTCGTCGCGGCAGGGGAGCGGCGACCGCTCTCCATGCGCGGCTCCTACGTGCGCGTCGACGGGCCGCTCGGCGCTTCGGACGTCTACGTCGAGCGAGCCGGCTCGGGGCGGCAGCTGCTGTGCCTCGCGACCGCCGGCAGCGACTCCAGTCAGTATCACGGGCTCGTCACCGACACCGATCTCACCGACCGGTTCGAGCTCATCGCGGTCGACCTGCCCTGGCACGGCAAGTCGATGCCCGTGCGCGGCGTCGATCCGGTGGAGTACCGCCTCGATCCCGCCGGCTACACTGCGCTCATCGTCGCCATCGCCGACGCGCTCGCGCTCGAGCGGCCGATCCTCGTCGGCCCGTCGATGGCCGGCGCCGCCGTCGTCCGTGCGATCGCGCTGCACCCCGACCGCTTCGCCGGTGCCGTCTCGTGCCAGGCGGGCCCGAGCGTCGCTGGCAGGAGCACGCCCGCGCTGCGCTCGGCGCTCGTGAACCAGGCGGTGCACGTGCCCGAGTGGACGTACGGCCTCATGAGTCCCGCCTCCCCGATCGAGCACCGCGACCGCGTGTGGTGGGGCTACTCCAGCGGCGGCTACGGCGCCTACGACGCGGACATCACCGGCTACCAGCAGTGGGATCTCGCCGAGGTCGAGCACCTCCTGCTGCGGTCGAGCCCGCACGTCGCCGTGCTGTCGGGCGCCTTCGACACGAGCGTGCCGCCGGCGGCGTCGCGCTCGCTCGCCGCCCGCATCCCCAACAGCTCGTTCGAGCTCATGCCGGAGCTCGGGCACTTCCCCCATGCCGAGGACCCCGCACGCTTCGCGAGATATCTTGAACCTGCGATCCAACGGATCCTCGCCGCCTCAGCCGGCCCCACTCCATCCACGACCTGACCACACCATGACGCAAGGAGTCCTCATGACTGCGACCAGCGAATCCCAGGTCCTCGACGCCGTCCGCGGCCGCCTGTTCATCGGCGGCGAGTGGATCGAGGGGGAGGACGGCACGATCGACGTGCGCGATCCCGCGACGGGCGAGGTCATCAAGACGATCGCGAACGCGTCGGTCGCCGATGGTGTGCGTGCGCTCGATGCGGCGTCGGAGGCGCAGGAGTCATGGGGTCGGACGCCCGCGCGGGTGCGCGGGGAGATCCTGCGGAAGGCGTTCGATCTGCTGCAGGAGCGCAAGGAGGAGTTCGCGCTGCTGATGACGCTGGAGATGGGCAAGCCGCTCGCGGAGGCGCGCGGGGAGGTCGCGTACGGCGGTGAGTTCCTGCGCTGGTTCTCGGAGGAGGCGGTGCGCATCGATGGCCGCTACACGATGACCCCGGAGGGCACGGGGCAGATGATCGTCACGAACCGGCCGGTGGGCCCGTGCTACCTGATCACCCCGTGGAACTTCCCGCTGGCGATGGCGACCCGCAAGATCGCGCCCGCGCTCGCGGCGGGCTGCACGGCGGTCGTGAAGCCCGCGACGCTCACGCCGCTGACGACGCTCGCGCTCGTGGGCCTGCTGGAGGAGGCCGGGCTGCCGAAGGGCGTCGTGAACGTCGTGACGACCACGGCGACCGGCGCGCTCTCCGAGCGGCTCATGTCGGACGACCGGCTCCGCAAGGTGTCGTTCACGGGCTCGACGCCTGTGGGGGTGCAGCTGCTGAAGCAGGCGGCGGACAAGGTGCTGAAGTCGTCGATGGAGCTGGGCGGCAACGCCCCGTTCGTGGTGTTCGAGGATGCCGACCTCGACAAGGCGGTCGAGGGCGCGATGCTCGCGAAGTTCCGCAACATCGGGCAGGCCTGCACGGCGGCGAACCGCTTCATCGTGCACGAGTCGATCGCCGACGAGTTCTCGGCGCGCATCACCGAGCGCGTGCAGGCGATGAAGGTCGGCCGCGGCACGGAGGAGGGTGTCACGATCGGCCCGCTCGTCGAGGACAAGGCCGTCGTGAACTCGAAGCGGCTCGTCGACGAGGCGGTCGCGAAGGGCGCCGAGCTGCGCACCGGCGGCGACGCGATCGAGGGCCCCGGCTCGTTCTTCCAGCCGACCGTGCTCGACCGGGTCTCGGCCGACATGTCGGTGTCGATCGAGGAGATCTTCGGCCCGGTGGTCGCGATCCAGCGGTTCTCGACCGAGGACGACGCGGTGCGGCTCGCGAACGCGACGGAGTACGGCCTGGTGGGCTACGTCTTCACGGAGGACGCGAAGCGCGGTCAGCGGATGATCGACCGGATCGACACGGGCATGATGGGCCTGAACGTGGGCGTCGTCTCCAACGCCGCCGGGCCCTTCGGCGGGGTGAAGCAGTCCGGACTGGGCCGCGAGGGCGGCGCCGAGGGCATCCGCGAGTACCTCGAGACGAAGTACACGCTCATGCCCAACCCCTTCGCCTGACTACCCGGGTCCCCGGGGCTCAGAGCGTCTCGGCGAAGCGCTGCAGGAGCGCGCGCAGCCAGGCGTTCTCCGGGGACCCGTCCGCACGGGCGCTCCAGATCGCCGAGACCGAGAACCGCGGGGATTCGATCGGCACCGGACTCGTCGACAGGCCGCTCGCCGCAGCGACGCTGCGGGCCGCGTGCTCGGGGATCGTCGCGACGGCGGGCACGCGCTGCAGCAGGACCCCGAGGCCGGAGAAGTGGCTGACGGTGCACAGCGTCCTGCGCGGGAAGCCGAGCGCCGCCATCCGCTCGTCGACCCAGCCGCGCTGGAGGTCGAAGGACACCCGCACGTGGTGGGCATCCAGATACTCCTGCCTCGTGATCGGCTGCGAGCACTCGAGCATCCGAGGATCGAACACGCAGAGGTAGCGGCCGGAGAGCAACGGCTCGGACTGGTGGCTGGCCCCCTGCTGCTGCGGCTGCGTGCTGCACGCCACCAGGTCGATGCGCGGATCGGCGAGCGTGTCCCGCCAGAGCGTGCTGTTCGTCTGGTGGATGGCGAAGTCGATGGTCCACCCCTCGGCGATCTTCTGCGCCATGAGCCACGGCGCGAAGGCCAGCTCGAGGTCGTCCGACATCCCCAGGTGGAACGTCCGCGTCGTGCGCTGCGGATCGAAGGCCACGTCGTCGAAGATGAGGTCGACGATCGACGAGAGCGTCGGGGCCACCCGAGCCGAGATCGCGAGCGCCTTCGGCGTGGGCGTCATGCCGGCGCGCGTCCGCACGAAGAGCGGGTCGTCGAAGAGCGTGCGCAGTCGGGCGAGCGCTGCGCTCACCGCGCTCTGGCTGAGGTTGAGCTTCGTCGCCGCGCGAGTGACGTGCCGCTCCTGGCAGAGGACCTGGAACACCACGAGCAGGTTGAGATCGACGCGCCGCAGATCGACCATGTTCATAGCGCTCATGATAATCATCGATGAGGGAGGACGGTATTACGGTATGACCGTAGTCTGACGATGCGCCTGAGCAGTGGACAAGGGAGATCACATGCAGCCAGCACCTACCGACGCGAACGTCGGCCAGCACCACCCTCGCCAGCTCACGAAGGACGACCGCCGCAAGCGCATGCTCGCGGTCGGCATCGGCAACTTCATGGAGTGGTTCGACTTCGCCATCTACGGCTACTTCGCCGCGATCATCGGCGCGCAGTTCTTCCCGTCGGGCGATGCCACGGCTGAGATGCTCTCCGCCCTCGCGGTCTTCGCGGTCGGCTTCCTGTCCCGGCCCATCGGTGCACTGATCCTCGGTCCGATGGGTGATCGACTCGGTCGCCGTGCGGTGCTCATCATCACCGTGATGGGCATGGGCATCATCACGGCGCTCATCGGCCTCGTGCCGTCGTACGCGGCCATCGGGATCGCGGCGCCCATCATCGTGGTCGTCCTGCGCCTGCTGCAGGGCATGATGGTCGGCGGCGAGTGGACCAGCGCGGCCGCCTACATCGGTGAGAGCGCGCCCGAGCACAAGCGGGGGCTCTACGCGAGCCTCATCACCGCGACGGCGGGCCTCGCCTTCCTGGTCGGCACGCTCACCGCGGTCGTGCTGACGGCCAGCATGGACCAGGACGCCCTCGCCGGCTGGGGCTGGCGCCTGCCCTTCGTCGCGTCGTTCGCGATGGCGGTCGTCGCCGTCTACATCCGCCGCAAGCTCGAGGACACCCCCGTCTACGAGGAGGTCGAGCGCAAGCGCAAGGCGAACGAGATCGAGCACACGAGCGCCGGAGACAAGGCCAAGGCCTTCGTCATGACGCTCGCCTTCGCGGGGATCTTCGGCGTCTCGCTCTACTACCTCGTCACGTACGCCAACAACCACCTCACCGGTGCGGTCGGCATGCAGCGCTTCGACGCGCTGTGGGCGACGGCGGTTGTCATGGTCATCTACGTCGGGTTCAACCCGCTCATGGGCATGGCGGCCGACCGGTGGGGCCGCAAGCCGGTGAACCACTTCGGCATCATCGGGCTCATCCTGTGGTCGGTCCCCGCGTTCCTGCTCATGAACACCGGCAACCCCTTCTTCGTGATCGTCGGTCTCGTGCCCTTCGCGCTGTTCGTCGCCGCGACCGCCGTGACGAACAACGTCCTGCTCGTCGAGGTCTTCCCCGCCTCGCTGCGTGCCACGGGGTCTGCGATCGGCTACAACATCGCGTACGCGCTGCTCGCGGGCCCCGGCCCCCTGATCGCGGCCGCCCTCGTGGCTGGCACCGGTCTTCTCGTGTCCCCGGCGTTCTACGTCATCGCGGTCGGCATCGTCGCCCTCGCGGTGCTGTGGCCCCTGCTGCCGGAGACCAAGGGTCGCGACATCTCGCGTGGCTGAGGCGAGCGAGCGGAGGAGGAGCGCCGTGTTCAAGGTCGCTGTGGTCCAGGCCGCATCCGTCCCGTTCGACGCCGACGCCGCCACCAGCCGGGCCGAGGAGCTGATCGCCGAGGTGGCTGCGAACGACACGGAGCTCGCGGTCTTCCCAGAGGCGTTCATCGGCGGCTATCCCAAAGGGACGTCGTTCGGGACCGCGATCGGCACTCGTACCGACAGCGGACGCGCGGAGTACGAGCGGTACGTGCGCGGCGCCGTCGCGCTCGACGGGCCCGAGGTGGCGCGGCTCGAGCGCGCATCGGCCGAGCACGGCGTGCACCTCGTCATGGGGATCATCGAGCGGCTGGGCAACACGCTCTACTGCACGGCGCTCATGATCGCCCCTGGCAGAGGTGTGGTCGGCAAGCACCGCAAGCTCATGCCGACCGCGACGGAGCGCCTGGTCTGGGGCTTCGGTGACGGCTCCACCCTCGACACGATGGACACAGCCGGGGGTCGCGTCGGCACCGTCATCTGCTGGGAGAACTACATGCCGCTGCTGCGCCAGGCGATGTACGCCAAGGGCGTTCAGATCTACTGCGCACCGACGGCGGACGACCGGCCCTCGTGGCAGTCGACCATGCAGCACATCGCGATCGAGGGGCGCACCTTCGTGCTCTCGAGCTGCCAGGTCATCACGCGCGACGCCTTCCCGGCCGACCACCCGGTCGAGTACGAGGTGCCGGGCGGCGACATCCTCATGCGAGGCGGCAGCGTGATCATCGATCCTGCCGGTCGCGTGCTGGCGGGCCCGGTCTTCGACGAGGAGACCATCCTCTACGCGGAGATCGATCAGGACGCGAAGGTGCGGTCGCACCTCGACTTCGACGCCGTCGGGCACTACTCCCGGCCGGACGTGTTCACCCTCACCGTGAACGAGTCGGCGGCGGAGTCGGTCCGCTTCACTCGGTAGCGGCCGCGCTGTCCATCGTCGCCCGTCCGGCTGCCGGGCGGGCGACGATGGTGTCCGTGCGCGCTCAGCCGACTCCCGCCAGCCACCGGACGACGTCTGCGGCCGGCCCGGTCGGGGCGTTGCGGAAGCCCGTGCCCGCCCACAGGTGGAGTCGGTCGGCGTCGCCGGCGCCGCTCGCTGCCTGTCTGAGCGCGCGCGTCAGGTGGTGCACCGCCGGGTAGGCAACCGGGGCGGCGCCGTCGTGGCGCTCGATGAACCCGTTCAGGAGCGCTCGCGCGGGGCGGCCCGTGAAGGCGCGCGTGATGACCGTCTCGTCGAAGCGCGGGTCGGCCAGCGCCGCCCGATGCGTCGGTGAGGTCCCCGCCTCGTCGGTGCGGAGCAGCAGCGTGCCGACCGCGACGGCTGCTGCTCCGGCGTCGAGGAGGGCGCCTGCGGCATCCGGCCCGTCCACGCCGCCTGCCGCGATCACCGGCATGTCCACGACCGCGCGCACGGCCCGGAGCAGTCCGAGCGTCGTCACCGGCACGAGCGTGCGAGCCGGATCGTGGGTCGCGGAGTGCCCGCCTGCGTCGGTGCCCTGCGCGACCAGCCCGTCGACCCCTGCGGCGCGCGCCGCCACTGCCTCCTCCGGCGTCGTGACGCTCGCGAGCACGCGCGTCCCACGACGCTGCAGCGCCTCGATGTCTCGAGGCGACGGCAGCCCGAACGTCAGGGAGACCACGGGGACGGGATGCGCGACGAGGTGTGCGAGCTTGGCGGTCCAGTGGTCGTCATCGATGACCGGTTCGGGATCGAGCTGCACGTCGTAGACCGCGGCCTCGGGTTGCAGCGACGCGGCGTAGACGCGGAACGACGGCAGGTCGAGCGCAGCGGCGCCGGGCACGAAGAGGTTGACGCCGAAGGGCACGCCGAGCGCGCGCACCTGGTCGATCTCGTGCGCCATCACCTCGGGCGCCTTGTAGCCGGCGGCGACGAAGGGGAAGCCGCCCGCTCGCGCGGTCGCCGTCGTGAGGGCGACGGAGCTCGGCCCGCCCGCCATCGGTGCCGCCACCACGGGCAGCGGTGTGCCCAGCCAGGCTTCGACCGTCATCTGCGTCCTCCGTTCTCCGCCGCGAGCTCTGCAGCGCGCGCGTGCGCGCCGAGCCGAAGGCACGGTCGCCGACGGCCCGTCCGTCGACCTCTTCTGGAAGGCTGATAAGCCTGCAGCGCATAGACGGCGACTATAAGACGGACACTTATATATCGCCAGTATTAGCTGTACACTTATCATCATGCAGAGCGACGTCGTGGCCCTGATCGCGGACATCGTCGGATCCCGACGTCTTGACGACCGAAGCCAGGCGCAAGCCCAGATCCTGACGGCTTTCCAGGGCGCCACCGAGCATGCTCGACCCGCGGTGCCAGCGTATGCCACCGTAGGCGACGAGTTCCAGACCGTGTACGACACCATCTCGCAGGCGGTCATCGCCACCACGGTGGTGCCGCTGCTCCTGCCTCAAGGCATCGAGCTCCGCTTCGGTCTTGGCGTCGGC
The DNA here is from genome assembly GCA_031178105.1 of Agrococcus sp. Lineage (GTDB taxonomy): Bacteria > Actinomycetota > Actinomycetes > Actinomycetales > Microbacteriaceae > Agrococcus. The sequence goes on along the minus strand of JAPSJX010000015.1, from coordinate 14,696 downwards.
ATCGACGACGTCATCGAGTCCGACGGACCATCAAGAATCAGGGATGGGTCGGCTTGGTGGCATGCCCGCGACGCCATTGACCGCATCCGGCGCGCGGAGAAAGCAGGTCGGAGCTACAGCCGAACTGGGATCGTGGGTCCTTCGGGAGGAGTGGATCCTACGATCCAATCACTCCTGCTGCTTCGCGACCACATCTTCGGGCGCATGCGAGAACGTGACAGGACCATCGCGTTGGCCGGGCTGCGAAACATACCGCAGAGTCGCACAGCACAGGAAGAAGGAATATCGCAACCCGCGGTCTCTCAGAGCTGGAATCGCTCCGGCGCCGCCGCGTTGGTGGAGATGGTCCAGACCCTGAAGGAAGCGACATCATGATCGCCTCCGCCATCATGCTCATGCTGGGCACCGTGTGGACGGCATTCGCTCTGGTCAGCCCGCGCCGTGGCGGCCGCTCGCTCGAGGAGCCACACGCTCCTGACCTACCGCGGCCTTCCGGCGTGGGCGGCTGGATCTTCGCCTCGGTGTGCCTGCTCGCGTCGGCCAGTCTTCTGCACTGGGGTGTTGGAGTGAGTGGCCTCGACACCTCGATCGCGACGTCGACTGCCGTCATCAGCACGCTCCTGCTGTTTCGCCGCACGCGTCGCACGAGACTGATCGGCGTAGCGATCGCGGTGGTCAGCATCGTTGCGGCTGTTCTTCTTCAAGACGCGCACCCTTCTCCGGTGGGCGTGGTCGGGCAGGCGCTCGCTCGAGCGGCAGCGACGCTCGGCGTGGAATATGGAGCCCTCGCGGCAGCGATCAGCGCCTTGCTGTTCCTCGGCCCTGCTTGCAACGCCCTGGTGACGGTCATCGTCAACGCCGCTCACACCGACGAAGAGACATCGGGCGTCCCTGTCGAGACGCCTCATGAGCCGTCCTGGAAACTGAGCATCCGGAATACCGAGGTCGCCGAGATCCGCAAGCCGAAGGACTCGATCGCCGCTTCCGGATTCCTCGGCGGCCGCTTCGTAGGACCCCTTGAGCGCCTCCTGGTGTTCGCGGCCTTCCTGGCGTCCATGCCGATCCTCATCGCGAGCCTCGTCGCAGTGAAGGGTGTCGTGCGCTTCCCGGAGATCTCCGCGGACCAGGACCGCGGGGCTAAAGCGGAGGAATTCCTCGTGGGAACACTCGCGAGCCTGCTGCTTGCGGCGCTCAGTGCGGTGACCGTCCTCGTCTGAGCGATCGCCTGCCGCCGGCCGCTACGGCGTTGGGCACGCATCACCAGTGGGTACCCCTCAGGCGGCGGGCGCCAGCAGCTGGTGCGCGGCGAGCTCGCGGTACAGCGGGGACGCGTCGAGCAGCTCCTCGTGGGTGCCGCGCGCGAGCACCCGGCCGCCGTCGAGCACGACGATCTGATCGGCGTCCACGACCGTCGCGAGCCGGTGCGCGATCACGAGCGTCGTGCGACCCTCGCTCGCGACGTCGAGCGCGGCCTTGAGCGACGCCTCGTTGCGGGCGTCCAGGTTGGCGGTCGACTCGTCGAGCAGCAGGATCGGCGTCGACGCGAGCAGCGCCCGGGCGATGGCGAGCCGCTGCCGCTCGCCGCCCGACAGCAGCACGCCGCCCTCGCCGACCTCGGCGTCGAGCCCGGCGCTCGCCCGGCGCACGAGGTCGCCGAGGTTGACCGCCTCGAGCGCGTCGAGCAGCTGCGCGTCGGTCGCATCGGGCGCACCGAGGCGCAGGTTGTCGCGCAGCGACCCGGCGAGCACGGGCGCATCCTGCTCGACGTAGCCGATGCGGGCGCGCAGCGAGTCGCGATCGACGTCGCGCACGTCCGCGCCGCCGATCCGCAACCTGCCCTCGCTGACGTCGTAGAAGCGCTCGATGAGCGCGAACGTCGTCGACTTCCCGGCGCCCGAGGGCCCGACGAGCGCCGTGCGCGTGCCCGCGGGCACCGAGAACGACACGTGGTCGAGCACGACGCGCGGCTCGTCGGTCGAGGGATACGCGAACGAGACGTCCTCGAACGCGACCATCGGCGCGCCGGCGCGCGGTTCGAGCGGCGCATCGGCGTCCGCATCCGTCTCGCTCGGCAGGCGGACGATCTCCTGGATGCGGCCGAGCGCGCCCAGCGCGACGCTCACTGCCGAGATCGCGCCGGCCAGCTGGCCGAGCGGCATGATCATGAGGAAGAGGAACAGCAGGAAGCCGACGAGCTGGGCGATGCCGATCTCGCCCGTGGCGACGCGCAGGCCGCCGACGCCGAGCACGACGAGGAACGCGAGCTGCATCGCGACGCCGAAGATCGGCACGACGAGCGCGGAGATGCGGGCGACCCGCACGCCGGCGTCGAACGCGCCGCTCGCGCGCTCGACGATCGCCGCTGCCTCGCGCTCGGTCGCGCCGGCGGCGCGCACGGTGCGCACGGCGCTGATGGCGCGCTCGAGCGCGCTGGTCAGGTGCCCCACCTGCTCCTGCGCCCTGCCGGACGCGCGCGTCAGCAGGGGCATGACGGCGAGCATCGCCGCGATCGCGACGGCCAGCACGAGCACGGTGAGGCCGAGCAGCAGCGGGTCGATGACGAGCATCGCGATGACGGCGCCGACGAGCGTGAGCAGGCCGCCGACCGACTCGACGAGACCCTGCGTGAGCACGGCCCGCAGCAGCGTCGTGTCGCTGCCCACCCGGCTCACGAGGTCGCCGATGCGCCGGGCGTCGAACTCGGCGATCGGCAGCCGCAGCATCCGCTCGACGAGCGTGCGTCGCGTCCGCAGCACCACGTGCTCGCCGAGCACCTGCAGCAGGAAGTGCTGGAAGCCGTCGAGCAGCGCGCCGACGACCACGATGACGAGCAGCACCACGGGCAGCCCCTCGAGCGGCCGCGACTGCTCGACGCGAGCGATCAGCTCCTGCGCGAGCGCCGGCTGCGCGAGCGCGAACCCCGCGCCGAGCACCGAGAGCACGATCGCCCCGACGAGGAGCCCCTTCTTCGGGAAGAGGTACGGCAAGAGCTCGCGCACCGATGCTCGCGGCCCGTCGTCGTCGCGCCGCCGCCGGCCGAACATGCCTCGTCGCTCGCTCATCTGCCGCGCTGTCCCATCTGCCGCTCTGGCCCGTCTGCCGCTCTGGCCCGTCGCGCTGGGCCGTCTACCGCTTGCCGTGCTTCTTGTGCACCGCCTGGCGCGTGACGCCGAGCGCATCGGCGATGGCCTGCCAGGGGAACCCCTCCATTCTTGCGCGTCGCACGAGCGCCGACTCCTCGCGCTCGATCTCGCGCCGCGCGGCGGCGGCGTCGGAGAGCCGCTCGAGCACGCCCGGCGGCTGCTCCGACGATGCGGTGATGCGGTCCATGTGTCAACGATGGTTGACGGCGGTGGATCCGTCAACCCGCGTTGACACATCCCGCGATGCCGCTCGTGGGCGCCACGGTCTAGCGTTGGGTCTCGTGCCAGCACCAGTGATCGAGGCCAGGGGCCTGCGCAAGCAGTACGGCGACTTCACGGCCGTCGATGGCATCGACTTCGCGATCGAGCCGGGGGAGGCCTTCGGCTTCCTCGGCCCCAATGGTGCAGGCAAGTCGACCACCATGCGGATGATCGCCGCCACCTCGACGCGGACGTCGGGCGACCTGCAGGTGCTCGGCTTCGACCCCGAGAGCCACGGCCCGGAGATCCGAGCGCAGCTCGGCATCGTGCCGCAGGCCGACCAGCTCGACGAGGAGCTGCGCGTCATCGACAACCTCGTGGTCTACGGCCGCTACTTCGGCCTCCCGCTGCCGTACGTGAAGCGCCGCGCCGAGGAGCTGCTCGACTTCGCCCAGCTCACCGAGAAGCGCAAGGCTCGCGTCGACGGCCTCTCCGGCGGCATGAAGCGACGGCTGACGATCGCGCGCGGCCTCATCAACAGCCCGAAGGCGATGCTGCTCGACGAGCCGACGACCGGGCTCGACCCGCAGGCGCGGCACGTGCTGTGGGATCGGCTGTTCCGGCTCAAGGAGGAGGGCACGACGCTCGTGCTCACCACGCACTACATGGACGAGGCCGAGCAACTGTGCGACCGGTTGGTCGTCGTCGACAAGGGCGCCATCGTCGCCGAAGGCAGCCCCTCGGCGCTCATCCGGCAGTACTCGACGCGCGAGGTGCTCGAGGTGCGCTTCGGCTCGAGCCGGAACGCCGAGGCGGCAGAGCGGATCGAAGGCATCGGATCGCGCATCGAGGTGCTGCCCGACCGCGTGCTCGTCTACGACGACGACGGCGAAGCCGCGATGGCGGCCGTGCACGAGCGGGGCCTCCAGCCGATCACGAGCCTCGTGCGGCGATCGAGCCTCGAGGACGTCTTCCTGCGCCTCACCGGAAGGTCGCTGATCGAATGAGCGGCACCGTCGTCGATGGCGGCCTCGCGGCCGCCGGCCAGGTCGACCACGCCGCCGTCGCCCGGTCGTCGCGCGCATGGGGATGGTGGTTCGTCGCCGAGCACCGCATCCGCGCGATGCGGTCGTACGTCGCTTCGGCGGTGATCATCGGACTGGGTTCGCCGTTCCTCTTCCTCATCGGGCTGGGCGTGGGGCTGGGCCTGCTCGTCGATGCCAACCAGGGTTCGCAGGGCGTCGACGGCGTGCCGTACCTCGTCTTCCTCGCGCCCGCGCTCGCGATGGCGGGCGCCATGCAGACGTCGTCGCAGGAGAACACCTACGGCGTCTTCGGCGGCTTCAAGTGGTTCCCCATGTTCTTCGCCATGAACGGCACGCCCATCGGTCCCGCGCACATCGTGCTGGGCTTCCAGGTGGCGGTGCTCGTGCGCGTGCTCGTGTCGCTCGTCGCCTTCGTGCTCGTCATGATCCTGTTCCGCATCGGTGACCCGCTCGGTGCCGTGCTCCTGCTGCCGATCGGCCTGCTGATGGCGGCGGCCGTCGGCTTCGCCGTCATGTCGTGGGTCGCGACCCAGACCGAGGACCGAGGCCAGCTCTCCTTCATCGAGCGCTTCGTCGTCGTGCCGCTCACGCTCTTCTCCGGCACCTACTTCCCGCTCGAGACGCTCCCGTGGTCCCTGCAGTGGGTCGGCTGGATCTCACCGCTCTGGCACGCCGCCGAGCTCGGCCGTGCCGCGCTCTACGGGGCGCCGCTGCCCGCCGCGATGCTGCTCGTGCACGTCGGCTACCTCGTGCTGCTCGGGGCGGTCACGTGCGCGCTCTCCATCCGCACCTTCCGTCGGAGGCTCGACAAGTGACGGAGCAGCTGCTCGAGGCGCCTGCGCCCACGATCCGCGGTCCTCTGCGCGGCCTCTACGCCGGCAACACCCGGTCGGTCGTCGCGCGCGGCCTGCGGGTCATCGCCCGCAACAACTGGCTCATCGTCGTCACCGGGTTCTTCGAGCCCGTCTTCTACCTGCTGTCGATGGGGATCGGTCTCGGCGCGCTCATCGGCACCGTCGAGTTCTACGGCGTCGACGTGCCCTACGCCGCCTACATCGCGCCGGCCCTCATGGCCGTGAGCGCGATGAACGGCGCGGTGTACGACTCCACGATGAACGTCTTCTTCAAGATGAACTTCGCGAAGCTCTACCAGCAGATGCTCTCGACATCGCTCGGCCCGCTCGACGTGGCGCTCGGCGAGATCCTGCTCGCGCTGTTCCGCGGGCTGCTCTACGCGTGCGGCTTCATGGTCGTCACGAGCCTCATGGGTCTCAACCTGTCGTGGACGGCGGTCCTGGCGATCCCCGCCGCCCTCGTCATCGCGTTCGGCTTCGCATCGTTCGGCATGGCGGTGACGAGCTACATGAAGACGTTCCAGCACCTCGACTACGTCTACTTCGTGATGATGCCGATGTTCCTGCTCTCCGCGACGTTCTTCCCGATCGAGGTCTACCCGCAGGGCGTGCAGTGGGTCATCCAGGCCATGCCGCTCTGGCACGGCGTCGACATGGTCCGGCAGCTGACGACCGGGCTGATCCAGCCGTCGATCCTGCTGCACCTCCTCTACTTCGCGGTCATGATCGTCGTCGGGCTGTGGTTCACGACGGCGCGGCTGAAGGCGCTCTTCCTGCGCTGACGGCGGCCGTCCCGGTCGCGCCCAGGCGCGATCCCTAGGCTTGCGGGCATGGCACGCGTGCTGATCTTCGCCCCCGCCCCGACGCTCACCGTCACGATCGAGGACCTCCACGGAGAGGCGGACGTCCACCTCCACGTCGGCGGTCAGGGCGTCTGGCAGGCGCGGATGCTGACCGCGCTCGGCGTCGACACCGTGGTCACCTGCTCGGTGACGGGCGAGGTCGGTGGCGTCGTCCGGCACCTGCTCGACGCGGAGGGCTTCGAGGTCGTCGCGATCGAGCGGGAGGGCATCAGCCCCGCCTACGTGCACGACCGCCGAGGCGGCGAGCGGGTCGCGGTCGTCGAGGAGGACGGCGAGCGCCTCGAGCGGCACGCGCTCGACGACCTCTACTCCGCGACCCTGCGGGAGGCGGCTCGCGCCGACCTCGTGATCCTGTCCGGCCCGGACGGCGACGACGTGCTCGAGCACGACGTCTACCGGCGCCTCGCGAGCGACGTGCGGGCGCTCGGCACGCCCGTGCTCGTCGACCTCGCCGGACCGCGGCTCGCGGCGGCGCTCGAGGGCGGCGTCGACGTGCTCAAGGTCAGCCACGAGGAGCTCGTCGACGACGGCCGGGTCGACGACGGCGACGACGAGGCGCAGCTCGTGGCAGCCGCGCGCGAGCTGCACGACTCCGGCATCGCGCTCGTCGCGGTGACGCGCGCCGACGCCGGCTCCGTCGTGGTCGGCGACGGGGGCGCGTGGCGCGTGTCGGCGCCGCAGCTCGAGCCCGTCGACACGCGTGGAGCCGGCGACTCGTACGCGGCGGGCGTCGCGTCGGTGCTCGCCGGCGGCGGCGCGCACGACGCGGCGATCCGCATGGGCGCGGCGGCAGGCGCGGTCAACGCCACGCGTCGCGGGCTCGGCACCGGAGACGCCGAGGCGATCCGCGCCATCGCGGAGCAGGTGCAGCTGGACGACATCGAGGGGGACGACTGATGCGCGCACTCATCACGAACGACGACGGGATCGATTCGCCGGGGCTCGCCGCGCTCGCGCGCGCGGCGACCGAGGCAGGGCTCGAGGTGGTGATCGCCGCGCCGGCCCACGAGCACTCGGGGGCGAGCGCATCCATCATCGCCACCCAGGGCACGGCCGTCACGGCATCGGGCGGCAGGGGCACGGTGCGCTCGGAGCGGCGCGCGGTCGCTGGGCACGAGGGGGAGGCGTACGCGGTGCACGCGGCACCGGCGCTCATCGTGCTGCTCGCGCTGCACGGCTCCTTCGGCCCGGTGCCCGACGTGATCCTGAGCGGCATCAACCGCGGCGCGAACGTCGGCAGCGCCATCCTGCACTCGGGCACCGTCGGCGCGGCGCTCACGGCCGGGCAGGGCGGCGTGCGAGCGCTCGCCGTCTCGCTCGACGTGGGCCTGCGCGAGGGCGGCGACGAGCACTGGGAGACGGCCGCGGCGCTCGCGGCCCGAGCGCTCCCGGGTCTGCTCCAGGCACCTGCGGGAGCGGTGCACAACCTCAACGTGCCGGACGTCGCCGACCCCGAGGCGGTCGCGCTGACGACCGCGCCGCTCGCGCCCTTCGGCATCGTGCAGACGACGATGACCGAGCTCGACGGCGACGAGGTGCGCCTGTCGATCCGGGAGCACAGCGCGGCGGCGGCGCCCGGCACCGACATGGAGCGGCTCGCCGCCGGCGTCGCGACGATCACGGCGGTGCGGGCGCTCGCGGCGTCCGGCGGCTGAGACGACAGCGGGGCCGCGCCCAGCGGCGCGGCCCCGACGTCGGTCAGCGAGGGTCGATCACGGCTCCTCGGCCGCGATCACGACGGAGCTGTTCTCGACGTACTCCCGGTCGCGGGTCTCCTTCGTGAGCATGAGCGCGACGAACGTGATCGCGCCCGCAGCGGCGAGGTACAGGCCCACGAGCAGCGTCGAGCCGCCGGCCGCGCGCCAGAGCGCCACGGCGATGAAGGGCGCGAGCGCCGCGCCGAGGATCGACGAGAAGTTGTACGCGATGGCCGAGCCGGTGTAGCGGACGTTGCTGGGGAAGAGCTCGGGCAGGAACGCCGCCATCGGGCCGAACGTGAGCCCCATGAGCGAGAAGCCCAGCACGAGCATGGCCATCGTGCCGACGAAGCCCGACGAGAACAGCGGCACCCAGAGGAGGCCGAACGCGACGATGCCGACCGTCACCACAGCGAGCATCTTCCGGCGACCGAAGCGCTCCGCGAGCGGCCCGGCGACGAGCGTGAACACGCCGAAGAAGACGACGCCCGCGATGAGCATCCAGAGGAAGTCGATGCGCGCGTAGCCGAGCCCCGGCACCGGCGCGTCGCTCGGGGCGGTGCCGTAGGTGAGCGTGAACGCGGTCATCAGGTAGAAGAGCACGTACGTCGCGAGCATGATGAACGTGCCCTGCAGCAGCTGCACCCCGTTGCGGCGGAACACGCGCGCGAGGGGCAGCTTCACGACCTCGTTGCGCTCGACGACGCGCGTGAACGCGGGCGTCTCGAGCAGCGACAGGCGCACCCACAGACCGACGAGGAGCAGCACCGCGGAGGCGAGGAACGGCACGCGCCAGCCCCACTCCTGGAACGCCTCGGCCGACATCGTGTAGCTGATGACGATGAAGGTGACGTTCGCGAGGATGAAGCCGATCGGGGCGCCGAGCTGCGGGAACGTGCCCCAGACGGCGCGCTTGCCGGCGGGGGCGTTCTCGGTCGCGAGCAGCGCGGCACCCGACCACTCGCCGCCGAGCCCGAGGCCCTGGCAGAAGCGCAGCAGCGCGAGCAGCGCCGGCGCCGCGATCTCCCAGCCGGGCGTGAGCGCCGTCGGGAGGAGTCCGATGAGGACCGTCGCGACGCCCATGGTCAGGAGCGACGCCACCAGGGTCGCCTTGCGGCCGACGCGGTCGCCGAAGTGCCCGAACAGGATCGAGCCGATGGGGCGGGCGATGAACGCGACGCCGAAGACGGCGAACGACGACAGCAGCTGCGCGGTGGGGTCGTCGGCGGGGAAGAACAGCGCAGGGAAGACGAGCACTGCCGCGGTCGCGTACGCGTAGAAGTCGTAGAACTCGATCGACGTGCCGATGAGGCTCGCCAGGATGACGCGGCGCGGCGTGTTGGCCTTGCCCGTGGGCTTGGCTGCGGTGGTGGGCGTGGACATGAGGATGCTCCGGGGATGGAAGGTCTGCGCGCACCCGTCGCCGGTGTGTGGCCCGGGCGCTCGGCGCGCTCGTGGCGCTCCGGCCGCCCGGGGAGCGACATCGGTCCCGATCGGCGGCAGTCCAGCCTAGCGACCGGCCGGACGCGCACGCGCGCAGCGCGCGCGTCGCCGGCTACCCCTCGAGCGAGCGGAGCGACCGCAGGGCGAGCGCGGCCTCGACGACCGCCTCCGCGGCCTCGCGGCCCTTGTCCTCCTTCGAGCCGGGCAGGCCGGCCCGGTCGATGCCCTGCTGCTCGTCGTCCAGGGTGAGCACGCCGAAGCCGACCGGCTTCCCGGTGCGCACCGCCACCTCCGTGAGACCCATCGTCGCCGCCTGCGAGACGTACTCGAAGTGCGGGGTGCCGCCACGGATGATGACGCCGAGCGCCACCGCCCCGTCTGCGCCCGCCTCGAGCGCAGCCTGCGCCACCACCGGCAGCTCGAACGAGCCCGGCACCGGCAGCTCGAGCACCTCGGCGCCCATCTCGGCGAGCGCGCGGCGCGCGCCCTCGAGCAGTCCGGCGGCGATCTGCTCGTGCCAGCGTCCGTGCACGACCGCGATCCGCAGCCCGCTCGCGTCCAGCCCGCCCGTCGTGGGCGATCCTGCTCCAGCCATCTCAGTCATCTCCCTGTTCGTCGCGGGTGTCCATCACGGCCGGGAGCTGGTGGCCCATCCGGTCGCGCTTCGCCTGCAGGTACTCCTCGTTGTGCTCGCCGACGCCGACCAGCAGCGGCACGAGCTCCGTGACGGCGATGCCGTGCTGCTCGAGCTGCTGCTGCTTGAACGGGTTGTTCGACAGCAGCCGGATCGACTGCACACCCTGCTGGCGGATGATGTCGGCGGCCGCGCCGTACTCGCGGGCGTCGGCCGGCAGCCCGAGCGCGAGGTTCGCGTCGAGCGTGTCGAGCCCGTCCTCCTGCAGCCGGTAGGCGCGCAGCTTGTTGATGAGGCCGATGCCGCGGCCCTCGTGGCCGCGGAGGTACACGACCATGCCGCCACCGGCTTCCTGGACCTGCGCGAGCGACGCGTCGAGCTGCGGACCGCACTCGCACTTGAGCGAGTGGAGCGCCTCACCCGTGAGGCACTCCGAGTGCACGCGCACGAGCGCACCGTCGGCGAGCGAGTCGCCGGCGATGATCGCCACGTGGTCGGCGCCGGTCTGGCGGTCGCGGTAGGCGGCGACGCGGAACGTGCCGAAGCGCGTCGGCACGTGCGTCTCGACCTCGAAGGAGACCCGCGCCGACTCCTCGTCGGCGCCGCCGCAGGCGGTCGGCAGCCCCCCGGCGTCGAGGTGCTCGACGAGGTCCTCGATCGTGATGACCGGCAGGTCGTGCTCCTCGCCGAAGGCGATGAGGGAGGGCAGCCTGCGCATCTCGCCGGAGTCCTCGACGAGCTCGCCGATGACCGCGACCGGCTCGAGGCCCGCGAGGGTCATGAGCTCGACAGCGGCCTCGGTGTGCCCCTTGCGCTCGCGCACGCCGCCCTCGACCGCGCGCAGCGGCACGATGTGCCCGGGGCGACGGAGGCTCGCCGGCGTCGACGCCGGGTCGGCGAGCACGCGCAGGGTGTGCGCGCGGTCATCGGCGGAGATGCCGGTCGAGTCGCGGTCGGCGGCGTCGACGGTGATCGTGTAGGCCGTCTGGCGCGCATCCTCGTTGTCGAGCACCATGAGCGGCAGCGCGAGGGTGTCGGCGCGCTCGGCCGTGAGCGGCGCGCACAGGTATCCCGAGGTGTGGCGCACCATGAAGGCGACCTGCTCGGCCGTCGCGAGCTGCGCGGACATGATGAGGTCGCCCTCGTTCTCGCGACCCTCGTCGTCGACGACGATCACGGGCTTGCGCTCGCGCAGCGCCTTGATGGCCTCGTCGATGGTGGTGATGCTCATGAGGCCTCCCGCTGGAGCATGCGCTCGACGTGACGCGCGATGATGTCGGTCTCGAGGTTCACGCGGTCGCCGACGGCGCGGAAGCCGAGCGTCGTCGATGCGAGCGTCTCGGGGATGAGCGAGACCTCGAACCACTGCTGCGCCTCGTCGGGGCCGCTCACGGCGGAGGCCGTCAGGCTGATGCCGTCGACGGCGATCGACCCCTTGCGCACCACGAGGTGCGCGTGCTCGGGGTCGAGCGAGATGCGCACGGTGCGCTGCCCGTCGCCCTCCGCGATCGACAGCACCTCCGCGGTGCCGTCGATGTGGCCCTGCACGATGTGGCCGCCGAGCCGGTCGCCGGCCGCGGCCGCGCGCTCCAGGTTGACGCGGTCGCCCGGCCTGCGGTCGGCGAGCGTCGACATGTCGACCGAGATCTGCATGACGTCGGCTGTGAAGGCATCCGCCGTCCGGTCGACGACGGTCAGGCAGAGCCCGTTCACGGCGATGGAGTCGCCGTGGGATGCGTCGCTGACGGCGAGCGGGCCGCGGACGGTGAGGCGCCACGCCTCCCCACTGCGCTCGAACGAGACGATCTCGCCGAGCTCTTCGATGATGCCGGTGAACATCAGTGCTCTTTCCCTGTCGTGGCCTCGACCAGGAGGTCGCGGCCGAGCTGCTCGAGCCGCGTCACCGTGAGGCGTCGCTGCTCGTCGATCGTGCCGACGCCGATGTCGTCGAGCACGGTGCGCGGACCTCCGAGGAGCGTCGGCGCGAGGTAGACGGTGAGGCGGTCGGCGAGCCCGGCGCGCAGGAAGGCGCTCGCGAGCGTCGGTCCGCCCTCGACGTAGAGCGTCTGGAGCCCGGCGGCGGCGAGGCCGAAGAGCTCGCGCTCGAGGTCGTGGCCGGCGGTGCGGAGGCCGCGCGGGTGCTGCCGGACGGCGGCGTCGGCCGGGATCTCGCGGGCGCCGAAGACGACGGGAAGGGGCTGCGGCGCCTCGGGCTCGTCGTCCAGGCGGGCGGTGAGCAGCGGATCGTCGGCGAGCACGGTGCCGGTGCCGACCGCGATCGCGTCGTGCGCGCTGCGCTCGCGGTGCACGTGGGCACGCGCCTCCGGTCCGGTGATCCAGCGGCTCGTGCCATCGGCCGCGGCGGCGCGGCCGTCGAGCGACTGCGCCCACTTCACCGTCACGCGCGGCCGGCCGGTGCGCTGCACGAACAGCCAGTCGGCGATGAGCGCGTCGCCCTCGCCCTCGTCGAGCCGGTCGACGTCGACGCCGGCGGACCCGAGCCGCGCCGCGCCGCCGCTCGACGCCTCGCCCGGATCGGCGGACGCGTACACCACTCGCCGGATGCCGGCGGCGAGCAGCGCCTCGGCGCACGGTCCCGTGCGGCCGGTGTGGTTGCACGGCTCGAGGGTGACGACGGCGGTCGCGCCGCGCGCCTCCTCCGGGCGCAGCCGCGACAGCGCGTCGACCTCGGCGTGCGGCGTGCCGGCGCCGCGGTGCCAGCCCTCGCCGAGCATCCGTCCGTCGGGGGAGAGGAGCACGGCACCGACCTGCGGGTTCACGCCGCGGGGGCCGCGCCGCGCGAGCTCGCGGGCGCGGGCCATCGCGTCGCGCTCTGCGACGGGGTTCCCTGCCATGTCGTTCCTCTCCGGACGCGCGCGGGGAACGAGGGGTCGCGTGCGACCCCACGTGCGCCTCCCCTCCGGACTCTCACCGTCGGTGCTGGAGTTCCACCAGCTCAGCCGATCGTGCTGCTCGCAGTCGAGCAGCGCTCACGGGTCGCGGACTATCACCGCCGGTTCAGACTTGCACTGACCCCGGGCACGTTGCACTGCCACCCTACAACTCGCCCCCTCCCGACCCCATTCCCGCCCGCCGCTCCGCCCGTTCACTGGCGTGGGGTGGTCACGACACGCCGCCCGGGAGGGGGCGACGCGGCGCGTCGTGACCGCCCCGCGCATCCGTCGCGGCGTGTCGTGACCACCCGGCGGGCGGGAGGCGGGGAGGGGTCAGTCGAGGGGAGGCCACGGGCGGGCGCCGGGGGGCATGCCGCCGGCGACGCGCACCGCGTGGTGCTCCAGGCGGGGACCGCGGGTGCGAGAGCGGTCGGCCTCGGCCTCCGCCTCGCGCGCGCCGAGGTAGGAGAAGCCGGCCGCCTTCGCGACGCGCATCGAGGCGACGTCGCCGTCGAAGCAGCGCCAGTGCACCTCCGACCACGTCAGGCAGCCCTCGGCATGCCCGACGAGGGTGCGGAGCGCATCCGCCATGAGGCCCCGCCCCTGCGCGTCGGGGTGCAGCCAGTAGCCGACCTCAGCGCGCTCGCCGCGCAGGCCGATCACGCCGGCGAGCGGCCCGCGCAGCGACTCGCGGATCGCCCAGACGCGCTCGTCGTGCTCGCCCCGCCAGCCCGCCGGCGCGAACTCCCGGACGAACGACTCGGCGTCCGCACGGCGGTAGGGCCAGGGCGTGTCCAGGAACCGCTCGGCATCGGGCGTCGAGCACGCCTCGACGATGCGATCGATGTCCTCCTCGCGGAGCGCCGTGAGCAGCACCGAGCCGCCCAGCACGGGCAGCGAGGGGCCGGCCGGGGGCGCGCTCATCGCAGGCCCATCGCCTCCAGCGCGCGCCGGAGCGTCGCGTCGGCGACCGCTGCCGCGCGGTCGGCGTTGGCGGCGAGCAGCCGGTCGAGCTCGGCGGGGTCGTCGAGCAGCTCGAGCGTCCGCTCGCGCACCGGTGCGAGCTCCGCCACCACGGCGTCGGCGACGGCCGTCTTGAAGACGCCGTAGCCCTGCCCCTCGAACTCCGCCTCGAGCGCGGCGACCGGCTGACCGGTCGTCGCGCTCAGGATGTCGAGCAGGTTCGTGACGCCAGGCTTCTGCGCGCGGTCGGCGCGGATCGAGCCCTCGGTGTCGGTCACCGCCGAGCGGATCTTCTTCGCGGTCTTCGCGGGATCGTCGAGCAGCCACACGATGCCCTTGTCGTTGTCGGCCGACTTCGACATCTTCGCCTCGGGCGCCTGCAGGTCGTAGATGCGCGCGCCGCCCGCGAGGATGACCGGCTTCGGCACGGTGAAGGTCTTGCCGAAGCGCTTGTTGAAGCGCTCGGCCAGGTCGCGCGTCAGCTCGACGTGCTGCTTCTGGTCGTCGCCGACCGGCACGACGTCCGCGTCGAACAGCAGGATGTCGGCGGCCATGAGGATGGGGTAGGTGAAGAGGCCGACGGACGCCGCATCCTGCCCGCCCTTCGCCGCCTTGTCCTTGAACTGCGTCATCCGGCTCGCCTCGCCGAAGCCCGTGATGGTGCCGAGCAGCCACGCGAGCTGCGCGTGCGCGGCGACGTGCGACTGCACGTAGAGGCAGGAGCGGTCGGGGTCGATGCCGCCGGCGATGTACTGCGCCGCGAGCGTGCGCACCTGCTCGCGCAGCACCTGCGGTGCCTGCGGCACCGTGATCGCGTGCAGGTCGACGATCGAGAAGAACGCGTCGACCTCGTCCTGCATGCGCCGCCACTGCTGCAGCGCGCCGATGTAGTTGCCGAGGTGGAGCGAGCCCGACGAGGGCTGCATCCCGGAGTAGAGCCGGGGCTTGGGCATGGTGG
>JAPSJX010000069.1 GCA_031178105.1 Agrococcus sp. | reverse complement strand
TAGTGACCGCCGCGTGGGCGATGTTTACGGGAGCCGAGCGCGCGACAGTTGCGCGCGTCGCGCTCCTCGCCCTACTGGTCGCGTGCGTCGTCGGCCTGAAGGTCGTTGAGTAGCCATGCCGTGGATCATCCTCATCATCTCCGCCGTGTTCGAGGCGGTCTGGGCAACCGCCCTGGGCGCCTCAGACGGCTTCACTCAGCCCCTTCCTACCGCGGTCTTCGTCGTCTTCCTCGTGTTATCAATGGTCGGGCTCGAGCGTGCCGCTCGAGCGATTCCCATCGCGACCTCGTATGCCGTCTGGGTGGGGCTTGGCGGTGCGCTCACAGTCGCCTGGGCCATCGCATCCGGCGCGCAGGAGTTTTCTTGGTGGACGGTGCTCTTCGTCACGGGCATCATCGCTGCGGTCATCGGTCTCAAGTTTGTGGCGCCTAAGCCTTCGGAGAAGCGAGACTTCTCGTCGCCTGTCCTCCCGAGCGAGTAGCGCCCAATCTAAGTGTTGCGCGGCACGAGCATCGAGATCTCCTTGCGACCGGCTGCCTCGAGCAGGTCGCGCTTCGCCGCCTCGCGTGCGTCGAGCGCCTGTGCCTGCAGCGTCGCGGCGAGCGGCGTGCCTCGCTCGAGCGCGCCGCGCATCTGCTCGACGCTGCGGGTGACGGCCGGATGCCCGAGCTCGTCCGCCAGCGTCGCGAGCGCGCCCGACAGGCTCGCGCCCGCCGCCGCGTCGGCGACGACCCGGCCGAGCTCGCGCCCGAGCGCGCTCGAGCCCGCCCCGCCGACGCGGCGCAGCGCATCCTGCAAGCCCTCCCCCGCTGCGAGGCTCAGCGACAGGAACTCGAGGATGGAGGGCAGCTCGCTGGAGATCCGGGCGAGCCGTCGGTCGGCGCGCCGCTGCAGCAGCCGGTCGACGCCGATCGTCCCCGCCGCGGCGCCCAGCACCGCGAGCGAGGCCGCCAGCGCCGGTGGACCGCCCTGGATGGCGCCGACCACGCCGACGCCGGCGCCGACGACGCCACCGACAGCCGCCCACTGCAGCTGGCGTCCACGCACATCCGCCACCGTCTCGAGCGACGCCGCCTGCCGGAGCCGGCGGCGGACGCCGTCGGGTGCGCCGAGCACCGCGCGCACGACGGGCGCGATGCGGTCACCCACCGGCGAGGCGACGACGCCGAGCACGCGTGCGGGGTCGACGCGGCGCCGGGCGACGAGGTCTCGCGCGCCGGCGGAGACGTCGAGCACGTAGGGCGCGACGCGGTGCAGCAGCAGCGGCCGGCGCAGCATCGGCGTCAGGCTCACGAGCATCCACAGCCCGAGCCCCAGGGTCGCGCCGAGGACGAGGCTCCAGCCGGCCGCGCTCACGCGAACCACCGCGCCTCGGTGGGCAGTGCGCCGATCCGGAGCATGACGCGGTACGCGATGCACGTCACGACCGCGCCGCCGGCGATGAGCAGCAGGCCACCCGGGGCGTTGTACGCCTGAGCCGCCTCTGGCCGTGTCGACAGGATGAGCAGCACGATCCACGGCGCGGCGACGCCGAGCCGCGCGGCGCTCACGATCCACGTCTGTCGCGCCTCGAGCTCGCCCCGGGTCGCAAGGTCGACGCGCAGGTAGGCGGCGAGCTCCCGCAGCACCGTCGTCACCTCCGTGCCGCCGACCTCGCGCGCCATGCGCAGCGTCTCGATGAGGCGGTCGCCGACCGGGTCCGCGAGCCGGTCCTTCAGCCGGTCGAGGGCATAGCCGAAGCTGCCGGTCGCCCGGAGGTCGGCGGCATAGGCGGTGAATGCCGGCCGCGTCTCGGCCGGGCCCGCGCGCTCGAGCTGGGCGACCGCATCCGGCAGGGCCAGGCCGCTGCGCACCGCCGACACGAGGTGGTCGACGACGTCCGGCCAGACGCCCGCCTGGGCCCGCCGACGTCTGCGAGCGCGCCAGCGGACCGCGAGCGGCGGTGCGGCGACGCCCGCGACGAACGCGGCGCCCGCCACCGCGACCACCGGCACGAGCGCGAGCGCGGTACCCGCCGCCAGCACGCCGGCGAGCAGCGCCACGGCGGCGACCGCCAGCGGCGGCACCCCCTCGAGCCCCGCATGCGCGAGCCGGTCGAGCACCCGCCGACGGGTCGGATGCACCCGCCGCTCGGCGCGCGGCCAGAGCCACGGGCTGACGGCGAGCACGGCGCCGAGCCCCAGCGCCGCGCCCAGCAGCCACGTCATGCCGCGCCTCCGGCGAGCAGCGTGACAGGGTCGATGCCGACGGCTGCGAACTTCGCGGTGCGCGCAGGATGCGAGCCGGTGGGCTCGAGGAGCCCGTCGCGGACGGCGAAGAGGGTCGACGCCTCGATGACGCCGCCCGTGGCCGACCCGGTCGGCGCGAGGATCTCGACCACGCTGCGGTTGCCGCGCGCGTCGATCGCGAGGTGGACGACGAGGTCGACGCACTGCGCGACGGTCGGCACCACGAACGCTGCGTCGATGTTGCGGCCGGCGAGCAGCGGCAGCGTCGTGAGCTTGCCGAGGGCGTCGCGCGCCGAATTGGCGTGGATGGAGCACATCCCGCTCACCCCGCAGTTGAGTGCCACGAGCAGGTCGAGGGCCTCGGCCTCGCGCACCTCGCCGACGACCAGCCGATCCGGTCGCATGCGCAGGCTCTCCTTCACGAGCCGCCGCAGCGTGATCTCGCCCGTGCCCTCGAGCGAGGGCTGCCTGCACTGCAGCGCCACGATGTCATCGACGGGCGGGTCGAGCTCGAAGGTCTCCTCGACCGTCACCACCCGCTCGCCCGGACGGACGGCCGCGAGCAGGGCGTTCAGCAGCGTCGTCTTCCCAGCGTGCGTGGGCCCCGAGACGAGGATGCTGCAGCCGGCGACGACCGACTCGCGGAGGAACCGCGCCGCCTGCTGGCTGAGCGTGCCCCGCTCGACGAGCGCCCCGAGCGACGACAGGCGGCGCGCGAACTTGCGGATGTTGATGCTCATCGCGCCGCGAGCGACGTCACCGGATGCGACGTGCAGCCGGGAGCCGTCGGGCAGCGATGCATCGACGAACGGTGTGGAGAGGTCGACGCGCCTGCCGGTGGTCGACAGCATCCGCTCGACGAGGTCGCGCACCTCGCCCTCGGTGAGCCGCAGCGGCAGCGACTCGCTCACGCCGGCACGCGCGCAGAAGACGCGCGAGCCCTGGTTGATCCACAGCTCCTCGATCTCGGGGTCGTCGAGGAAGGGCTGCAGCGGCCCGTAGCCCGAGACCGCCGCCAGCACGTCGCGCTGCGCCTGCTGCTCGTCCGCGAGCATCGGCAGGCTCCCGCCGAGCGATCGCTCGGCGTAGGAGCGCACCGCATCGCGCACGTAGCGCTCGGCGAGATCGCCCGAGCGCGCGAGGTCCACACCGTCGCGCCGCACCCTCGCCCGCACCGATGCGGTGATGTCGGCGACGGCCTGGCGCATGCGAGCCAGTGAAGCCGAACGGTCCGGCAGGGCGCGGAAGTTGTCCACAGCGACTCCTGAGGCGATGCGAGGTCGTGCGCCGGTCCGAGCCGTCCCCCACCCGGTTAGCGTGAGTCGACGACCGAACCTCCTGGAGACGGACCACATGACTCGCTCTCGCCTGCGCAGCACCATCGCTGCACTCTCCGCCACGCTGCTCGCGAGCGCCGCGCTCACGCTGGCCGCGCCGGCAACCGAGGCGAAGGCCGCGACGACCGTGCGCTACGCCGGCGCCGACCGCTACGCGACCTCGGTGGAGATCTCGAAGTGGTCCCCGTGGTCAGGTGACACGGTGTTCCTCGCCTCGGGCACCAGCTTCCCGGACGCGCTCGCAGCCGGGCCGGTCGCCGCCGCCGAAGGCGCCCACCTGCTCCTCACCACGCGCGACAGCGTCCCCGCGTCCGTCATGGCGGAGCTGCGTCGGCTGGGGACGTCGAAGGTGATCCTGGTGGGCGACCAGAACGCGATCGCCGACACGGTCAACTGGCAGCTGTACCGGGAGCTCGGTGTCGCGGTCGAGCGGATCGCTGGTGCGAACCGGGTGCAGACGTCGCTCGCGTTGCTCGACCGGCTCCGCGAGACCACGCCCATCAGTGAGATCTGGGTGGTCTCCGGCTGGAACTTCCCGGATGCGCTCGTGGCGGGGTCGATCGCGGGCAGGAACGGCGGCGGCATCATCCTCGACTGGCACGGCTCGTCGGCGAACGACATCGAGGCGTGGCGCCAGCAGACCATGCCCTACTACCAGGGCATCCCCGTGCGGATCGCGGGCAGCGGTGCCTCGGTGTCCGACTACGACCAGCAGATCATCGCCTGGTCGGGCGCGTCCGAGGTGTCGCGCTACGCCGGATCCGATCGCTACGAGACGGCGCGCGTCATCCACGACGCGTTCACGCCCTGGGTGGACAGCTCCACCATGGTGCTGGCGACGGGGCAGAACTTCCCGGACGCGCTCGGCGGCTCGGTCTTCGCGGCCATCCGCGACGTCCCGCTGTACCTGACGCCCACGAACTGCCATGACGCGATCGCGGCGATGCTGCGGGGTGAGCGCGATCAGCGCGGCATCCAGACGGTGATCGGGCTCGGCGGCGTGCCGTCGCTGTCGGAGCGCTCGCTGCAGCTGCAGGGCTGCCCGCCGCCCCCGCCGGCGCCCACGCAGCCCGTGCAGCCGCCGCCCACCACGCCGCAGCCTCCCGCGGGTCCCGCGCCGTCAGCCGACGTCGACTGCGGCGACTTCGCGACCCAAGCACAGGCACAGGCGTGGTTCAACTACTACTACCCGCAGTACGGCGACATCGGCCGCCTGGATCGGGACAACGACGGTCGAGCGTGCGAGTCGCTCCCCTGACACGTCAGCCGTCGGCCCAGCGCAGCACCCGCAACGCTCCGAGCGTGATCCAGCGGTTCGGCTCCCCCACCTCGCCGTAGTCGAGCAGCGCATCGCCGCCGTGCCGTGCGTCGAGCGGCCACGTGCCGTCCTCGCGGCGCTTCGCGCGCACGAGCTCGACGGCCTCGGCCGTGCGCGCGTCGGGCGCGGCGCCGACGGCACGGAAGTGCTCGAGCGCACGCAGGGCGTCGTAGTGCCAGCGCGGCGGGAACGCGAGGTCGAGGTACCGCTCGCTCACGAGCTCCCCGGTCGACCGCCTTCGCAGCAGTCCGCGCTCGAGGAGGTACGCCTCACCGCTCGCTCGTGCCTCCGGCACCCGCGGGTCGTCGCTCACGCGCTCGAACGCCGCGAGCGCCTCGAGCACGGCGATCGTGGTGTCGAACGACGATCGCACGCTGCCGCGCTCCTGCTCGCAGTTCCAGCCGCCGTCCTCCATGCGCTCGCCGAGCAGCCGCTCGACGACCGAAGTCGTGTCCTCGCCGTAGTACACGGCGTTCGTGACGAGCGCCGCGTTGATGCACGGCTCGACCTCGCCCTCGAAGAACGGCTCGTCGTCGTACTCCCAGCGCGTCACCCGCCGCACGTCGGCGATCGCGGCCCGCGCCGCGGCATCCGTCGGATCGACCCCCAGCAGCCGCAGCTCGGTGAGCACGTGCGCAGTGGATGTCCACGGCTGGCCGGGCAGCGCGGGCTCGGCCTTCGGGAAGTGGGCGCCGCCGGCCCACTGGCCATCGGCGCCGCGGGCGGCGAGCAGGCGCGCGCCCCAGCCCTCGCGCGCCACCAGCGCTCGCTCGGCCGTGACCTCGTTCGGGTCCGCGTCCAGCAGGTCGCGTAGCACCTGCCAGCGGATGGCGGGGTCGCCTTGCAGCAGCCAGTCGACGGTGTCCATGCGGGCATCCTGCCGCGCACCGCAGGCCGGCGCCAGCGCATCCCCGAGCGGCCGCGGCCGGGGCCGCGCGCGTCGAGGGTTCGCGTCCGAGTGCAGGGCAACTCGGACGCAAACCCTCAACAGGAGGGGGTCACTCCGCGAGGAAGCCGAGCAGCGCCCGGTTGAACTCGGCGGCGTGGCTCACGTTCAGGCCGTGCGGGGCGCCCTCGACGACGTGCAGCTCGCTGCCCTCGATCGCGGCGTGCGTCCGACGGCCGGAGCCCTCGAAGGGCACCGTCTGGTCGCCGTCGCCGTGGATGACGAGCGTCGGCACCGAGATCGCGCCCAGATCGTCGCGGAAGTCGGTCGTCGCCCACGCGTCCATCGCGCTGAGGGCCGCCGTCTGCGACGACTGCTGCGCGAGCGCGATCGCCTGCTGGCGCTGCTCCTCGCGCACCTGCAGCCCCGCCGCGGTGGAGAAGAAGGCGGTCATGAACTCGTCGAAGAACGCGTCGCGGTCCTGCTCCAGGCCGCCGCGCAGCTGCTGGTACAGCTCCTCAGACAGCGGCCCGTCCGGGTTGTCGTCCGACTGCAGGAGGTACGGCGGCACCGCCGCGGCGAAGACGACCGAGCGCACGCGCTCCTGGCCGTACGCCGAGACGTAGCGCGCGACCTCGCCGCCGCCCATCGAGAACCCGACGAGCGTGACGTCGTCGAGGTCGAGGCCGGTGAGCACGGTGTCGAGGTCGGCGGCGAGCGTGTCGTAGTCGTAGCCGGTCTCGGGCTGCTCGCTGCGGCCGAACCCGCGGCGGTCGTACGCGACGACGCGGTAGCCGGCGGCGACGAGCGCGTCCGTCTGGTCGTCCCACGACTCGGCCGAGAGCGGCCAGCCGTGGATGAGCACGACGGGGCGGCCGTCGCCGCCGGAGTCCTCGATGTGGAGCGTGACGTCGGTCATGGTTCCTCCTAGCGGTACTCGGGGTTCTGGAAGCCGAAGCGCTCGCCGCGCTCCCACGCGTTGCGATCGTTGCCCTCAGCCGGGATGCCGCCCTGCAGCATGCGGGCGAGGTGCAGCAGGTTCCACGCCATGATCGTGACGTTGCGCTTCGTGAAGTCGTTGTCGGCGCCGACCCGCGAGCCGTCGTCGAGCTCGTCGCCGTACGACGGGCCGGGACCGGCCTCCCCCACCCAGCCGGCGTCGGCCTGCGGCGGGATCGTGTAGCCGATGTGCTGCATCGCGTAGAGCGCCTCGCGGGCGACGTGCTTCATGCCGTCCTCGTTGCCGCCGACGAGCACGCCGGCGACCTTGCCGTAGACGATCGACTGGCCGTGCTCGTTCAGCTCGGCGGACATGGCGTAGAGGCGCTCGACGACGCGGCGGAAGACGCTCGACGCGTCCCCGAGCCAGATGGGGGTCGCGAGCACGAGGATGTCGGCGGCCATGACGCGCTCCCAGAGCGCCGGCCAGGCGTCCTCGATCGCCCCGTGCTCGGTCATGTCCGGCTGCACCCCCGGCGCGATCGAGTGATCGACGGCGCGCACCACGTCGACCTCGACGCCCTGCTTGCGCAGGATCGTGGCGCTCGCCTCGATGAGGAGGTCGGTGTGGCTCTCGTCGGGCGACGGCGTCAGCGTGCAGTTGAAGTAGAGGGCGCGAATGGGCTCGGTCATGGCGTCACCGTCGCACGCGAGCCTGTGAGCGCCATGTCCCCTCGCCGGGTGCCGATCGTCAGTGCTCGAGGCGCTCGCGCGCCTCGAGGAGCGCCGCGAGCCGAGCGGCGAAGCGCGCGGGCGCGTCCGCCTCGCGCGGCAGGAACCCCTGCCCAGTCTTCGCGCCGAGGTCGCCGCGCTCCGCACGCTCGCGGAGCATGGCCGGGGCGGCGGATGCGTCGCCGAGCGTCGGCAGGATCCCGTCCGCCACGCTCGTCCACACGTCGAGCCCGCCGAGGTCCATCACCTCGAACGGCCCGGCGAGCGCCCAGCGCGGGCCGAGGCCGGCCGTGACGGCGAGGTCGACCTGCCCGGGCGTCGCGACGCCGAGCTCGACGAGGTGCATCGCCTCGCGGTAGAGCGCCGCCTGCAGCCGGTTCGCGATGAACCCCTCCACCTGCTGCGCGAGCGGCACCGCCGTCTTGCCTGCCGCCGTCAGCAGCGCGGTCATCCGCTCGACCGTCGCGGCGGGCGTCGCGGGGCCCGGCACGACCTCGACGAGCGGCACGGTGTCGGCCGGGTTGAAGAAGTGCGCGATCACGAGGCGCGACGGGTCTCGCATGCCGGCCGCGAGCGCATCCGGCGCGATCGACGAGGTGTTCGAGGCGATGATCGCGTCCGTGTTCGCGGCCTCGACCTGCGCGAGGAGCGCCCGCTTGAGGTCGAGCCGCTCGGGGGCGGCCTCGAGCACGATCGAGGCGCCGTCGACCGCCCCCTCGACGCTGTTATGCGCGGTGGCGCCGGCCGAGTCGGCCGCACGGGCGGCGGCGGCGCCGTCCACGTCGTAGACCCGCACCTCGTGCCCGGCCCGCGCGAGGACCCGGGCGATGCCCGCGCCCATCACGCCCGCGCCGAGGACCGCGATGCGCTCGGGCGTGCGCGCGTTCACGGCTCGTCGCGCCGGTCGAGCCGCGCCATGCTCCAGCCGCCGAGCAGCCGGTCCGGCACGAGCGGCACGATCGGTCGCGCGAGCCGGTACCGCCAGTCGCTCACCACCACGGGACGGCCCCGCCGGAGGCCGCGCAGCCCCTCGCGCGCGGTCGTCTCGACGCTCGCCCACGCGATCTCCGGCACGCTCGACCGGTCGACGCCCATCCGATCGTGGAACTCCGTCTTGAGGAAGCCGGGCAGCAGCGCGGTGGCGCGGATGCCGTCGGGCCGGTAGCGCGCGGCGATCGAGCGCGAGAGGCTCACCGCGTGCCCCTTCGCCGCGGAGTAGGTGCCGGTCGGCATGAGCGCCGCCATGCTCGCGACCGTGAGGATGCCGCCGCGGCGGCGCTCGAGCATCCCCGGCAGTGCCGCGTGCGCGAGCCGCATCGGCGCCCACGCGAGCAGGTCGAGCAGGCGCCGCTCCTCGTCGATGTCGGACTCGGGGAGGTCGCC
>JAPSJX010000068.1 GCA_031178105.1 Agrococcus sp. | reverse complement strand
GCGAGACGCAGGACGCCGCGGTCGCCCTGCTCGCCGAGCGGGGCATCGAGGTGTCGGCCACGGTCTCGCCGGTCACCTCCGGCACCGTCGCGCTGCCGCCCGGGCCGAGGTTGAACCACCACCCGATGCCCGCCGCGACGAGGGCACCGACGACGACGACCGCGAGCCACAGCATCCCGCGCCGCCGGCGCACCGTCACCCGGCGGGCGAGCGCGGTCGTCGCGGCGCCGTCGCCGGCGTCCTCCACCACCTGGGGCTCGGCGACGCGCTGGCGGCCGCGCGGAGGCCGCTGCCGCTCGATGATCGTCGTCGACCGGTCGTCCTCGGTGACGTGCGGCATGACGGTCGTCGGGCGATCGATGCCGCGGTCCCGCACCGCGTGCAGCTCCGCGAGCATCTCGGACGCGTCGGCCGGGCGCAGGTTGGGGTCCCGCTGCGTCGCCCAGTGCACGAGCGAGTCGAGCGCTTCGGGCACCCCGGGGGCGATGCTCGAGGGCAGCGGCACCTGCTCGTTCGCGTGCTGGAAGGCGATCTGCATCGGCTCGTCGCCCGTGAACGGCTGCTGCCCGGTGAGCATCTCGAAGAGCATGATCCCGACCGCGTAGATGTCGCTGCGGGCATCGGCGAGGCCCCGGGTCACGAGCTCGGGGGAGAGGTAGGCGATCGTGCCCAGGAGCGCCTTGCCGGTCGCGGTGTTCGCGGTCGCCGCTCGGGCCAATCCGAAGTCGCCGATCTTGATGCGGCCGTCGTGCGCGAGCAGGATGTTCTCGGGCTTGAGGTCGCGGTGCACGATGCCCGCGCGGTGGGCGGCGGCGAGCCCGGCGAGGATCGCCTCGAGCACGTCGAGCGACTGCTCGGCCGTGATCCGGCCGCGGTCGACGAGCAGGTCGCGCAGCGTGATCGACGGCACGAGCTCCATGACGAGCCACGCGAGCCCGTCCTCCTCGCCCTGGTCGTAGGTGTTGACGACGTTCGGGTGCGCGAGCCGCGCGGCGGCCTTCGCCTCCTGGATGAAGCGCTCGCGGAAGTGCTCGTCGTCACCGAGGTGCGGATGCATCACCTTGACGGCGACCTTGCGGTCCAGGCGCAGGTCGAGCCCCTCGTACACGCTGGCCATCCCGCCGCGGGCGATGCGCTCGCCGACCGCGTACCGGCGGTCGATCGTCCGTCCGATGACGGGATCGCGGGGGTCGACAGGCACGATGCAAGAGGATAGGCGGCGCCGGAGCGGTTGCCGGGGACCCACGCCGCAATGCCCACGCGACAGTGGCAGGATGGATGCGTGACGCAAGAGACTGCCTGGCTCGCCGTGCCCGACCTCGTGACGCTGCTCGGTCAGCCCGTCGGGCGCATCCACCGCCTCATCGAGGAGCACCGGCTGCCCGCGACGCGGCGCAACGGCCCGCTGCAGGTGCCGGCGCTCTGCGTGCGCGACGGGGAGCCGCTCAGCGAGCTGCGCGGCACGCTGCTCGTGCTGCTCGACCAGGGGATCACCGAGGACGAGGCCATCGACTGGCTGCTCGCCGAGGACGACTCGCTCGGCATGTCGCCGATCGCCGCGATGCGCGCCGGCGGCAAGGCCTCGGTGCGGAAGGCGGCGCAGCTGCTCGGCTGAGCGTGCTAGCGGTCGCGCTTCGCGACCGTGTCGGCGAGCCGCTCGAGCTCGAGCACCGCGGAGCGCGACAGGTCGCCCTCGTGCAGCGCCTCGAGCGCCTCGCCGACCGCGCGGTCGATCAGCGCCTCGAGCCGCGTCGGCGCCTCGGAGCGCTGGATCGCGTCCTGCAGGATCGCGACCTGCCGCTCGTCGAGCTCGCGGTCGCCGAGCAGCTCGTCGAGCATCGTCCGCACGCCCGGCGCGAGGCGCTGCCGGGCGATCTCGATGAGCACCGTGCGCTTGCCCTCGCGCAGGTCGTCGCCCGCCGGCTTGCCGGTCACCGCCGGGTCGCCGAAGACGCCGAGCAGGTCGTCGCGCATCTGGAACGCGACGCCGACGGGCAGGCCGTAGCCGGCGAGGGCGCCGAGCTGCGCGACGCTCGCACCCGCGAGCAGCGCGCCGAGCGTGAGCGGCGCCTCGACCGAGTACTTCGCCGACTTGTACACCGCGACGGTGTGCGCGCGATCGAGCAGCGACTCCGGCGCCTGCCGGATCCAGGCGGCCTCCTCCAGCACGTCGAGGTACTGCCCGAACGTGACCTCCTCGCGCATGCGGCGGTAGGCGTCGTGCACCGCATCGCCGTGCTCCGCGCCCCGGCACGCGAGCAGCATGCGGTCGTCGGCCCAGTTGAGCAGCAGGTCGCCCGCGAGGATCGCCGCGCTCGTGCCCCACGACTCGGCCCCGCCCACCCACTGGCCGTCGCGGTGCATGGCCTCCAGCGCGCGATGCATCGCCGGCTTGCCCCTGCGGGTGTCGGAGGCGTCGATGATGTCGTCGTGCACGAGGGCGGCCGCGTGGAAGAGCTCCATCGCGGTCGCGACGCCGACGGCATCGCCCCACCCCGGGTCCTCCTCCGTGCCGGCGGTGCGCGCAGCCTCCGGCGGCGACGCCGTGACGGCGTGCCAGCCCCACAGCACGAACGCGCTGCGCACCCGCTTGCCGCCCGACACCATCTCGCGCACCAGCCGCAGCAGCGACGCCGCATCCGGCGAGATCTCGACGAGCGCGCGCTCGCGCGCATCGAGGTACTGCTGCATGGAGCCCTCGACGGCCTGGGCGAAGCGCTGCTGTGCCGACACAAGACACATGCTATTGACAGCAGACCCGCGTAGACTTCCACCCGCACCGGTCGATCGAAGGGGGTGCGAGATGGGCCTCTCCGAGCACGAGCAGCGTCTGCTCGACGAGATGGAGCGCAATCTCTACAAGCACGAGGCAGACATCGTGAACACGTCGAGCGGTCCCCGCACCGTCGACTACACGAAGGTCGCCGTGGGCGTGCTCGGCATCGCCGTCGGCCTCGTGCTCATCGTCGTGGGCGTGCTCATGAAGATCGCGATCATCGGCGTCGCCGGCTTCGGCGTCGCGGTCGCCGGTGCGCTCTGGGCGCTCTCGGCATCCAAGCCCGCGACGGGCGATGACGCGGTCCGGCGCGGCCGGCCGGGCGACGGCCCCGCCGCAGCCAAGCAGGCCCCCGGCCTCATGGACAGGCTCGCCCAGGAGTGGGACGACCGCAACACGAGGGGCTAGCTCCTCCACACACCTCCACGACAGGGGCCAGCGCTCGAGCGCTGGCCCCTTTCGCGTGCCTGGGCGCGGGTCCTGCGCGCCGTCCGCCGGATGGGCCGCCACCGCCCTCCACCGTCGACGCTCCCCGATCTCGCGGGAATCGCGGCGTTTCGGGGTGGGATTCCGGGGTCGGGTGGCGGTAAGTGGAGTAGAGTGGAGGATGTCGGCAGACGTCGGCGCATCTCGCAGGCCGGACGAGAGGGGGCGGTGTGTTCCTCGGCACCCATACGCCCAAGCTCGACGACAAGGGCCGCGTCATCCTGCCCGCCCGCTTCCGCCAGGACCTCGAGGGCGGCCTCGTGCTCACGCGCGGCCAGGAGCGCTGCATCTACGTCTTCTCCATCCGCGAGTTCGAGCGCGTCCACGAGCAGATCCGGCAGGCGCCGCTGACGTCGTCCGGCGCGCGCGACTTCCTCCGGCTCTTCCTCTCCGGTGCGTCCAGCGAGCAGCCCGACAGTCAGCACCGCATCACCATCCCGTCGAACCTCCGCGACTACGCGAGCCTCGGCCGCGACCTCACCGTGATCGGCGCCGGCACGCGTGCCGAGATCTGGGACACCGCGGCCTGGAACGAGTACTACGCGGCCAAGGAGGCCGACTTCGCCTCGACGACCGAGGAGGTGATCCCCGGCATCTTCTGACCCGGCTCGTGACTCCCAGCTGTCCGCCGCGCCGCACCTTCCCCGGTGGCGCGTCGAACGGATGGGGATCAGGGGCCGGGACGGGAGCAGGGCACGACATGGACGCAGCCGACCTCCACACCCCGGTGATGCTCGAGCGCACCCTCGAGCTGCTCTCCCCCGCCATCGAGGGCGCCGCGGCCGCCGGCCGCACGCCGGTCGTCGTCGACGGCACGCTCGGCATGGGCGGCCACACCGAGGCGATGCTCGCCGCGCACCCGACGCTCGTCGTGGCCGGCATCGACCGCGACCCGGACGCCATCCGGCTCGCGGGCGCGCGGCTCGCGCGCTTCGGCGATCGCTTCCGCCCCGTGCAGGCGACGTACGACCGCATCGACCTCGCGGTCCGGGCCGCCGGCACCACGGCCGCCGACGGCATCCTGCTCGACCTCGGCGTCTCGAGCCTGCAGCTCGACGCCGCCGATCGCGGCTTCGCCTACGCGAAGGACGCGCCGCTCGACATGCGGATGGCGCAGGAGGGCGAGGTCACCGCCGCGACCATCCTGGCGGAGCGCGGAGCGCGCGAGCTCGCCAGGCTCTTCCGCGAGTACGGCGACGAGAAGCTCGCCGACCGCTACGCCCGCGCCATCGTCGCGGCCCGCGAGACGGCGCCCATCGAGACGTCGAAGCAGCTCGTCGACATCCTCCAGGCAGCGACGCCGCGCGCCCTGTCGAACCAGGGCCACCCCGCCAAGCGCGTCTTCCAGGCGCTGCGCATCGAGGTCAACCAGGAGCTCGCCATCCTCGAGCGCACGATGCCGGCCGCGATCGAGGCGCTCGCGCTGGACGGGCGACTCGTCGTGCTCGCGTACCAGTCGCTCGAGGACCGCATCGTCAAGCGAGCGCTGCAGGCGGCCGCGTCGTCGACGGCGCCGCTCGACCTGCCCGCCGAGCTCCCGGAGCACGCTCCGCAGCTGCGGCTGCTCGTGCGCGGCGCCGAGCTCGCCGACGAGGCCGAGCGCGCCGCGAACCCCCGATCCGCACCCGTCCGCCTGCGCGCCGCGCAGCGCATCCGTCCCGCATCCGGCACCGCCCCACAGGAGCTGTCATGAGCACTGCCGCCGTCATCGACCTCCGCGCCCTGCCGACCCCGGCCGAGCAGCAGCCCGAGCGCGGGCGCCATCTCCGCGCGCTGCCCGCGATCGCGCCGCGCCGCGCGCCGCGCCTCGTGCACGGCATCGTCGGGCTCGTCGGGCTCGCCGGCATCATCGTCGCGCAGCTCGGCCTGTCGGTCGCCATCAGCGAGAGCGCGTACCGGCTCAGCGCGCTGCAGGGGGAGTCCACCGCGCTCGCGCGCACCGAGCAGACGCTCGCCGAGGAGATCGCGGTCCTGTCGTCGCCGCAGCACGTCGCGGTCGCCGCTGCCGAGCTCGGCATGCTCGCCGGGCAGCCGTCGCAGTTCCTCACGCTCGCCGACACGGCGACCGCGGGCGGCCCCGACGCGCTGCACATGCAGGTGCCGGCGGTGGATGCGTTCGGCATGCACGTGCCGAACGCGCTCCTCAGCGAGATCCCGCAGGCGGCGGTGCGGCCGCACCCGGGCATGCTGCTGCCCGCCGGTCAGACCGCCACCGGGACCGCCGACCGCTCGGCGGACCAGCCCACCCCCGGCTCGCTGCTGCCGACGCCTGCGGGGGAGTGAGGGCGTGGCGGCCCGCCGCGAGCTCGCGGGGCCGCTACCGTGCGTTGACTCGACCGGCGCTCGCCGTCGCGAGCCGATGAATCGGAGGTGCCCGTGGGGCTGAAGCGGAACCGCAGCCGCAACCGGGTGCGGACGATGCTCGTGGCCGTGCTGACGTTCGCGCTGCTCGCGACGTTCGTCGTGCGGCTCGCCGACATCCAGCTCGTGCGCGCAGAGGCGCTCAACGCCGAGGCCGACGGACGGCGAGGCGTCTCGCAGACGATCTTCGGCACCCGGGGGCCCATCGTCGACGCCGCCGGCACCGTGCTCGCCGAGAGCGTCGATCGCTGGGACCTCACCGTGTCGCCGCAGTACACGCGCGACCTCGTGCCCGAGGTCGACGGCGTCGCGACCGCCCTCACGGGCGGCGAGGCGCTCGAGCGCATCGCGGCCATCACCGGCGACGACCCGCTCGACCTCGAGGCGATGATCCTCGCCGAGCTCGAGCGCGACCCCGACTCCGACTACCTGCTGCTCGCCAGCGGGCTCACCGCCGCGCAGTACGAGGCGGTGCGCGACCTGGGCCTGCCCTACGTCTACCTGCGCCTCAACCCGCAGCGCGTGTACCCGGCGGGCTCCGTCGCCGGCAACCTCGTGGGCTTCATGGGCCAGAGCGAGGCGCTCGCGGGGGTCGAGCGGAGCGAGGAGGACTGCCTCGCGGCCGAGGACGGCACGCGCACCTTCGACCGCGGCGCGGACGGCACCCCCATCCCCGGCTCGATGGTCACCGACCCGGCCGTCGACGGCGGCTCGGTGCAGCTCACCATCGACGCGGACGTGCAGTTCCAGGCGCAGCAGCTCACCGCCCAGTACACGTCCCAGCTGCAGGCGCGCAGCGGCACCACGGTCATCATGCGCACCGACGGCACCCTGGTCGCCGTCGCCGAGTCGTCGACCGTCGACCCCAACGACCCCACCGCATCCGATCAGCGCGATCGAGGGTCGCGCGCGTTCACCGCCGCCTACGAGCCGGGCTCGATCTTCAAGACCTTCTCGTTCGCCGCGATGGTCGACCTCGGCCTCGTCGATCCGAGCGACGAGCTGAGCGTGCCGTGGGTCTACACGGCGCCGGGCGCCCGCGTGCGCGACGCCAAGTCGCACGAGGTCATGCAGTGGACGGCCGCCGGCGTCCTCGTGAACTCGTCGAACTCCGGCATGTCGCGCCTCGCGGAGGACATGGACCGCGCCGACTACTACGACTACCTGTACGGCTTCGGCTTCGGCGAGCAGACCGCGATCGGCTTCGCCGGCGAGCAGTCGGGCGTGCTGCACGACCCGGCGAGCCTCGACCCTCAGACGAACCTCACGGTGCTCTTCGGCCAGGGCATCTCGGCGACGCCCATCCAGCTCGCCTCCGCCTACCAGGCGATCGCGAACGGCGGCGAGCACCTGCCCGCCCGCCTCATCGCGAGCTGCACGGCCTCCGACGGGACCGTCACGACGACGCCCGCGGGCGACCCGCAGCGCGTCGTGAGCGAGTCGTCGGCGCGGCAGACGCTCGAGGTGCTCGAGCACGTCGTCACCGACTACGGCTACGACACGTTCCCGATCGAGGGCTACCGCATCGCCGCGAAGACGGGCACGGCGCAGATGGCCTACGAGGACGGCTCGGGCTACGACCCGTCGCGGATGATGATCTCGGTGTCGGGCGTCTTCCCCGTCGACGACCCGCAGTTCGTGGTGCTGACGCTCTTCGACAGCCCGCAGACGGTGCGCACCAGCGGCGGGGCCATCCCCGCCTTCCACGATATGGTGAACCTCTTGATCCGCCACTACGACATCCCCCCGAGCACCACCCCGGCATCCGATGTGCCGCTCGAGTGGACGGCGGGAGAGTGACGGCCGATACGGCACTGGCCGAGACGGCACTGAGGAGAGGATGTCCGTGGCGGGCGTGACCCCGAGGATCCTGCGACCGGAGCACCCCGCACCGCGACCCATCACCGGGCTCGTGGACGAGTTCGGGCTGCAGGTCGAGGCCGATCTCGACGGCGTCGAGGTGACGGGCATCACGATCGACTCCTCCGACGTGCAGCCGGGAGACATCTTCGCGGCCCTGCCGGGCGCGCACCGCCACGGCGCGGAGTTCGCCGCTGCGGCGCTCGAGCGCGGCGCCGTCGCGGTCGTCACCGACCCGGCCGGTGCGGCGATGCTCGACACCGAGGTGCCCGTCATCGTCGTCGACGAGCCGCGCGCGGCGCTCGGCGAGATCGCCGCGTGGGTGTACCGCACGGACGAGCAGCCGCCGAAGCTGTTCGGCATCACCGGCACGAACGGCAAGACCTCGACCGCGTTCATGCTCGAGGGCCTGCTCGCGGACCTCGGCTTCGTGACGGGCCTGTCGACGACCGCCGAGCGGCACGTCGGCGACCTCGTCGTCACGTCGAAGCTCACGACCCCCGAGGCGAGCGAGCTGCACGCGCTGCTCGCGCGCATGCGCGAGGCGGGCGTGCGCGCGGCGGTGCTGGAGGTGAGCGCGCAGGCGCTCGAGCGCCACCGCGTCGACGGCGTGGTCTTCGACGTCGTCGCCTTCACGAACCTCAGCCACGACCACCTCGACGACTACGGCTCGATGGACGCCTACTTCGAGGTCAAGCTCGATCTCTTCACGCCCGATCGCGCGGAGCGCGGTGTCGTGTGCGTCGACACGGACTGGGGCGTCAAGGTCGCCGAGCGCAGTCGCATCCCCGTCACCACGGTGACGAGCGACCCCGAGCGCAGCGCCGACTGGCACGTCGACATCTGGGAGGAGACGGCCGTCTCCACCTCGTTCACGCTCACCGGCATCGACGGCGGCGCGGTCGAGGTGCAGGTCCCGTTCATCGGCCGCCACATGGCCGTCGACGCGGCGATCGCGATCCTCATGCTCGTCGAGGACGGCTTCGAGATCGAGGGCGTCGCCGAGGTGATCGACCGCGGCATGCGCGCCACCCTGCCGGGGCGGATCGAGCGCGTCTCGGGCGACGAGGGCCCGTCGGTCTTCGTCGACTACGGGCACAGCCCCGACGCCTTCGCGCAGACGCTCCTGGCCCTCCGCCGCGTCACCGAGGGCAGGCTCGTGATGCTCTTCGGCGCCGACGGCGACCGCGACACGACGAAGCGGGCCGAGATGGGGCGCATCGCCGCCGAGCTCGCCGACGCCGTCGTCGTCACCGACTTCAACCCGCGCACCGAGGACGCCGCGAGCATCCGCGCGCAGGTGCTCGAGGGCGCGCGCGCCGTCGCCGGCGACAAGCCGGTGATCGAGGCGTCGCCGGAGGAGCAGGCGATCCGCGCCGCGCTCGCGCTCGCCGGTCCCGGGGACACCGTGCTGTGGGCCGGGCCGGGGGATGCGGACTACCGCGACGTCGCCGGCCGGCGCGAGCCGTTCGTCGCGCGCGACGAGGCGAGGCTCGCGCTGCACGAGGCGGGCTGGG
>JAPSJX010000118.1 GCA_031178105.1 Agrococcus sp. | reverse complement strand
CGGCAAGCGCGTGCAGGCGCTCGGCGGTGCGAAGAACCACATGCTCGTGCTGCCCGACGCCGACCTCGACGTCACCGCCGACGCGGCCGTCAACGCGGGCTTCGGCTCGGCCGGAGAGCGCTGCATGGCGATCTCGGTCGTCGTCGCGGTCGACACGATCGCCGACGAGCTCGCGGCGAAGATCGCCGAGAAGATGGGTGGCATCCGCACCGGTGACGGCACGCGCGACAACGACATGGGCCCGCTCATCACCGGCGCGCACCGCGACAAGGTGGCGGGCTACATCCAGACCGCCGCCGATGACGGCGCGACGCTGCTCGTCGACGGTCGCGACCCGGAGGTCGACGGCGACCCGAACGGCTTCTGGATCAAGCCGACGCTCATCGACCGGGTGCCGACGGACTCCGCCGCCTACACGGAGGAGATCTTCGGACCGGTGCTCTCGATCGTGCGCGTCGCCTCCTACGAGGAGGGCCTCGAGCTCATCAACGACAACCCCTACGGCAACGGCACGGCGATCTTCACGAACGA
Organism: Agrococcus sp.; assembly: GCA_031178105.1. Classification (GTDB taxonomy): domain Bacteria; phylum Actinomycetota; class Actinomycetes; order Actinomycetales; family Microbacteriaceae; genus Agrococcus. Next base: position 1,538 of record JAPSJX010000118.1, on the reverse strand, counting down.
CGGCGGCGCGGCACGCAGGTTCCAGAACGAGGTGCAGGTGGGCATGGTCGGCATCAACGTGCCGATCCCGGTGCCGGTCGGCTATCACTCGTTCGGCGGCTGGAAGCAGTCGATCTTCGGGCAGGGCAAGGCGTACGGCAAGCACGCCTACGACTTCTACACGCGCGAGAAGGTGATCACGAGCCGCTGGCTCGACCCGAGCCACGGCGGGCTCAACCTCGGGTTCCCCTCGAACTAGCCGACGTCGAGGATCAGGAGCGGCGGACGGCGAGGATGAGCGACGTGCCGAGCTCGCCCGTCGCGGGGTTCACCTCGTCCTCGACGTGGCGCGCCTCGACCACCATGCCGAGCCGCTCCGCGACGCGACGGGAGGCGACGTTCTCCTCGTCGAGGTGCGCGATCACGCGGTGGGCGCCGATCGCCCAGGCGATCTCGAGCGCGGCCCTCGCCGCCTCCGTCGCGACGCCCTGCCCCTGGGCGCCGGGCGCGATCATCCAGCCGAGCTCGGCCTGGCGGCTGCGGAGGCTCGTGATGCGCACCATCAGGTCGCCGACGAGCACGCCCTCGAGCTCGATGCCCAGCTGCACGGCGTCGCCGTCGCGCAGGAAGACCGGCGCGCCGCCCGCGGTCCACGCCATGAGCTCCGCCTCCGTCTGGTCAGGCGTGTAGGTCCAGCGCCGCTGGCCGGGCGCGTTGCGGTAGGCCCGCACGGCGTCGATGTCGTCGGGGTGCAGCGAGCGCAGCAGCAGCCGCTCGGTGCGCAGCGGCAGCGCGCCGCGGAGGGCGCGCATCGCGTCGGCGGGCGCGATCGGGTCGACCCTCATCGCTGCGCCTCCTCGGCCGGCACGCGCACCATGCCCTCCTGGGCGATCGTCGCGACGTGCGTGCCGTCGGGCGCATAGACGAAGCCGTTCGCGAGTCCGCGTCCACCGCCCGACGAGATGGTCTCGAGCTCGAGCAGCAGCCACTCGTCGGCGCGGGCGGGTCGGTGCCACCAGACGGCGTGGTCGAGGCTCGCGGCGCGCAGCTCCGGTGTCGTCCAGGAGGCGCCGTGCATCCGCACGATCGGCTCGAGCATGGCGTAGTCGGAGAGGTAGGCGAGCGCGGCGCGGTGCAGCGCGTCGTCGTCGGGCAGTGCATCCTTGGCCCGGATCCACACGTGCTGCTTGCCGTGGCGCGGGCGCTCCGGGTCGGGCAGGTACACCGGGCCCTCCACGTGGCGGATGTCGAAGGGCCGCGCGATGACCGCGCGCGCCTGCGGGTGGCCGGCGTAGGGCGCGAGCAGGTCGTCGGAGCTGGGCAGGTCCTCTGGGGCCGGCAATCCCGTCGGCATCGCGTGCTGCGAGCTGGGGCCCGGATCGATGTCCTGGAACGACGAGATCATCGACATGACGGGGAGCCCGCGCTGGTAGGCCTGCACGCGCCGCGTCGAGAACGACCGCCCGTCGTGGATGCGCTCGACCGAGAACGTGATGGGCAGCTCGACGTCGCCGGGGCGCACGAAGTAGCCGTGCACCGAGTGGATCGGTCGTGCGGCG
>JAPSJX010000117.1 GCA_031178105.1 Agrococcus sp. | reverse complement strand
GCGCCAGCGCGCCTCCGCTCGCGCCGAGATCGCCCGCGCCGCTCTGGAGCTCTTCCTCGAGCAGGGCTTCGACGCCACCACCATCGACCAGATCGTGGCCTCCGTCGGGGTGTCGCGGCGCTCCTTTTTCCGCTACTTCGGCACGAAGGAGGACATCGTGCTCGGCGACCTCGTGGCCCGTGGCGAGGCGGTCGCCGCCGCGCTCGCCGAGCGCCCCGCCGAGGAGGAGCCGTGGGAGGCGTTGCGGGCGGCCCTGCACGCGAGCGCCGAGACGACGATGCCCGACGCCGACGCCGGTCTGCGATTGGGACGGATGCTGCACGAGACGCCCTCGCTGCGGGCACGGATGCTCGAGAAGCGGCTGCGCTGGCAGGACCTGCTGACGCCGCTCCTGGCCGAGCGGCTGACGGGGCCCGATGCAGCGCTGCGCGCCTCGGCGATCGTCGCGTCGGCGATGGCCTGCCTCGACGCCGCGTCGGAGGCCTGGCTCGCCTCCGACGGCGCCGACGACCTCGGCCGGCTCTTCGACGAGGCGGTCGCCGCAGTCCGCGCCTGACCTGTGGACAACTCGCGACGCGCGTCGCGGGGGATGAGCACCATGGTTGCGTGACGAGCGCGATCGGCATCATCACCGAGCGGGTGCGCGACCGGGTGCGCCGCGACGGAGTCGACCTCTCCCGCGACGGTGGCGTCGCCGACCGGTACGTGCGCGACGAGGTCCGCGCCTACAGCGAGCGCGCGCTCGGCGGCAGCGTTCCGCTGCTGGCTGATGAGGCGAGCACGCATCGGCAGGTGCTCGCGTCCATCACGGGATTCGGCCCGCTCCAGCCCTACTTCGACGACCCGGATGTGGAGGAGATCTGGATCAACGATCCCGAGAAGGTCTTCATCGCCAGGGCCGGCGTCTCGGAGCTCACCCCGCTCACACTGACGGATGCGGAGGTGCGCGACCTCGTCGAGCGGATGCTGCAGAGCACCGGTCGCCGCGTCGACCTCTCGAGCCCGTTCGTCGACGCGTCGCTGCCCGACGGCTCGCGACTGCACGTCGTCATCCCCGACATCACCCACCGGCACTGGGCGGTCAACATCCGCAAATTCAGCCGACGCATCCGCGACCTGCAGCAGCTGGTCGCCCTCGGATCGCTCACGACCCAGGCCGCCGAGTTCCTGCGGATGTGCGTGCTCGCCGGGCAGAACATCCTCGTCTCGGGCGCGACGCAGGCAGGCAAGACGACGCTGCTGAACGCGTTGCTCGCGGCCTGCCGCCGCTCCGACCGCATCGTCACCGTCGAGGAGACGTTCGAGCTGGACCTCGCAGCGCAGGACGCCGTGTCGATGCAGTGCCGCCAGCCGAGCCTCGAAGGCACGGGAGAGGTGACCCTGCGGCGGCTGATCAAGGAGTCGTTGCGGATGCGCCCCGACCGGCTCGTCGTCGGCGAGGTGCGTGAGGCGGAGTCGCTCGACCTGCTGATCGCGCTGAACAGCGGGCTTCCCGGCATGTCCAGCATCCACGCCAACAGCGCCCGCGACGCACTCGTGAAGCTGTCGACCCTGCCGCTGCTCGCCGGCCGGAACATCGACTCCGGCTTCGTCGTGCCGACGGTGGCGAGCTGCATCGACATCGTGGTTCACTGCGAGCTCGGGCGCGACGGACGGCGGCGGGTCGCCGAGATCCACGCGCCGAGCGGGGTGGTGACCGGCGGCGTCATCGAGGCGAGCCCCATCTTCAGCACGCAGCGCGGTGTGCTGGAAGCGACGGGCGGCTTCCCTGCCAAGACAGCGAAGTTCCGCGCGGCAGGCCTCGACCCGACGATCGTGCTCGGGCGGGCATCGTGACCCTGGCGCTCGGCCTGCTGCTTGGCGCGGGACTCGTGCTGACGGCCTCGCCGTGGTTGTGGCCGCGCGCCGCGCGACCGGAGCGGACGACGATGTCGCGGACGAGGCGCCTGCTCGTGCAGGCGGGCCTGCCGAAGGTCGGTCCCGCGACGCTCGTCGTGGTGAGCGTCGCGCTCGGCCTGGCGGCTCTCGGGGTCGTCTACGTCCTCGTGCCCGTGCTGCCGCTCGCGGTGATCGGCG
>JAPSJX010000116.1 GCA_031178105.1 Agrococcus sp. | reverse complement strand
CGCTGCTCGTGACGGGCATCGTCTCGGCCCGCATCGGCGGCTCGGGCAAGCGGCTCGGCATGCTGCGGGTACTCGTCGGCGGCAGCATCGCGCTCGTGGCGACGTGGACGATCGGCCTGCTGATCGGCACACCCGTCCACTAGCGCGTCAGCGCCGCGCACCGCACGGGAGCTCCAGGCCTCGCGGTGCGGATCCCGACCCAGCCTCGCGGTGCTCGGCTGCGGCATGTGGGCGGCCCGGCGTAGCGTCGCCGCCACGAGCGGTCGACGACGACCGCCGTGGATCGGAGCGATCATGACCATGGAGTACCGCATCGAGCTCATCTTCGTGCCGGTGAGCGACACCGACCGCGCGAAGGCCTTCTACACGGAGCAGCTCGGCTGGAACGCCGACTTCGACCAGGTGGTGCGGCCCGGGCTGCGCTTCGTGCAGGTCACCCCGCCCGGCTCCGCGTGCTCGATCGCGTTCGGCGACGGCATCTCGGACGACGAACCCGGCAGCATGCGCAACGTGCAGGTCGTGATCGACGACGCCGATGCCGCGCGCGCCGCGCTCATCGCGGCAGGTGTCGACGCGAGCGAGGTCGACGAGCAGGACTGGGGCCGCTTCGTGGGCTTCGCCGACCCGGACGGCAACCGATGGACGCTCCAGCAGCTGCCGTCGCGCTGAGCGCGGCGGAGCGCGAGCGTGAGATGCTGACGCCATGAGCGATCGCCATCCCGAGCGCATCCCGGAGCAGCTCCCGTCGGACCGCGTGCCCCCGGAGCTCGACCCGTGGTTCGAGCGCTACGACGACGATCGACCGCCGCGCACGATGGCGCGCCGGTTCCGGCCGCTCATCCTCGTCGCCGCGGCGCTCACGCTCGTCGCGATGGTGCTGCTGGTGACGCAGGCGCTCTAGACGCAGGCGGTCCGACCCCGAAGGTCTCGCGCCTCAGCCGAGCTTCTCGATGGGCGCGATCTTGATGAGCAGGCGCTTCCGACCCGCCCCGTCGAAGAGCACCTCGGCGATGCGCTTCGCGCCCGCTCCCGTCACGCCCTGCACCCGGCCCTCGCCGAAGTCCTTATGGCGGATGCGGTCGCCCGGCGCGAGCTCGAGGCCCGAGTTGTCGCGCACCTCGGTGATCGTGTTCGAGAACTGCTTCGCGGGCGCCAACGGCCGCGGCTTCTGGTCGCGGAAGCCGGTGACGAACGACTCCCGCGGCTCGTCGCGCCAGCGACCGGCGAGCGCGCGCTGCGGCGACGGCTGCCGCATCGTGGACGGCGGTGTGCGCCAGTCGACGAGCTCAGCCGGGATCTCCTCGAGGAACCGGCTCGGCACGGCGGGCGACACCTCGCCGAACTGCGCGCGCGTCATGGCGAGCGAGATGTGCAGCCGCTGCCGCGCGCGCGTGATGCCCACGTAGAAGAGGCGCCGCTCCTCCGCCGGCCCGCCGACCTCCTGGGCCGCGATGCGGTGCGGCAGCAGATCCTCCTCGACGCCCGTGATGAAGACGGCGTCGAACTCGAGCCCCTTCGCGGTGTGCAGGGTCATGAGCGACACCTGCCCGCCGGAGTCGTCGAGCTCGTCGGCGGCGGCGACGAGCGCCGTCTCGGTGAGGAAGTCGATGAGGTTGCCTGCGGGGTTCTGGCGCCGGTACTCGCGCGTCACGGCCACGAGCTCCTCGACGTTCTCGAGCCGCGCGGCATCCTGCGGGTCGGGCGAGCGCCGCAGCTGGTCGGTGTAGCCCGAGCGGCTCAGCAGGTCGCGCAGCACCTCGCCCGGATCGGCGTCGGGCTTCGCGGTCCACTCGTCGAGCAGCGCCGCGAGGTCCTTGATGGCGCCGGCCACCTTCGGGCCGAGCGCGATCTCGTCGACGCGCCCCATCGCCTCCCGCAGCGTGATCCGCTGCTCGTCGGCGAAGGCCTGCAGCGCGGCCTCCGTCGCCGGTCCGATGCCGCGCTTCGGCACGTTCATGATGCGGCGCAGGCTCAGCGGGTCGGCGGGGTTCGCCACCGTGATGAGGTACGCCATCGCGTCCTTGATCTCGGCGCGCTCGTAGAACTTCGTGCCGCCGATCACCTTGTAGGGGATGGCGGTGCGGA
>JAPSJX010000115.1 GCA_031178105.1 Agrococcus sp. | reverse complement strand
GCCGCATCCGCACGGCCAAGCAGTTCACGCTCTTCTTCCTCCCCATCGCCCGCTGGGGGCGCCAGGAGCTCGAGGTCTGCGGCATCTGCGGCAACGCCGTGTCGGTGTGAGGCGTCGCTGACCCGGCTCGAGGCGAGCACCCAGCCGCGCGTGCTCGGATGCCCGCATGGAATCGCGCACGATCGAGCACCCGGGACCTTGGAAGCATCCGCTGCGGGATTGGGAGGACACTGGCGACCATCGGGCGATGCTCGTGCTCACCCTCTCGGCCGCCGGTGACGACGCCGAGGCGGCGTTGCGCCGCGCCGCCGGGGGCGTGGCGCTGCGCGACTCGGACCTGGCCGTGCTCGGGATCGCGAACTCCCACGCCTACCTCAGCACGCTCGTGCCCGTCGCGCTGCTCATGCAGCGCGACCGCGTCAGGGTCCACCCGCAGGTCGAGGCGATGCTTCGAGGATCCGGGACGCGCGAGCTGTAGCCGAGCGACGGGACGCGCTAGACCAGGACGTGTCCCGCGCTGATGAGCGCGGCGCGCGCCCGCTCGGCATCGGCGCCGGGCACCATCAGCACATCGCCGTCGAAGGTCGACACGACGAACACCGGGCAGCTCACCGCCGACAGCGGTGCCACCAGCGCTGTCACGACGCCCGTCAGCCCGAACGGCATCGGCCCGGCTGCGTACAGGGCAACCCACGGCCCGTCGAGCTCCGCACCTGCTGGCGCGGAGTCCGCCGGGCACACGATCGAGAGCTCCTGCGGCGTGCGCGTGACCGAGACGAGCGCACCGGTGTCGAACAGCTCCGCCATCAGCGGCGACGCATCGCTCGAAGCCGGGAGACGGGCGATGACGTACGCGCCGGGCAGCTCGTGCAGGGCGATGGAACGGGAAGGCATCAGGGCGACTCGCTTGAGGGATCGCGCGGAAGGCCCTCGGCGGGGCCGCGGTCGTCGCGCAGGGGCGACTCTACGTCACCGCACTGGGTGCGCACGCGCGACCCGGTGCTCGGTCACCAGCCGGCGCCGATCGATCTCGCCGCGCTCGATGTACCCCATCTGCAATACTCCGGTCATGGAGACAACCCTCGAGCAGAGGCTGGTGCGCGCCGCCGACGGCGACCAGCTGGCGTTCGCGGGGGTGTACGGTGCGAGCTCGTCGCGCGTCTTCGGGCTCGTGCTGCGCATCCTGGCGGATCGCGCACTGGCCGAGGAGGTCGTCCACGAGGTCTACCTCGAGGCGTGGCGGCATGCGAAGCGCTTCGACGCGGAGCGCGGCAGCGCCATCGCTTGGCTCCTGCAGATCGCTCATTCCCGCGCCGTCGACCGCGTTCGTCTTGGGATCCGCGACGTCCGGGCTTCGGTCGATGTCGTCGTCGAGCACGCAGAGGTCTCGATCGGGACCGCACGCGCCCGCCGGGCATTGGCTCAGCTGAGCGTCCAGCAGCGCGAGGCCATCGAGCTCGCCTACTTCCACGGGTTCACGCAGAGCGAGATCGCCGAACGAGCCGGCGCTGCCCTCGCCACGATCAGGACGCGACTGCGCGACGGCATGGTCCGGTTGCGCGTCCTCCTGGCAGCGACGCCCTGAACACCGGGGACGACACTCGGCGCGATCGTCCTGCCGACGGACGGCCCGTTCGGGCCCAGGTCCGGGCGCAGTGCGTCGGCCGCGTTGTCGACTCCGCGCGCACCACGACATGGAGCTGGGCCGGATCCCCCCAAGGAATCCGGCCCAGCGGCTCGGGTGCGTCAGACGCCGTAGTAGAGCTCGAACTCGAACGGGTGCGGGCGCAGCGCCATCGGCAGGATCTCGGTGTCGCGCTTGAGCGCGATCCAGGTGTCGATGAGGTCCTTGGTGAAGACGTTGCCCTCGAGCAGGAACTCGTGGTCCTGCTCGAGCGCCACGAGCGCCTCCTCGAGCGTGCCGGGCACCTGGGGGATGTCCTTCGCCTCCTCGGGAGGCAGCTCGTAGAGGTCCTTGTCGACCGGCTCGTGCGGCTCGATGCGGTTCTTGATGCCGTCGAGGCCGGCCATCATCTGCGCCGCGAACGCGAGGTACGGGTTCGACGCCGCGTCAGGGGCGCGGAACTCGATGCGCT
>JAPSJX010000067.1 GCA_031178105.1 Agrococcus sp. | reverse complement strand
GGCGACGCCTCGATCACCGGTCCCGGGGACACCGTGCTGTGGGCCGGGCCGGGGGATGCGGACTACCGCGACGTCGCCGGCCGGCGCGAGCCGTTCGTCGCGCGCGACGAGGCGAGGCTCGCGCTGCACGAGGCGGGCTGGGCCTGATGCTGCGGATGCGCGCGAGCGAGATCGCGGGAGCCGTCGGCGGCGAGCTGCACGGCGACGACGTCACGGTGACCGGATCGGTCGAGACCGACTCCCGGCTCGTCGCCGACGGCGCCGTGTTCTTCGCGATGCCCGGCGAGGTCACCGACGGCCATCGCTTCGTCGACGCGGCGATCGCCGCGGGCGCGGCGCTCATCGTGGCCGAGCGCCCGCTCGAGCAGGACGTGCCGCACGTGGTCGTCGCCGACGGCGTCGTCGCGCTCGGCGCGCTCGCCGCCGAGGTCATCCGCCGCGTGCGCGCGGCCGGCGAGCTGACCGTGATCGGCATCACCGGCTCGAACGGCAAGACCACCACGAAGAACATGCTGCAGGCGATCCTCGAGCAGCACGGGCCGACGGTCAGCCCCGTCAAGTCGTTCAACAACGAGGTCGGCGCGCCGATGACGATGCTGCGCATCGACGAGGCGACCCGGTACCTCGTGCTCGAGATGGGCGCGAGCGTCGAGGGCGACATCGCGCGGCTGACGGCCATGGCGCACCCCGACCTCGGCGTCGTGCTGAAGGTGGGGCTCGCGCACGCGGGCGAGTTCGGCGGGATCGAGACGACGACGCGCGCGAAGACCGAGATGGTGCGCGACCTCGGACCGCAGCACGTCGCGGTGCTCAACCGCGACGACGAGCGGGTGGCGGGCATGGCCGCATCGACGCGCGCCCGCATCGCGTGGTTCGGCACGGATGCCGGCACGCCCGACGAGCCGACGACGCTCTGGGCGAGCGATGCGGACTCGACGCTCGACGGCACCGTCGCCACGATCCACCGCGGCGACGCGTCGTGGCCGCTGCGGATGCGCATCCTCGGCGAGCACCACGTGATGAACGCGCTCGCCGCGCTCACCGTCGCGGACGCGCTCGGGCTCGACGTGGCCGCGGGCGTGGAGGCGCTCAGCACGATGGAGCGCGCCGAGCGAGGCCGCATGGAGCTGCTCGAGCCGGGCGGCGGCATCACCGTCATCAACGACGCGTACAACGCGAGCCCCGACTCGACCGCCGCGGCGCTGCGCTCGCTCGCGCACATGACCCGCCAGGCCGGGCGCCGATCGGTCGCGGTGCTCGGCGAGATGGCCGAGCTCGGCCCCCACGCGGTCGAGGAGCACGACCGGCTCGGCCGCCTGGCCGTGCGCGTGCGCATCGACCGGCTCGTGGTCGTCGGCGACGGCGCGAAGGCCATCCACGACGCCGCCGAGCTCGAGTCCTCCTTCGGCCAGGACACCACCTGGGTCGCGACCGCGGACGAGGCGGAGGCGCTGCTGCGCCGCGAGCTCGCCGCCGGTGACGTCGTGCTCTTCAAGTCGTCGAACGTCTCGGGGCTGCAGTCGCTCGCCGACCGGATCGGCGGCAGCTGATGCTCGTGCTCATCGCCTCCGCCGGCATCGCGCTGCTCGTGTCGCTGCTCGCGACGCCGCTGTTCATCCGCGGCTTCGCGCGCATCGGCTGGGGCCAGTTCATCCGCGACGACGGGCCGCAGACCCATCACACGAAGCGCGGCACGCCCACGATGGGCGGGCTCATCTTCATCGTCGCGATCCTCGCGGGCTACTTCGGCGGCAAGCTGCTCGGGCAGGACCCGCCGACCCTGCCCGTGCTGCTCGTGCTGCTGCTCATCGTGGGCATGGGCGCCGTGGGCTTCGTGGACGACTTCCTGAAGATCTCGAACCAGCGCTCGCTCGGCCTCGGCGGCTGGGCGAAGGTCGCCGGCCAGCTCGTGGTGTCGGTCGCGTTCTCGGTGCTCGCGATCACGGTGCCGACCGGTGCTGACGGCCGGCCGCTCGTGAACCCGGTGATCTCGGGCGTCCGCGACATCCCGTGGCTCGACCTCGCCCCGCTCGGCGCGATCGGGATCATCCTCTTCGTGCTGTGGATCACCGTGATCAACGTCTCGGCAGCGAACGCGGTGAACGTCACCGACGGCCTCGACGGCCTCGCGACGGGCGCGATGATCCTCTCGATGATCGGCTACGCGTTCATCGCCTTCTGGCAGTTCAACCAGTCGTGCTTCTCGCCCGGCGCCGCCGAGGAGAACCTCTACCGCTGCTACGACGTGCTGCAGCCGCTCGATGTCGCGACCCTCGCCGCGACCATCGCCGCGGCGCTCATCGGCTTCCTGTGGTGGAACACCAGCCCCGCGCAGGTGTTCATGGGCGACGTCGGCTCGCTCGCGCTCGGCGGCGCCCTCGCCGGGCTCGCCGTCATGACCGACACGCACCTGCTGCTGCTGCTCATCGCCGGCCTGCCGATCATCACGACCGGCTCGGTCATCCTGCAGCGCGCGTACTTCAAGGTCACCCGCGGCAAGCGCATCTTCCTCATGAGCCCGCTCCACCACCACTTCGAGCTCAAGGGCTGGGCCGAGATCACCGTCGTCGTGCGCTTCTGGATCATCGCGGGCCTGTGCGTGGCCGCCGGCGTCGGGCTCTTCTACTTCCAGTGGCAGGTCACGGCGCCATGAGCAGGCTCGACTCGCTGCACTCGTGGCACGCCGACTGGCGCGGCCTCCGCGTCGCCGTGCTCGGCCTCGGCGTGACCGGCTTCGCGGCCGTCGACACGCTCGCGGAGCTCGGTGCGTCCGTCACCGCCGTCGCCGAGCGCGTCGACGACGAGCGACGCACGATCCTCGGCGTGCTCGCCGTGCCGATCGTCGATGCCGGCCGCGACGACGTGCCCGACGCGCTCGCCGACGCCGAGCTCGTCATCGCGTCGCCGGGCCTGCGGCCCGACCACCCGTGGCTCCTCGCGGCCGCCGAGCGCGGCATCCCCGTGTGGGGCGACATCGAGCTCGCGTGGCGCGTGCGCGACAAGGTGCGGGCGGCCGAGTGGATCCTCGTGACCGGCACGAACGGCAAGACGACCACGACCCAGCTCACCGCCCACATGCTGCGGGAGGCGGGGTTCCGCGTGGCCCCGGTCGGCAACATCGGCACCCCGGTGCTCGACGCCGTCCGCGACCCGGAGGGCTTCGACGCGCTCGTGGTGGAGCTCTCGAGCTTCCAGCTCCACGCGATGGCGGTCGACGGGCCGGGCGCGCTGTGGCCGCACTCGGCCGCGTGCCTCAACCTCGACGACGACCACATCGACTGGCACGGGTCGGCGGATGCGTACCGCGACGCGAAGGCGAAGGTGTACCGCAACGCTCGGGTCGCCGCCGTCTACGGCATCGACGACCCGGCGACGCAGCGCATGGTCGAGGAGGCGGAGGTCGTCGAGGGCTGCCGCGCGATCGGCTTCGGCCTCGGCGTGCCCGGCCCGAGCGACCTCGGCCTCGTGGACGGCATCCTCGTCGACCGCGCCTTCCTCGACGACCGGCGTCGGCAGGCGCTCGAGCTCGGGAGCCTCGACGACCTCGAGGCCGGCGGCCTGCGCTCGCCGCACATGACCCGCAACGTGCTGGCCGCGGCCGCCCTCGCGCGGGCCTTCGGCGCCGAGCCGGCGCGGGTGCGCGACGCGGTCCGGTCGTTCCGGCTCGACCGCCACCGCACGGAGCTCATCGCCGAGGTCGACGGGGTGCGCTGGATCGACGACTCGAAGGCGACGAACCCGCATGCCGCTGAGGGCTCGCTGAGCGCCTTCGACCGCGTGGTGTGGATCGTCGGCGGGCTGTTCAAGGGCGCCGACGTCGGCCCGCTCGTCGAGCGGCACGCGCGCCGCATCGTCGCGGCCGTCGCGATCGGCGTCGCGCGGGAGCCGGTGCGCGAGGCGTTCGCGCGACACGCGCCGGGCATCCCGCTGGTAGAGGTCGACACGGCCGACACTGGATCCGTGATGCGGCTGGCCGTCGAGGCCGCCGCAGCGCACGCCGCGCCCGGTGTCACGGTCCTGCTGGCGCCGGCGGCCGCATCCATGGACCAGTTCGAGGACTACGCAGCCCGAGGCGACCGCTTCGCCGAGGCCGTGCGAGCCAGGAGCGATCGAGAAGGGGGAGCCCATGGCGACGACGACGGCTCCCGCCCGACCGACTGACGGGGGCGGCGCCTCGGGGATGGGTCGTCGCGCGCTCGTGCGCGTGCGGTCGATGTTCGGCGCACCGACCCTCAACGCCGCGCTGCTGCTCGGCACCACGCTGTTCCTCGTCGCGTTCGGCCTCATCATGGTGCTCTCGTCGTCGTCCGTCGAGAGCTACGTCGCGAACGCGTCGTTCTTCACCGACTTCGCGAAGCAGGGTGCCTTCGCCGCGATCGGCATCGTGCTCATGCTGCTCGCCGCGCGCATGCCCGCGTCGCTCTGGCAGCGGGTGGCCTGGATCGCCGTCGCGCTCGGCATCGTGCTGCAGATGCTCGTCTTCACGCCGCTCGGCTTCGGCGCGAACGGCAACCGCAACTGGATCGGGATCGGCGGGTTCTCCCTGCAGCCCTCGGAGTTCGTGAAGGTCGCGCTCTGCGTCTGGCTCGCGATGATCATGACGCGCAAGCAGAGGCGCATCGACGGCTTCTGGCAGGCGTGGATCCCCGTCGCACCGGTGGCGGGCCTCTCGATCGGGCTCGTGCTCCTCGGCAGCGACCTGGGCACCGTCGTGATCATGGTGATGCTCGCGTTCGGCGCCCTCTGGTTCGCCGGCGTCAGGTGGTGGCACCTGCTGCTGCCGGTCGCGGGGCTCGTGCTGCTCGCGGTGCCCGTCGTGCTGTCGAGCCCATCGCGCGTGCGCCGCATCTCGGCCTTCGTGCAGGGCTGCACCGACGCCGACTACTACTCGGGATGCTGGCAGCAGCTGCACGGCACGTGGGCGCTGTCCGCGGGCGGGCTCTTCGGCGTCGGGCTCGGCAACTCGCGCGCCAAGTGGTCGTGGCTGCCGGAGGCCGACAACGACTACATCTTCGCGATCATCGGCGAGGAGCTCGGGCTGCTCGGCGCGGCGGTCGTGCTCGCGCTGTTCGCGCTGCTCGCCTGGACGATGCTGCGCATCGTGCGGCAGGCGACGCTGCAGATGACCCGCGTCGTCACCGGTGCGGCGACGGTGTGGCTCATCGGCCAGGCCATCGTGAACATCGGCGTCGTGCTGGGCATGCTGCCCGTCCTGGGCGTGCCGCTGCCCTTCATCTCCTCCGGCGGCTCGCAGCTCATCGCCGCGCTCCTGATCGTCGGCATCGTGCTCTCGCTCGAGCGGGTGGACAACCCCCGCTACCGCGGCGAGCTCGCGGCGAGGCGCTGACGTGCGCGCGCTGCTCGCCGGCGGCGGCACCGCCGGCCACGTGAACCCGCTGCTCGCGACCGCGAAGCGGCTGCGAGAGCGCCGCCCGGACGCGGAGCTCGTGGTGCTCGGCACCCGCGAGGGCCTCGAGCGGGAGCTGGTCCCGCGCGCCGGCCTCGAGCTCGTCACGATCGAGAAGCTGCCGTTCCCGCGGCGGCCGGACCTGGCCGCCGTGCGCTTCCCGGCGCGCTGGCGGCGGGCAGTGCGCGAGGTGCGCGCGCTCATCCGCGATCGGGGCATCGACGTCGTGGTCGGCTTCGGCGGCTACGCCTCCGCACCCGCCTACCGCGCCGCGCGCCTCGAGGGCGTGCCCATCGTCATCCACGAGGCCAACGCGAAGCCCGGCATGGCGAACCTGCTCGGCGCCCGCTGGACCCGGTTCGTCGGCCTCTCGTACCGCTCCACGAAGCTGCCGGGCGAGCTCGTCGGCATGCCGCTGCGCCCCGAGATCACGGGCCTCGACCGCGCCGGCCTCCACGACGCCGCGTGCGCGGAGCTCGGGCTCGACCCGGCGAGGCCCACGCTGCTCGTCACCGGCGGCTCGCAGGGCGCCAGGTCGATCAATCGCGCGATCGTCGCCGCCGCAGCCGACATCGTCGCCGCCGGCTGGCAGGTGCTGCACCTGTCCGGCGGCAGGCAGACCGACTTCGAGCCGGCGGAGGTGCCGCACTACGTCGCGATCGAGTACCTCGACCGGATGCACCTCGCGCTCGCCGCCGCCGACCTCGTCGTGTGCCGCGCGGGCAGCCTCACGGTCTCGGAGCTCATGGCCGTCGGCCTCCCCGCCGTGTACGTGCCGCTGCCCTACGGCAACGGCGAGCAGGGCATGAACGCGGCCGACCAGGTTTCCGCTGGTGGCGCACTGCTCGTCGCCGACGCCGACTTCACGGCAGAATGGGTGCGCGCGCGGCTCGTGCCGCTGCTGCGAGACGCAGACGCCATCGCCGAGATGGCCACCGCGAGCGCGGGCGCGGGCGCGACGGACGGCAGCGACCGGATGAGCGACCTCATCGAACGAGCCGCAGCCACGAGGAGGCAGTCGTGATCGAACCCGATCTCACCCAGCCGATCCCGGAGACGATCGAGCGGGTGCACTTCATCGGCATCGGCGGCTCCGGCATGTCGGGCATCGCGCACATGATGCTGGATGCCGGCATCGCGGTCTCGGGCTCCGATCGGTCCGGATCGGCGACCGTCGACCGGCTCGTCGAGCGCGGTGCGCGCGTGGGCATCGGCCACGACGCCGCGCACCTGCCGGCCGACGTGGACGCGGTCGTGGTCACGAGCGCACTGTGGCCGGACAACCCGGAGCTCGTCGCGGCGCGCGACCGCGGCGTGCCCGTGCTGCACCGATCGCAGGCGCTCCACGTGCTCGCTCGCGGCAAGCGCGTGGTGGCCGTCGCGGGCGCCCACGGCAAGACCACGACGACCGGGATGCTGGTCGTCGGCCTGCACGGGCTCGGCATCGACGCCGGCTTCGTGAACGGCGGCGTCATCGCCGGGCTCGACGTGTCGAGCGCGCACGGCACCTCCGACGCGTTCGTGCTCGAGGCCGACGAGTCCGACGGCTCGTTCCTGCTCTACGACGTCGCGGTCGCGCTCATCACGAACATCGACACCGACCACCTCGACCACTACGGGACCGCCGCGGCGTTCGACGCGGCGTTCGCGGAGTTCGCGGACCGCGCGAGCGAGGCGGTCGTCATCTCGGCCGACGACCCGGGCGCGCAGCGCGTGCGAGCGCTCATGCGCCACGAGCGCGTGCTGACGTTCGGCGAGGCCGAGGGCGCCGACGTGCGCATCGTCGAGATCCGCGTGGGGGCGGTCGCATCGTGCACCGTCGAGATCGCGGGGGAGCGCTTCGAGCTCGAGGCGGGCGTGCCCGGCAGGCACAACGCCGTGAACGCGGCAGGAGCGCTCGCGACGCTCGTCGCGATGGGCGTCGCACCCGTCGACGGCGCGCGGGCCCTCGCCGCCTTCCGCGGCACCGGCCGCCGCTTCGAGCTGCACGGCGAGCGCCGCGGGGTCCGGGTGTTCGACGACTACGCGCACCACCCCGCCGAGGTCGACGCCGCGCTCACCGCGGCCAGGACCGTCATCGGCGACGGCCGGATCATCGCGATCCACCAGCCGCACCTCTACTCGCGGACGCGCGACATGGCGGGCGACTTCGCCGCCGTCTACGAGCGGGTCGCCGACCACACGGTCGTGCTCGACGTGTACGGCGCGCGCGAGGATCCCATCCCCGGCGTCACCGGCGCGCTCGTCGCCGAGCGCTTCGCGGACCCGGAGGACGTCGACTTCCTGCCCGACTGGCAGCAGGCCGCGGAGCGCGCGGCAGCCATCGCGCGCGAGGGCGACATCATCGTCACGCTCTCGTGCGGCGACGTCTACCGCATCATCCCGCAGGTGCTGTCGGCGCTCGAGGTGGGCGACGGCGAGTGAGACGACCCGACGGGTTCGACCGGCTCGACGAGTCGGCCGACCGGGCGGAGCCGGCGCCCCCGCAGGGCCCCGCTCCGGTCGCCGATGCGCCGGCCGCCGCCGAGCCGCCGCAGCGCCGGTGGGCGCTGAGCGCCTACGCCGATCTCGACGACGAGCCGGTCGAGGAGCGCGCCCCGGAGCCCGCGCTCGAGCGCGGCTCGCACGCGCAGCGCGTCGACCGCGCGTGGCGGGCGGCGCAGAAGGAGCTGCGCGCCGACGAGCGCGAGGCTGCCCGCGAGGCGCGTCGCTCCGCGGCGCAGGCGCGCCGCGCGCGCATCCGGAGCGAGCGGGCGGAGGTGCGGCGGTTCACGGCCGGCCGCCGACGGCAGCTGCGCACGGCGCTCATCACCGCGGGCACGCTCGTGCTCGCCCTGCTGGCGCTCGTCGGGCTCGTCTGGTCGCCGCTGATGTCGGTGCGCGACGTGCGCGTCGAGGGTGCCGAGCGGCTGGACCCCGCCGCGGTGCAGGCGGCGCTCGCCGATCACGTGGGCGAGCCGATCGCCACGGTGACGGAGGCGGGCGTCGCGGCGCGGCTGCAGACCATCCCGCAGGTCGAGTCGTTCCGGCTCGAGGTCGTGCCGCCGTCGACGGTCATCGTCCACGTCGTCGAGCGCCGTCCGGTCGCGATCGCGCCCGCTGACGGCGGCGAGGCGGTGATCGACGCCGCGGGCGTGGTGCTCGGCGCCGTCGGCGCGGACACGGGCGCGCTGCCGCGCCTCGTCGGCATCGCGCCGGGGAGCGAGGAGTTCGACGCGGTCGCGACGGTGCTCGTCTCGGTGCCTGCCGAGGTGCTGACGGCGACCCAGTCGATCCAGGCGGCCTCGCCGTCCGACATCCGGCTGACGCTCGCGAGCGGCCAGGTCGTGCAGTGGGGTGGCGCGGACGAGAGCCGGCTCAAGGCCGATGTCGTCGCCGCGCTGCTCGCCACGCAGGATCCGGCGACCGCCCGGGTGCTCGACGTCCGGGCGCCGCAGCACCCCGTCGTGCGCGCGTCCTGAACCCGCCGAACGTGACGATTCTTTTTCTTGCGGGATCCGATCGCGACACACCGCGTCGCTCCTGAGCGCGCCGCGGCACCGCCCGTAGCGTCGTCCTCGTCAGCATGAACTGAGGAATTCTCTAAACTTCAACTAGAGGTTGAGAGTTCGATCGAGGGGCCGGAACCGTGACTTCCAACAACAACTACCTCGCCGTCATCAAGGTGGTCGGCGTGGGCGGCGGCGGCGTGAACCCCGCCATCAAGGTGCTGGGTTCGGACGGGCAAGACGGATGAGGCTCTTGGTCATCATCGCCATCGTCGCCCTGATCTGGCTGGTTG
>JAPSJX010000066.1 GCA_031178105.1 Agrococcus sp. | reverse complement strand
GGAACGTCTGCACGATGGGGATGCCGAGCGACAGCGAGACCGGCAGCGCGGCGAGCCCGGAGAGCCAGTAGTGCGCGTGGATGACGTCGTAGGAGTCGGTCGCGGCGAGCGCCGCGCGCTCGAGCTCGGCGCCGAACGCATCCGCGAGGTTCGGCAGCTCCTGCTTGCGCACGATCCCGCCGCCGGTCGCGAGCGCGTAGAGCGTCACGCCCGGCGCGACCGCGTGCGAGTGCGGCGCGCCCGCGGACCGGGTGAAGATGTCGACGTGGTGGCCGCGGGCGGCGAGCGCCATCGCGCTCTCGAGCACGAGCACGTTGAGCCCGCCCGCGTCGCCCTTGCCCGGGCGATCCGTCGGGGAGGTGTGCATCGAGACCATCGCGATGCGCAGCGGCTCCGCATCGGGGATGCCGAACGGCTCGGGGCGCATGCTCTCAGGCTATCCGCGCACCCGGACCCGCGCATCCGGGTACGGTCGTCGCCATGAGCACCACCGCCAGCCTCCTCGCTCGGGTGGGACGCCGGGTGGGCGCCGTCGGCCGGGCGGCGAGCGGGGCGGCGTTCCGCGCGCTCACCGCTCCCCCGGTCGCGCGGGCGGGGCACCGCATCGCCACCCGCGCCGCGCGCTGGTGGGGGCGGATGCTGGGCGGCGACGTGCGGCAGGTGGGCGAGCTGACGGTCGTCACCGGGCTGCCGAGCTGGTCGTTCGGCCGCGGCGGCACGACCGTCGGCGCGGTGTTCCTGACGAGGGACGCGGTGTCCCCCGACATCCTGGAGCACGAGGATGTGCACCGGCGGCAGTGGGAGCGCTACGGGCTGTGGTTCATCGCGATGTACGTCGCCGCGGGCGCCGATGCGCTCACGAACCGCTTCGAGGTCGAGGCGGGCCTGGAGCTGGGCGGGTACCTCCCCAAGCGCCACTGAACGGAGCGGCTGGCGCTGCGAGGGGATAGTGCCCTCGCGCCGCCAGCCGCTCCGTTGAGAAGTCGGGCTAGGGGCGCATCGCGCTGACCACGCGCTGCGTCCAGGGGATGCGTCGCTCCAACTGGCGGCCGATGGCGAGCAGCGTCGCCTCCTCGCCCGGGCGGCCGATCAGCTGCACGCCCATCGGGAGGTGGTCCGCCGTGCGGTGCACCGGCAGCGCGATCGCGGGGAGGCCCACCACGTTGACGAACGACGTGTGCGGCGTATGGAGCACCTGCGCCGCGAAGTCGGCCTCGCCGTCCGCGGGGTACCAGTCGAGCGGACGGGGCGTGAGCGCCGTCGCCGGCGTGAGCACCGCATCCCAGGGCGCGAACGCTGCGATGGCGCGTCGCTCGAGCTCGGTCGCCCAGAGCTGCGCGGTCGCGAGCCCGCCCGCGGTCAGCCCATCGCTCGTCTCGATGATCCAGCGCGCCAGCGGCTCGAGCTGATGCCGCTCCTCCCGCGCGATCGGCACGGTCGCCGCTCCCCCACGCCACAGCGCCGTGAACGCCTCCGCGTAGCTCGGAACGCCCAGGAAGCCCGACGCATCCGGCACCGCCACCTCGCCGATCTCGTGGCCGAACGCCTCGAGCACCCGGATCGCGGTGGCGACGGCGTCGTCGGCCTCCGGCGCGATGCGGATGTCGTGGGTCGCGTCCCACGGCGTGCCCCTCATGACCGCGATGCGGAAGCGCCCTTCACCGCGCACGGCCGCCGCGAGCAGGGAGCCGTCGTCGCGCTCGGGCGAGCGCAGCGACAGCGCGTGCGGCGTGATGCCGTTCACCCGCCCGATGAGGGCGTCGGTGAGCAGCGCCACGTCCATCACCGACCGCCCGATCGCGCCGGCCGTGACGAGCCCGCCGACCTGGCCGACGCCGCCCTGCGCCGGGATGCGGCCGCGCGTGGGCTTGAGGCCGACGAGGCCGCACGTCGCGGCGGGGATGCGGATCGAGCCGCCGCCGTCGGACCCGGGCGCGAACGGCAGCAGCCCCTGAGCGACGGCGGCCGCGGCGCCACCGGACGAGCCGCCCGCGTGCAGCCCCGGGTGCCCCGGCAGCGTCGTCGGGCCGTGCAGCGCCGATCGCGTGTAGCCGGCGAAGCCGAGCTCGGGCGCGGCGGTGCGGCCGAGCACGACGCCGCCCGCCGCGTCGAGCACGCGCGCGACCGGGTCGGTGGCGTCGGCGATCGCGCCGGCCTGCCATCGGCTGCCGAGGGACGCGGGCTGGCCGGCGCGGCGCGTGAGGTCCTTGTCGGCGAACGGCAGGCCGTGGATGAGCCCCGTGCGGTCGTCGGCCTCGTCGGCCGCGCGGGCGCGGGCGAGCGCGAGCTCCGCGTCGACGTGCACGATCGCGTTCGCATCGTCGAGCCGGTCGATGCGGTCGAGGAAGTGCTCCGCCACCTCGACCGCGCTCAGCTCGCGGGCCCGCAGCAGGCGCCACAGGTCGAGCGCGCCGAGCTCGTGGATGGCGCTCACGCGGCTGCCGCGTCTCGAGCGCTCATCCGAAGTACCGGCCCGCCCGGCGCTGCAGGCGCTTGCGCTCGGTGCGCTCGCGCATCTGGTCGCGGCTCGCGTAGTTCGTCAGCTCGCGGAACGGGTCGCGGCCGACGAAGCGCGACGGCTCCGCGATGATCGCCGCGATCGCCTTGTCGAACTCCCAGTACTCGCCGATCCGGGTGCCCTGGCCGGGGTTGACGTGGCGCAGGCGCGCCTCGAAGCGCACCTCGTGCCTCACCTCGACCTGCACGATGAAGCCTCGCGTCGCGCCCGCGACCGACACCATCCAGAAGCCCGGACCGAGGTCGGTCACCGTCGCGCTCACGTCGCTCGCGGCCGCCGCCGCCTGGGCGTCGGCGTGCTCGTGCGTCTTCCGCCAGTCCTCGAACTCGGTCACGCATCCATCGTGGCACCGCGCGCCGACATCGCGCGGCGGCGAGCCCGGGTCAGCGCCGCTCGCGCAGCAGCCCGACGAAGGTCGCGACGAGGGCCGTCCACGCGCCGAGCGGCACGCCCACCGGCGCGAGCTCCGGCACAAGCTGCACCGCCGCGAACAGCAGGCCCGCCGCGCCGGCGACCGACGCCACGACGATCGCGACCGCGCGCCGGTAGCGCATCCCCCGCTTGATGGCGCGACGCACGATGGCGACGCCCGCCGCCGCGAGCACGCCCACGACGAGGCCGTAGCCGACCCCCGCGAGGAAGGCACGCGTGTCGGGGATCGCCGCCGACGCCACGAGCACGCCGCTCAGCATGCCGATCGCGATCGTGATGAGCGCGGCCCACCCGATCGAGAGGGAGAAGCCCGGGCGGGTGCGGTGCTGCACTGCGGTCATGGTCGCCTTCCAGCGGCGGCGCTACGCCTCCGTCGCCCTCAGCCTGCTGGCGGGTCGGAACGCTCCGCAACGCCGTTCCAGAACGGTCGGGGAATCCTCAGCGGTTCTTGCGGAGAGACTTCTGCAGCAGGATGATGCCGAGATCGCGGCCGAACTTGTGGCCGACGCGGCCCATCCGCCCGATCTCGTCGAAGCCGAGCCGCTCGTGCAGGCGGATGGATGCGTCGGCGCCCTGGTCGGCGATCACGGCGATCATCTCGCGCACGCCGCGCGCCCTCGTCGCCTCGATGAGCGCCTCCATGAGCGCTCGCCCCAGCCCGCGCCCGGTCGCGGCGGGCGAGAGGTAGACCGACGACTCGACGGTGTAGCGGTAGGCGCTGCGCTGCTTCCACGGCTGCACGAGCGCGTACCCGAGGATGGCGCCGGTCGCGCTCTCGGCGACGATGAAGGGCAGCTGCAGCTCGGTCGCCTCGCGCAGGGTGCGACGCCACTGCCCCAGCGTCTTCGGGCGCTCGTCGAACGTCACCGTCGAGTTGCGCACGTAGTGGCGGTAGATGTCGCGGACCACCGGCAGGTCGGATGCCGCGACCGGCCGGATGGTGAAGGCGAAGTCGGGTGGGCGGTGCTCCGGCTCGCGGAGATGCGCCGGCAGGCGGCGACGGCGCTCGTACTCCTCGGGCAGCATCTCAGCCCGCCGCGGTCGCGAGTGCGGGGATGCGCCAGTCGACGGGCCGCGCACCCTGCGCCTCGAGCGCGGCGTTCGCGCGCGAGAAGGGCTTCGAGCCGAAGAAGCCGCGGCTGGCCGACAGCGGCGACGGGTGCGCGGAGGCGATGATCGGCGTCTCGCCGAGCACGGCGGCGATCGATCGCGCCTGCGCGCCCCAGAGGATCGCGACGAGCGGGACCGGTGCGCCGTCGGCATCGCGCCGGGCGACGAGCGCGCGGATCGCCGCCTCGGTCACCTGCTCCCAGCCCCAGCCGCGGTGGGACGCGGGCACACCCGCGCCGACCGTCAGCACCCGGTTGAGCAGCAGCACGCCCTGGTCGGACCACGCCGAGAGGTCGCCGTGGGGCGCCGGGTCGATCCCGAGGTCGTCCCGCAGCTCGCGGTAGATGTTCTGCAGCGAGCGCGGCAGCGGCCGCACGTGCCGCTCGACCGCGAACGACAGCCCGATCGGGTGCCCGGGGGTCGGGTACGGGTCCTGCCCGACGATGAGCACGCGCACGCGATCGAGCGGCTGCCGGAAGGCGCGCAGCACCGCGCTCCCCTCCGGCAGGTACGGTCGGCCCTCGGCGGTCTCGCGACGCAGCCGCTCCCCCAGGTCGCGCAGGAGCGGCTCGACCGGCTCGAGCGCCTCGGCCCAGCCGGCGTCGACGAGCTCGTCGAGCGGCGCGACCGTCATGCCGCCGCGGCCAGCACCGCGACCGTCACGGTGTCCCGCCCGGCGGCGTCGCCCGCGCGGTCGGCGGTCCAGACGCTGCCGTCTCCCGCGACCTCGAGGCCGCCTGGGCTGACGATGAGCGATGTGCACTCGTCGATCGCCACCACGCGGTCCGCGAGGCCCGCCGCGACGATCGCGATCGCGCGCGAGACCGTGCCGAGCTGCGCGGCGTGCACGTCGACGACGAGGTCCACGAGCCCGAGGCCCGCGTCGAGGGTCACGTCGTCGAGCCCCTCGGCGCTCGCCTCCGCGGTGACCGGCACGCCGCCGATGCGCCAGCCGCCCAGCAGCGCGACGTCACCGGCGATCATCGCGCCCGCGGAGTAGCCCGCGTAGGGCACGCCGGTCGAGACGAGGCCGCGGATCGTGTCTGCCGCGGGCATGACCGCTGCGTGGTAGCCGGGCGTCAGGCCGCCGCCGATGAAGATGCCGTCCGCGCCGCCGAGGTCGGTCGGCAGCAGCGTGCGCTCTGCGGTCAGCTGCACGACGCGCACCTCGCCGGCACCGAGCTGCACGAGGTCGGCGCGGTAGTCGTCGTGCCAGGCCTCGCCCTCGGCCGCATCCGCGGCCCACAGCACGACCACGATCACCGGTGCGCCCTCGGCGCGCTCACGGGCCTCGGCGACGAAGCGGCCGGTCCAGCGCGACTCGTCGTCGGCGTCGCCGCCGCCCAGCAGATGGATGCTCATGGCGCACAGTCTGGCAGTCCTCTCGGCGGAATCTTCAACGGAGCGGCTGGCTGCAGGAGGGGATAGTGCCCTCGCAGCACCAGCCGCTCCGTTGAGAGATCGGACTACAGGGCGGTGAAGGCGTCGTCGAGGATGGCGAGGCCGGCGCGGGCGTCGTCGTCGCCCATCACGAGCGGCGGCACGACGTGCAGGCGGTTGTCGGCCGCGAACGGCACGTAGCCGCGGTCCATGAGCAGGCCCTTGAGCCGCGTGATGACGGATGCGTCGACCGGCTCCCGCGTCGCGCGGTCGGCGACGAGGTCGAGGGCCCAGAAGCACCCGCGCCCGCGCACCTCGCCGATGATCGCGTGGCGCTCGGCCAGCTCCACGAGCCCGGGACCGAGGATGTCCGCGCCCAGGTGCGCGGCGTGATCGACGATCCGCTCCTCGCGCATCGCGTCGATCGACGCGACGATCGACGCGGCCGCGAGCGGATGGCCCGCGTAGGTGAGGCCGCCGGGGATGGCGCGCTCCCGGAACGTGTCGAGGACGTGCTCCGCGATGATCACCCCGCCGACCGGCACGTAGCCCGAGTTCACTCCCTTCGCGAAGGCCACGAGGTCGGGGCGCACCTCGTCGTGCTGGTGCGCGAACCAGCGCCCCGTGCGGCCGAAGCCCGCCATCACCTCGTCGAGGATGAGCACGATGCCGTGGCGGTCGGCGAGCTCGCGCAGCCCCTGCAGGTAGCCGGGCGGCGGCACGAGGATGCCCGCGGTGCCCGGCACCGACTCGACGAGGATCGCCGCGAAGGTCGACGGCCCCTCCGCCTCGAGCACGCGCCGCGCGTGCTGCAGCGCGCGCTCGCCCTCCTGCTCCTCAGTCTCCGCCCAGAACTCCGAGCGGTACAGGAAGGGCCCGAAGCAGTGCACGTGACCGGTCGCGAACTCGTTGCCGATGCGCCGCGGGTCGCCCGTCGCGTTCACGGCTGCGCCGGTGTTGCCGTGGTACGAGCGGTAGTGCGAGAGCACCTTCGCGCGACCGGTGTGGATGCGGGCCATCCGGATCGCGTTCTCGACCGCATCCGCACCGCCGTTCGTGAAGAACACCGCGGCCATGTCGTCGATCGTCGACAGGATGCGCTCGGCCGCCTCCCCGCGCCGCAGGTTCGTCGTGGCCGGGGCGACGGTCGCGAGCTCCGCCGCCTGCCGCTGGATGGCCTCGACGACCCGCGGGTGCGCGTGGCCGATGTTCGTGTTCACGAGCTGGCTGGAGAAGTCGAGGTACTCGCGCCCGTCGTGGTCCCACAGCCGCACGCCCTGCCCGCGCGCGACGGTGAACGGGTTGGTCGCGCCATGCTTCGACCAGGAGTGCAGGATCAGCCGGTCGAGCTCGCGGGCGCGCTCGCCGTCGGGGTCGGGATTCGTCATGCTCGCTCCTCGTTCGCAGGGGTGGCCGGACTCTACTGCGCGCTACTGGCCGCCCTCCTGCAGCTCGACCTCGAGCGGTGCGAAGTCGGCGCCGGTGACGTCGACGCCCTCGGCCTCGAGCTGCTCGAGCGCCTGCTCGACGTACTCGTTCGTCCACGCGCCGTCGTCGGGCTCGGCGGTCAGCACCGTCGCACCGTCCTGGTTGCGCGTGTCCATGGCGATCTCGACGGTCTGCTCCCAGGCGTCCTCGTCGATCATGCCGATGCCGTCGTCCGACGGCCAGATGAGCCGGTTGGTCTCGTTCACCATCCACAGCTGGTGGGATGCGCCGAGCTGGCTGCCGGCGTCGACGACGATCTGCGACGCCTCCTCGGGGTTGTCGCGCGCGTAGAGCCATCCCTCGATCGAGGCCTTGATGAACGCGACCGTGGTGGCCTCGAACTCCGGGTCCTCGAGCCGCTCGCTCGACGCCCAGATGGCGTCCTGCAGCATCGCGGTGCCGACCTCGTTCCAGTCGAGCACCGAGAAGTCGGCGGCGGTGTAGAGCTCGCCCGTCTCCGGGTCGACGCTCTCGAGCAGCTGCGCGTACTCGTTGTACGTCATCGCCTGCGCGGCGTCGATGTCGCCGGCGAGCAGCCCCGACATGTCGAACGCCTGCTGCACGAGCGTGACGTCGGTCATGGGGTCGAGGCCCGCCTCGGTGAGCGCGGCGAACAGCTCGAACTCGTTGCCGAAGCCCCACGAGCCGACGTTCTTGCCGGCGAGGTCCTCGACCGAGTCGATGCCGGCGTCGGCGAACGACACCTGGAGCGTGCCGGAGCGCTGGAAGATCTGCGCGACGTCGGTGATCATCGCGCCCTGCTCGCGGCTCGCGAGCGCCTTCGGCACCCACGCGATCGCGAAGTCGGCGGCACCGTCGGCGAGCACGGTCTGCGGCACGATGTCGGCGCCGCCCTCCGCGATGGTCACGTCGAGGCCCGCCGCCTCGTAGAAGCCCTGGTCGACGGCCGCGTAGTAGCCGGCGAACTGGCCCTGCGCGAACCACTGCAGCTGGAGCGTCACGGGCGTGAGCTCGCCATCGGCGCCGGTGGTCTCGGACTCGGTGGGTGCGGCGCCGGTGGAGCAGGCGACGAGCACGGCGGATGCGACGGCGGCGGCGGCGGCGAGGACTGCGCGGCGGCGCGATGCGGGTGCGGACGGCGGTGCGGAACGGTGCATGGTGGGCTCCTCGGGGTGTGCTGGTGGTGCGGGATGCGGGTGCGGGGGTACGGAAGGGGGCTGGAGCGCGAGTGGCGCGTCAGCTGACGGGGATGCGGGCCCAGCGGCTCGCGAGACGCTCGAGCAGGAGCGTGACGGTGTAGAAGATGAGGCCGAGCGCGATGGCGGCCACGACGTACGCCCAGGCACGGGCGTAGCCGGACTGCGCCGCGGCACTCGCGATGCGGCTGCCGAGGCCGTTCTGCAGGCCGCCGAAGTACTCGGCGACGATCGCGGAGATGACCGCGACCGACGAGGCGATCGTGAGCCCGGCGAAGACGAAGGGCACGGCGCCGGGCATGGTCACCATCCGCGTCGCCTGCCAGCCGCTCGCGCCGTAGGCGCGCATGAGGTCGCGGTGCACGGGGCGCACCTGGCGCAGCCCGCGCAGGGTCGTCACGAAGACCGGCACGAACGACGCGATCGCGACGACGATGATGCGCGGCATCTCGCTCGTCGCGCCGTACATCGTCTGCAGCACCGGCGCGAGCGCGACGATCGGCACGACCGCGATCGCGGCGACGAGCGGTGCGACGACCTCGTCGAGCCAGCGCACGCGCGCGGCGAGCGCGGCGACCACGACCGCCCCGACCGCGCCGAGCAGCAGCCCGATGAGCGCGTTCCTGCCGGTCGCGAGCGCCGCCTGCGCCACCCCGGTGATCGCTGCCTGGAGCTGCGCGAGGATCGCGCTCGGTGCGGGCAGCAGGTAGGGCTGGATCTCGAGCGCCCGCACACCGACCTCCCACAGGGCGAGCGTGGCCAGGCCGAGCGCCGCGGGTGCGGCGATCCGCACCCAGCCCCGGTCGGTCCAGTGCGCGGCGCGCGTCATCGAGCCTCCGCCCCGCGCGGCGCGACGCCTTCTCGGCCGTGCAGCGCCTCCCGCACGGCTGTGACCGAGCGGAAGAACGCGTCCGTCTCGCGCACCGCGTCGTCGGCGGCGCTCGCGGCGGGCGCACGCTCGACGGTGACGATGTCGGTGATGCGACCTGGCCTCGGACTCATGACGACCACCCGGTCGGCGAGGAAGACGGCTTCCGGGATGGAGTGGGTGACGAAGACGACGGCCGCGCCGGTCTCGGCGCGGATGCGCATGAGCTCGCCCTGCAGCCGCTCGCGCGTCATCTCGTCGAGCGCACCGAAGGGCTCGTCCATGAGCAGCAGCCGCGGGTGCTCGGCGAGCGCGCGAGCGATCGCGACGCGCTGCTGCATGCCGCCGGAGAGCTGATCCGGATGCCGGTCGGCGAACTCCGCCAACCCGACGAGCTCGATGAGCTCGTCGGC
>JAPSJX010000065.1 GCA_031178105.1 Agrococcus sp. | reverse complement strand
CGGGTCGGTCGAGCCGGACTTGTTGTGGTGCATGAGCCCGAGCACCGCCATGCCGGTTCGATCGGCTACGGCGACCAGCGGCTCCAGCGCGATCCGAACCTCGGAGTCCTTGTGCGTGTCCTGCTCGCCCAGCCTGCTCATCAGCGGGTCCAGCAGCAGCAGCGCGGCGTCCGTCTGTTGTGCGGCCTGCTCCAGTGCGTGGATGTCGTGCGGCAACGACAGCCCCATGTGGATGTCGTCCGCGGTGCGGACCTCCACGCGGAACACCCGGTCGAGGTCGGCGTGCGCGGCCATCAGTCGGGGAACGATGGTGTGCTCCCACGAGTCCTCGGTCGCGGCGATCAACACGCCACGGGGCTTGCCGAGTGACTCGCCAGGCAGCTCGCCTCGGGTGATGCGTGCGGCGAGCCAGTACGCGGCGGTGGACTTGCCGATGCCCTCGCGCCCGGCCAGGAGCGCGAGCGTCCCGAGTGCGAGCCTGCCTTCCCACAGCCAGACGACCGGGCGCGGCCTGATGTGCGAGGCGGGCGTGAGATGCAGCGTGCGGCCTCGTCGCGTGCTCGCGGTGCCCTCGGGCAGCTTGCGCGCCGGGGTGCTCGCCGGCTGGCCCACAAGCGCCGCCCAGTCGCTCTCAACGCGCGCCACCGCCTTGGTCCATGCTTGGTCGAACGCGTCGCCGGCATCGGGGTAGTGGCGCGTGTAGCGCTCGCGCGCGATCTCGTACGCCTGACGGCGACCGTTGCCCCACGCCACATCGTCGACGAGCGGTGTCAGGAGGGTGAGCAGGTCGGCGTTACGCACACCCTCGAGCGGCACCGCCTTGGCCAGCTTGCGCGCCTTGGTGCTCGGCTCGGGGCGGCGCTCTTCCGCGAGCCAGTCCTCCAGCGACACCGTGGACCCGTAGCTGCGCTCCTTGCGGCGCACCACTGCCCACGGCGGGGCAGCCGCCAGCACGGGGGCCTCGGTCAGCGCGGGGCCGTTGTAGATCACCATCCCGACGCCCGCGCGTATGTCCACGCCCGGCATCCCGTGCACGTCGGTAGCGATGGTGCAGTCGACGCTAGCCGGAGCGGCGTAGATGTCGTGCCTGCCGCGCCCGCCGCGGCTGGTGTAGTGAAGCGTGCGCGGCAGCTTCAGGCGCGCTGCCTCCAGACTCGCGAAGCCGTCGCGGTCGTCCTTGCGGTCGCGGTCAACCACTAGCAGGCCGGACTTGCCGGTGTGAACGCCGATGCGCTCGCCCCGGCGGAACCACCGCTTGATCGTTGCGGGGTCGGTGCTCGCGCCGTCCTTCCAGCGGACCAGCGGCCTGCCCTCGGCCGAGCACGGGAACACATGCCACCCGACGGCTGCGAGGCTCAGCGCGATGTCTACGGCGCTCACTGGTCGTCCTCGCCATCAGCTTCAATCACCAGGCGCAGCCGCAGCGGCTCGTCCGGGCCGAAGCGGTACACGTCGGGATAGATGTCGCCCAGCAACCGCCCCCTACGCAGTGCGCTCAGTGCCAGCAGCATGCTCTCCCGGTCCCGGAACGTGTTCACTTCAATCTCGGGCTGATCGCGGGTGCCGGTGAGCGCGGCGTAGCCGTACATCGCGGACCCGCCTGGCACCAGCAGCACGGCCTTGACGGCCGTTGACAGGTGCTGATCGTGGATACTCTGGTTCGGAGCGAACGGCGCGCTCATCACCGGCCTCCCCGCAGGAGGCCCGACAGGCGCTTGACCTGGGCGGTAGTGAGGGGCGGCGCGACGGCAAGAGCGCGCTCGATGGCGTCGGCGATCTTGGCTTCCGCAAAGTTGCGGCTAGAGTCGGCTCTCCGGTCGAGGTCGGGGGTGCGGTACGCCTGCGCCTTCTCCAAGGCGGCAAGCTGTAGTGGTGACTTCACGGCAAAGGTCCTTCAGCTTCTCCAGGCACGCGAAGTGCCTAAGTGGAGTCCTTGCTGAAGGACCTTGTGGTGTCATGCAGCGCGACTAGGCCGTTTCCGAGCTAGCGCGACGTGGTTTCAGTTATAGACCTATCTTGTCAGAATCTTGATGGGCACGCTCGACTTCCCGCTCTCACGAGCCTCGTCGAGCATCGCGTGCAGCCTCTCCCACCGCACCGGCTGGCGCACGGTGCATTGAGTGTCCGGGCAGCTGATGACCACTCGCATGCGGGTATCGTCCCCAGGCTCGGCGCGCGGCACGCGAAGAACCTTCCGCTCGCTGCCGTAGGGCTCCGGTCCGAAATTGGCCGTGAGCTCCCATGAGGTCGCGTACAGGTCGTGATACTGCGCCGCCGTACGCACGCGGTGTGCGCGCTCGGCGGTTCCATCGCAAGTGATGTTGACAGTAGTCGTCACGTGCACTATTATGCCACCCCGCCCGCCCGGGGCCAAGCAGCTTTGCCCACACGGCGTGTTGCGTCCCAGGGCTCCGCTGGCGTGCTGGGGCACCCGGGGCAGTAGGTTGGGCAACGGCAGGGCTGCTGGGCGTCTGAGCGTCCGCTCAGAGCCGCCCGCGGCTCCCTGGCAGCTGGCCAGGCTAACCATGGGCCACGCTAGGCCCGCCAGCGCACCTGCACTAGGTCGGGGTCGAACGACTTGCCGCTACCGCTGGGCATGATGGTCACCGTCACCAGCGTGGACACTACGGCGCGCTTGCTGTCCATGCTCAGCGCGGCCCATGTCTCGGCCGCGGAGGCGCCCACCAGGTCGGCAGGCACGGCAGCGGGCAGCGCGGCGTCCACGGCTGCAGCGGCCTGGGCGTGGTCGGTCCGCAGGCGCTCGGTGATGCGCGCCAGCTGCGCAGCGTCGATGTCGCCCGTGGCGAACATGTCCGCCGCGTTGGCCAGCCGGGCCTCGATCGCGTCGATGGTGTCGCGGGCGGCTTGCAGGGCAGCTGGGTCGCCTTGGGTGAACAACTGCGCGGCGTCGGGCATCTGCAACCGCCTGACCACGATGCCTTCCACCAGGGAGTCCACCTGGTCTTGCTTGCGGCGCACGCCGTAGCACTCGGTGCAGGTGTACGCCGGGGGTTGGCGCTTGGTGCCCGCCTTGGTGGTGGTCATCCTGCCGGGGGCGCGCTTCATCTTGGCTCCGCACTTGCCGCAGGCGGCGATGCCTGCAAGGAGGTACTTAGGCGCGCGCCCCGCGTACTGGCGCTTGCGGTGCGGGTCGTTGAGCACGGCGCCGATCCTGTCATGCTCGTCACGGGTGATGATCGGCTCCCAGTTGCCCTCCCCGACGACCTGTCCACGATGGCGGCGCAGCCCGGCGAGCGACTCGCGCAGGATCATCTGCCGCAGGGTCGTGCCGTTCCACACGCCCGCTCCAGCCGTGCGGCGAGGCGAGTCGACCCCGCGACGGTTGAAGTCGGCGGCGATACTGCGCAGCGACTCGCCAGCCAGGACGCGCCGCGCCACCTCGCGCACGTGCTTCGCCTGATCCTCGACGATCACGAGGCGGTCGCCATCACGCTTGTAGCCGTACCCGACCGACCCCGACGGCACGCCTTTAGCGGCTCGCTGTCGGTTGGCGGCCTGCTGTCGCAGCCCCTTCTGCTCGGTCTCGAACGTGGACCATGCCGCGACCGTGCGAGCGACTGCGCGGCCTGCTGGGGTGGCGAGGTCGAGGCTGCCTTGAGTGACCATGTGCACGGGGATGTTGAGGGCGATGACCTTTTCGAGGTCGGCCGATAGGCGCAGCAGACGCGATTGATCCCAAGTGACGACGGCGGGTGGGTGGTCGAGGAGCATCTGTTCGAACGCGGGGCGCACCTTGCCCGACGTGGCACTGATGTCGTTGTCGGAGTAGACCTTCGTCACGGTCAGACCCAGGCGCTCAGCCAGCGCACGAGACTCGGACTCCTGCCGCGCCACGCCTGCCGCCTCACCGGTGCGGTCGAGGCTGATACGGGTGTAGATCACGCAATCCATGAAGGTACCTTAACGCCATGTTGTGGCCGCTCGTGTTCGGGCTGCTGCCGACGACGGTGGCGTTCGCGCTGTGGCCGGGCATCCATGTGCTGCAGGTCGGATTCTGAAGGAGGACACCATGTCGACGATCAGCATCAGGTACGCCCGGCTCGTCGGGCGCCTGCGCGAGGAGCGCGGGGATGTGCCCGGCTGGGTGCTCGTGACGCTCATGACGGCCGGGCTGGTGATCGTGCTGTGGACGGTGGCCGGTCCCGCGCTCACCGGCGTCTTCGAGCAGGCGATCGCGCGCGTCTCGAGCTTCTGATGCGCGTGGCCGACGAGCGCGGCTCGGCGGTCGCGGAGTTCACGATGGTGGCCGCGCTGCTCGTCGCGCTCGTGCTGGCGGTGATCCAGCTCGCGCTCGCGCTGCACGTGCGCGCCACGGTCGCGGATGCGGCCGCCGAGGGCGCCCGGCACGCCACGCTCGTCGGGGCCGGTCCGGCTGCCGGTATCGCGCGCACCCGCGAGCTCATCACGACCGCCCTCGGTCCCGGATTCGCCGAGCGCGTCTCGGCGACCACCGCCTCCGTCGCCGGGGTCGAGACGATCGAGATCCGCGTCGCAGCCCCGCTGCCGGTGCTCGGCCTCGTCGGGCCGGTCGGGCTGGAGGTGAGGGGGCATGCGCCGCTCGAGTCGTTGGGCTGACGACGCCGGCTCGGCGTCGCTCGAGTTCCTGACGGTCGGCGTGCTGCTGCTCGTGCCGCTCGTCTACCTCGTGCTCGCGCTCGGCCAGATCCAGCACGCGGTGCTCGGCGTCGAGGGCGCGGCCAGGCACGCGGCGCGCGCGGTCGCGCAGGCGCCGAGCCACGACGCCGGGATCGCCGCGGCCGATCGGGCACTGCGGGTGGCGATGTCGGACGCCGGGCTGGAAGCGGGCGCCGTGCACGTCGAGATCGTGTGCGCACCCCACCCCGCCTCCTGTGCCACGCGCGCCGGCAGCGTCACCGTGCAGGTCGACGCGACGGTGCCGCTGCCGCTCGCACCGCCGGTGCTCGCGCTCGATGCGGGCGTCGGCGTGCCCGTCTCGGCGAGAGCCGTGCAACCGGTCTCGGCCTTCGGGGGTGCGCCGTGATGCGACTGGCGCGTCGCCTCGCGAGGGAGGACGACGGGTCGACCCTCGTGCTGACGATCGGCTTCGCGGCCCTCGCGCTCGCGCTCATCCTCGCGGTCACCGCTGCCACGAGCCTCCTCATCGAGCGCCGCCGGCTGTTCACCGTGGCGGACGGCGCGGCGCTCGCCGCGGCCGAGGCGTTCGCGCTCGAGCAGGTGCGATTCGACGGGGAGGACGCGGCGCCCGAGCTCGCCGACGGCGCGGTCGATCAGGCGGCAGCGGCGTGGGCGGCCGCGGCGGGCAGCGGCCTGGCCCACCTGCGCGTCGACGGCGCGAGCGCCGACGCCCGCAGCGCCACGGTCTCCGTGTCGAGCGCCTGGCGGCCGCCGGTCGTCACGCTCTTCCTCCCCGAGGGCGTCCGGCTCGAGGTGTCGTCGACCGCCCGGGCGGTCTTCGTCGACTGATCGCTCCGCCGGTAGCCTCGCCAGCTCGTCAGCCGGCCGCGATGCGGCGCAGCGTGCGGCGGTAGCTGCCGGGCGTCATGCCCGTGACGGCCCGGAACTCGCTCGTCAAGTGCGCCTGATCGGTGAAGCCGAGCTCGGCGGCGATCGCCGCGAGCTCCGTGTCACCGCGCAGCGCGACGGCGTCGGCCGCCTGCTGCATCCGGATCCGGCTGGCCGCCTGCTTCGCTCCGATGCCGAGCGTCGCCGCGAGCGCCCGCTGCACGGTGCGCTCGCTCACGCCCAGTCGCTCGGCGAGCGGCTCGCCGGTGCGCCGGAGGGCATGGACGCGCAGCTCCTCGACCGCTCCATTCGCCAGCAGCTGCGGGGACGTGAGCGGCCTGGCACGCAGGTGCGCGCCGATCAGCGCGTCGGCGGCGCGCACGCGCGCGTCGACGGAGCGCTCAACCGACACGCGCCGCAGCAGCGCGTGGAGCGCCGGGTCGAGCTGTGCCGTGAGCGCCACCGTGCGGTCCACGAGCGACGCCGGGTCGAGCGTCCCCAGCGCCGTCAGGCCGCCGGGACGCAGCCGGATGCCGAAGACGTCGCCCGTCCCCGCGATCGTCCGTCGCCATGCGATCCGATGCGGACCCGTGATCACGAGCCCGTGGGGCACGTCGCCCGCCTCGATGGTGAGCGTCACGGCCGGCGGGTCGACGACCGCCTGATCGATCGACTCCGTCGCCGCCAGTCGCCACTGCACGTGCCAGTACCGCGCGACGACGTCGTGAGGGTCAGGCGCCGGCTCGATCAGCCGAGCCGAGAAGCGCGGCAGGTTGCCGGGGTGCAGCACGCCGACGGGCACGGCTTCGCCGTCCGACCGCGCTTCCGCTGGCTCCGCTTCCACTGCCTGTCGCCTTTCTCCAAGACCCGACCGCCATGATCCCCGACGATGGCGACATGAGCACGATCACCGCCGCCCTCGCAGGCACGTCCGACCTCCCGTGGCTCGCGATCGCAGCGGCGACGCTCGCGTCGTACGTGCTGGGCGCGCTCTGGTTCACGCCGCTCTTCGGCCGCGCGTGGGACCGCTCGATCGGCCACGTGCCCGACGGGCCTCGCCGCTTCGCGCTCGCGTATTACCTCGTGCCGCTCGTCAGCAGCGCCGCCGTGAGCGTCGCCCTCGCGGTGGTCCTCATGCTCTCCCGCGTCGGCGATCTCGTCGCGGCCGTCGCCGTCGGGGCGATCGTCGGGCTCGCGCTCGCGGCGGTGTCGGTGAACAACGCGCTGACGCCGCACACCCCGCACCCCTTCGCGCACGGCGCGATCGTCGGCGGCTACCACCTGACGAGCACGGTGCTCATAGCCGTGGTGCTCGGGCTGCTCGGCTAAGCCTGCGGCTTCCGAGGCAGCCAGCGCAGCAGCATCGCCGCGCCGACGACGCACAGCGAGGCGAGGCCGCCGGCCGCCCACGCGATCGAGGCGACCGAGACGAGCAGCGAGATGAGCAGCGGCGCTGCCGCGCCGCCCAGGTCGGTCGTGAGGCGCCAGGCGCCGAGGAACGGCGCCGGGTTGCGGCGATCCGCGAGGTCCGCGCCGAGCGTCATGAGGATGCCCGAGCCGAGCCCGTTGCCGAGCGCGAGCACGAGCGCGGCGGCCACGAACCATCCGGTGACGGCATCCAGGTCGTGCGACAGCGCGAGCATCGCGAACGCCGCCGCCATGAGGGCGAGCGACGGCACGACGCTCCACAGCCGCCCGAAGCGATCCATCACCCAGCCCGAGACGAAGAAGAGCGCGAAGTCGACGCCGCCCGCGATGCCGATCACCAGCCCGGTCGTGACGCCGTCGAGCCCGATCGAGACCGCCCAGAGCGGCAGCAGCACGTTGCGCGCCGAGCGCGCGAGCGCGAGCATCGCCGCGCCGACGCCGACGGTCGCGAGGATCCGCGCATTGCGGCGCACCACCTCGCCGACGCCCGTGCGCTCCTGGCGCAGCTCGATCGTGCCGGTCGTGAGCGGCGTCCGCTCGAACGCCGACGCGGGGTCGGGCAGCACGACGAGCACGGCGATCGCGACGACGGTGCCGATCGCGCACACGACCCACACCGACGCGAGCGGCAGCCCGAGGCCGAGCACCGCCGAGCCGATGAGCGGCCCGACGAACATCCCGAGGCGGAAGATGCCGCCGAGCGTGGAGAGCGCCCTCGCCCGGTACCGGACGGGTACGAACGTCGTCATGAACGCGTGCCGCGCGAGCCCGAAGACCGCATGGCCCAGGCCGAGCACGAAGATCGCGGCGCCCAGCATCCACACGTCCGTCGACACGAACGCGATCGCGAGCGCCACGAGCACGAGCAGCCCAGCGCCGATCATCGTCGGCCGCTCGCCGAAGCGGGCGACCACCGAACCGCCCGGCACGTCGCCCGCCAGCTGCCCGACGGTCAGCATGGCGGTGACGACGGCCGCGACGGCGAGGGATGCGCCGAGATCGCCCGCGATGAGCGGGATGTAGGGGATCACCGCGCCCTCGCCGATCGCGAACGCGGCGGTCGGCACGTAGGCGGCACCGGCCACCCTCCGCCACGGGAAGCGCTCGGACTGGTCGACGCCGCTCATGCGCCGAGACTACGGGCCGTCGCGCCCACGACCAGGCGGCGTCGGTAGGCTGGAGGCACCATGGCCGATCTCGACATCGCCGGCGACATCGCCGCCCTCCGCTCCACGTTCTCCGACATCAAGGCGGTGGCGGACGTCGACCGGATCCAGGCCGACATCGACCGGCTGTCGGAGGCCGCCGGCGCACCCGACCTCTGGGACGACCCCGACGCCGCGCAGAAGGTGACCAGCCGGCTCAGCCACGCGCAGACCGCCCTCCGGCGCCTCACCGAGGCCGAGAACCGGATCGACGACCTCGAGGTGCTCGTCGAGATGGCGAACGAGGAGGCCGACGAGGCCACCCAGGTCGAGGCTCGCAAGGAGCTCGCGAGCCTGCAGAAGCTCGTCGCCGAGATGGAGATCCAGACGCTCCTCGACGGCGAGTTCGACCCGCTGCCCGCCGTCGTGACGATCCGCGCCGGCGCGGGCGGCGTCGACGCGTCCGACTTCTCCGAGATGCTGCTGCGCATGTACCTGCGCTACGCGGAGCAGCACGACATGCCGGTGACCGTCTACGAGACGAGCTACGCGGAGGAGGCCGGCATCAAGTCGGCGTCGTTCGAGATCGACGCCCCGTACGCGTTCGGGCACATGTCGGTCGAGGCCGGCACGCACCGGCTCGTGCGCATGAGCCCCTTCGGTGCCGCCGGCAAGCGGCAGACGTCGTTCGCCGCGGTCGAGGTCGTGCCGCTCTTCGAGCAGGTCGACGAGGTCGAGGTGCCCGAGGGCGACATCCGCGTCGACGTGTTCCGCTCCTCCGGCCCCGGCGGCCAGAGCGTCAACACGACCGACTCCGCCGTGCGCATCACGCACCTCCCGACCGGCACCGTCGTCTCGATGCAGAACGAGAAGAGCCAGATCCAGAACCGCGCGGCCGCGATGCGCGTGCTGCAGAGCCGCCTGATGCTGCTGAAGCGCGAGGAGGAGGCGGCCCGCAAGAAGGAGCTCGCCGGCAACATCGCCGCGAGCTGGGGCGACCAGATGCGCTCGTACGTGCTCGCGCCGTACCAGATGGTCAAGGACCTCCGCACGCTCCACGAGGTCAACAACCCGTCCGCGGTGTTCGACGGCGACCTCGACGGCTTCATCGCCGCGGGCATCCGCTGGCGCAAGCAGCAGCAGCTCGAGACCGAGTAGGCACGGACGGCGCAGGCGACGGAGAGGGAGCGCGGATGACCCCGCCGCAGACCGGCAGCGACTACCTCGCGAGCCTCGACGACGGCCGCGTGGTGATCCACGACGGCGTGCAGGTGGCGCGGGTCGCCGAGCACCCCGAGCTCGCGGGCCTCGCCGGCACGATCGCATCGCTCTACGACGCCCTGCACGGCACCGATGCGGATGCGCTGCTCGCGCCGACCGCGGACG
>JAPSJX010000114.1 GCA_031178105.1 Agrococcus sp. | reverse complement strand
CGATGTGCTGGATCTTGGCCAGCTCGTCGTTGTCGATGACGGGGAAGTCCAGCGTGACGCGACGAGCGTGATCCGGGCCGGAGGCCAGCAGGTTCGGCTCGGGCCCGAGTCCTGTCTTCAGGCTCGTGACGACCTCTTCGCGGATGGAATCCAGCGGCGGGTTGGTCACCTGCGCGAACTGCTGCGTGAAGTAGTCGAACAGCAGACGCGGGCGCTCGCTGAGCACGGCGACCGGCGTGTCGCTTCCCATCGCGCCCAGCGGCTCGGCGCCGGTCTGCCCCATCGGGGTGAGGAGGATGCGCACTTCTTCCTCGGTGTATCCGAAGGTGCGCTGGCGACGGGTGATGGAGGCGATCGGGTGCACGATGTGCTCGCGCTCGGGGAGGTCCGCGAGACGGACGCGTCCGGCGTCGAGCCACTCCTGCCACGGCTCGAGCTCGGCGAGCTCCGCCTTGATCTCCTCGTCCTCGACGATGCGGCGCTGGGCCGTGTCGACGAGGAACATGCGTCCGGGGCGGAGCCGTCCGCGACGCTTGATCCGCTCGGGCTCGAAGTCGAGCACACCGGTCTCGCTGCCGATGACGATCAGCCCGTCGGTGGTCTCGGTCCACCGGCCCGGGCGGAGTCCGTTGCGGTCGAGCGTCGCTCCCACGAGCGTGCCGTCGGTGAAGATGAGCGCGGCCGGGCCGTCCCAGGGCTCCATCTGCATCGAGTGGTACTCGTAGAACGCCCGCAGCTTCGGGTCGATGTCGGCCTGCTTCTCGTAGGCCTCGGGCACCATCATCATGATCGCGTGCGGGAGGCTGCGGCCGGTCAGGGTCAGCAGCTCGAGCACCTCGTCGAACGACGCCGAGTCGCTTGCTCCCTCGGTGCAGATGGGCAGCAGCGGCCGGATGTCGCCGAGCAGCTCGGACTCCAGCTGCGACTGCCGGGCGCGCATCCAGTTGCGGTTGCCGTTGACGGTGTTGATCTCGCCGTTGTGCGCGAGCATCCGCAGCGGCTGGGCGAGGGGCCAGGACGGGAAGGTGTTGGTCGAGTAGCGGGAGTGCACCACCGCGAGCTCGGACGCGAACCGCTCGTCCTGCAGGTCGGGGTAGAACGGCTCGAGCTGGAGCGTCGTCACCATGCCCTTGTAGCCGAGCGTCCGCGCCGACAGCGACACGAAGTAGGCGTCGAGCTCGGTGCGGGCGCGCTTGCGCAGCCGGTAGGTGCGGCGGTCCAGGGCGATTCCCGACAGCGCGGGTGCGTCCGCGACGGCAGGGCGCGACACGAACAGCTGCTCGAAGGCCGGGCGCGCTTGGAAGGCGAGCTTGCCCAGGTTCTCCTCGGCGGTCGGAACCTCGCGCCATCCGAGCACCGTGAGGCCCTCGGATGCCGCGATCTGCTCGATGCCGGCCTTCTGAGCCGCGCGCGCCTGGTCGTCACGGGGCAGGAACACCATGCCCGCGGCGTACTCCCCCACCGGCGGGAGATCGAAGTCGACCACCGCGCGCAGGAACGCGTCGGGCATCTGCGTCAGGATGCCCGCGCCGTCGCCCGTGCCCGCGTCCGAGCCGATCGCTCCGCGGTGCTCGAGGTTGCGAAGCGCCGTGAGCGCCAGGTCGATGATGTCGTGACCGGCATGGCCGCGAAGGGTCGCGACCATGGCCAGGCCACAGGCGTCCTTCTCGAAGGCAGGGTTGTACATCCCCTGCTTCCGCGGGAAGCCTGCGGTACCCGACGATGCGGGGGCGTGCGCCTGGGAAGAGGCGCCGTGACGGGGGCTCGAAGCCATACCTACCGTCCTCACGTTGATGCTCAAGATGGGACGACGTCGGCCCGGGACACGCGCTCCCGGCGGGAGGAGCGCGCTATTTCGTGGCGGGTGTGCTTGTGGCGCTGGCGCTGTCGACCTCGGACGCCGGGGGTTCGCTGACGTCGACGAAGTCGTCGGTGTCCTGCGATTGTACAGAACCTTCCTGGGCCCATTCGCGCCCCGGCACATATGGGGACGGTTCGATTCCGGGATGCCGGCGCTTCTGGGCCACGAGGATGACCAGTCCCAGGAGAACGCCGAGGATCGCCGCCCACACGTTGGTGCGCAGCCCCAGGATGATCTCGCTCGGGTCGATGCGGATCGACTCCCACACGATGCGCCCGGCGCTGTACCACACGAGGTAGAGCCCGAACAGG
>JAPSJX010000113.1 GCA_031178105.1 Agrococcus sp. | reverse complement strand
GGCTCCCTCGCATCGGCACCAAGCTGCCTCGGCGCGGCTTCGTGATGGCCACGATCACCGTCGTGGACGAGCACGGGTTCACGCACCACTACGCTCCCGTCGAGACGCCCACAGGCACGCTCCGTGACGCGGTCGCGCTGCTGCACCTGCAATCGACGGCGATGGACGCCGCCGCATCCGAGTCACAGACCCAGGCCGGTTGACGCGGCAGCGCGATAGCGCACGGCTCAGGCGCTCGCCCGATCCGCGAGGCGCTGCTCGCCCGACAGGCGGGCGCAGTTCGCGCAGCAGAACATGCCTTGATCGCTTTCGACACCGTGCCCGATGATCCGGCATCCACAGTGCGCGCAGGTCGGGGCCATGGCATGGATGGCGCATTCGAAGCTGTCGAACGTGCCCGTACGGTCGGGGAAGCTGACCGTGAAGGCCTTGTCGTAGTCGTTTCCGCACATGTCGCATGTCGGCATGCGAGGCTCCTTCCCTCAGGCGCCGAATCAGGCGCCTTCACCGAGTCGCGCGGCGAGCATGCGCTTGCCCTGTTCGCCGGCTTTGAGGTTGTTGTGCTGGATCTTCTGGAACCACTCCGCCAGCTCGTCGTCGCCGGCCGAAGTCGCGTCCTGGATGTACTGCTCGAGCCTCCACGCGTTGTTGAGCGAGGCCTCGAGCACCCAGATCA
The DNA here is from genome assembly GCA_031178105.1 of Agrococcus sp. Taxonomy (GTDB): domain Bacteria; phylum Actinomycetota; class Actinomycetes; order Actinomycetales; family Microbacteriaceae; genus Agrococcus. Next base: position 1,520 of record JAPSJX010000113.1, on the reverse strand, counting down.
GGTTGTAGGTCTTGTCCTTCACAGGGCTGTCGGGGGTCTGGTTGGTGTCAGTCATGTCGTCATCCGTCCTGATCGACCTATGTGAGAGATGCCCAACGTACGTCCCGGGCGCCGTGCGAGCCGAGGGGCTTGAGCGTCGCAGGAGAGCGTGTTACGCGCCGGCACATCGCCTGGACCCCGATCACGGCATCCGTCGCCCCTGCGCGATGTCAGCGCTCTTCGGGAGCGTGATCCGGTGGGAGGTGCCCCGCCAGGCCAAGCGGCATGACGTGCGGCCGACCGTGGACGGGCTCGCGCACGACCGCGGCGCGCAGCCCGAACACGTCGGCGAGCAGGTCGGCGGTGACGACCTCGTCGGGGGTTCCCGAGGCCACGATGCGGCCCTCCTTCATCGCGACGATCTGCGAGGCGTAGCGGGCTGCGAGCGAGATGTCGTGCAGCACCATGAGCACCGTGCGGCCGTGGTGCCGGTTGAGGTCGCGGACGAGCTCGAGCACCTCGACCTGGTGAGCGAGGTCGAGGTACGTGGTCGGCTCGTCGAGCAGCACGATCTCGGTCTGCTGTGCGAGCGCCATCGACAGCCATGCCCGTTGCCGCTGACCGCCCGACAGCTCGTCGAGCGGCATGTCGGCGAGATGATCCACGCCGGTCGCGGCCATCGACTCGCGCACGACCGTCTCGTCGGCACGCCCGAACTGCTCGTACCACCGCTGATGCGGGTGGCGTCCGCGCGCGACGAGCTCGGCGACGGTGAGGCCCGCGGGCGCCTCCGGGTTCTGCGGCAGGAGCGCGAGCCGCTGCGCGACCCGGCGCGTGGGGATGCTGCGCAGCGAGACGCCGTCCAGCAGCACGTCTCCGCTCGCGGGCGCCATGACCCGCCCGAGCGCCCGCAGCAGGGTCGACTTGCCACAGCCGTTCGGGCCGATGATCGCGGTGACCTGACCGTCGGGCACCTCGAAGTCCAATCCGGAGACGACCGGACGCCCGTCGTACGAGAGCGTGAGCGAGCGGGCGCACAGGCGTGCGGTCATGCCGTCCTCCGTTGCGTCGAGATCAGCAGCCACACGAGATACGGCACGCCGATGATGGCGGTCCCCACGCCGGCGGGCAGCGGGATGGGGAGGATGCGGGCGGTGAGGACGTCGGCCAACAGCACCATGAGCGCGCCCACGAGGGCGGATGCCGCGAGCGGCGGCGTCGCGGAGCGCACGAGCATCCGCGCGATCTGGGGCGCGGCGAGTGCGACGAAGCCGAGCGGTCCGGCGATGACGGTCGCAAGGGAGGCGAGGAGCACTGCCGCCACCAGCGCCAGCGCGCGCGAGCGGTTGACGCGCGCGCCGAGCCCCACCGCGGTCGGCTCGCCGAACGACGTCAGCGACAGCGGACGGGCCACCAACCCGGTCGCCGTCATCAGCACGAGCGCGGCGACCGCGAGCGGGCCGACGAGAGTCCACTCCTCGGCATTGAGCGAGCCCGACATCCAGGTGAGGGCCTGGGCGGCGTTCGTCACGTCGCCGAGG
>JAPSJX010000014.1 GCA_031178105.1 Agrococcus sp. | reverse complement strand
CCCGATCTCGGCCGCGCTCGCGGTCTCCGGCAGCCGCTCGAGCAGGGCGGCGACGCGGTCGAGCGTGAGCTGCGAGCCCGCCGGTGCAGGCCGCGGTCGGTCGGAGGGCTGCAGCATCGCGTCGACGGCGCGCTGGTCGAGCACGCGCACGCCCAGCGCAACGGCCTGCTCGAGCTCGGCCCGGATCGCCACCAGCCGCTCGCGCATCGCCTCCAGGCCGAACGGCTTGACGAGGTAATGCCGCACGCCGAAGGCGCGCGCCGCCCGGACCGTCTCGAGGTCGCGGGCAGCGGTGACGGCGACGACCTCGCCGGCGAAGCCCCGCGTGCGGGCGACCCGCAGCACCTCGATGCCGGAGGCGTCCGGCAGGTGCACATCGAGCAGCACGAGGTCGGGCCGGACCGCCTCGATCGCCTCGATCGCCGCGCGCCCCGTGGCAGCCTCCCCGACGACGACGAACGCGCCGTGCCGCTCCACGAACCTGCGGGTGACGAGCGCGACCGCCCGATCGTCCTCGACGATGAGCGCGCGCAGCGGCCTCATGCGCGCACCTCGCTCGGCACGACCGGCAGTCGGGCGACGAAGCGCGCGCCGCCGATCGGCGATGGCTCGACGTGCGCGCTGCCGCCGAGTCGCTCGGCGACGCGGCGCACGAGCGTGAGCCCGTAGCCGCGGGCGAGGCCGGCGACGTGCGACTTCGTCGAGACCTCGATCTCGAAGATGGCGTCGCGCTGCGATTCGAGCACCCCCGGGCCGTCGTCGTCGACGGTGATCGTCACCACGCGGCGGCCGTCGACCTCCTCGTCATCGATCGCGACCTCGACGCGGCCGCCCCCGGACGCATCCATCGCGTTGTCGACGAGGTTGCCGAGCACGGTGAGCCAGTCGCCGGCCACGCCGGCCGACTCCGCCGGCCGCAGCGTCGACCCGGGCAGCACGACGAGCTCGACCCCGCGCTCCTTCGCCTGCGCCCGCTTGGCGAGCAGCAGCGCGGCCACCTCGAGCTCGAGGATGCCCGTGGCCGGCTCGAGCGAGGCGAGCGCGCCACCGGCCCCGGCACGCTCGATCACCGCCATGGCGGCGTCGGCCTCGCCGAGCTCGAGCAGCCCGCCGAGGGTGTGCAGCGTGTTCGCGAACTCGTGCTGCTGGGCGCGCAGCGTCTCGGTCATCCCCTGGGCGCCGGCGAGATCGCGCAGCGCCGCGTCGAGCTCGGTGCGGTCGCGCAGGATCAGCACGGTGCCGACGGCGCGGTCGTCGACCACCACCTGGTCGGCGCGGGCGACGAGCTTGCGCTCGCCGGCCAGCACGAGCTGCTGCTCCCCCGAGTCGGCGAGCAGCGGGTCGATGGGCGCGTCGAGCACGTCGGCCACCGGCGTGCCGGCGAGGTCGGCGCCGGGCTCGCGGCCGAGCAGCCGGAGCGCGGCGTCGTTGCACAGCACGATCCCGCCGCGCTCGTCGAGCACGACGAGGCCGTCGCCGATGCCGTGCAGCGTCGCGTTGCGGGTCTCGAGCATCGACTTGATCTCCTCCGGCTCGACCCCGTAGATGCGCCGTCGCACGAGGGACGCCGCCCACGAGGCGAGCACGACGCCGACGACCGCGGCGATCGCGAGGCAGGCGGCGAGGATCCAGACGGTGCTGAGCCAGTCGCGCTGCAGCTCCGACTCGAGGATGCCGACGGAGACCTGGCCGATCAGCGCGCCCGACTCGTCGAACACGGGGACCTTCGCGCGCCAGGAGGTGCCCAGCGTGCCCGTCTGCGTGCCGACGAAGACCTCGCCCGACTCCGCGGCGGTCGGCTCGGTGGACACGCGCTCCCCGATCAGATCGGGGTTCGGGTGCGAGTAGCGGATGCCGTCGGCGTCGGTGACCACGACGTAGGTCACGTCGGATGCCTCCCGGACGGTCTCGGCGATCGGCTGGATGCTGGCCGAGGGGTCGGGGTCGTCGAACGCCTCGACGACCGACGGCAGCCCCGCCGTCGACTCCGCGACGGCGATCATGCGGTCGAGGTACGCATCGCGCAGCGATCGCTCCTGCAGCCAGGCGGCGGCGATTCCCGAGCCCAGGATGACGACGAGCATGATCGCGCTCTGGAGCAGCACCAGCTGGGTGCGAAGCCGCATCGCCCGTCTCACGCGACCATGGTAGGCCGCCGGTCAGCGGAGCGGCCTCCGACCAGAACGACCGAAACGCACCTTTCGACCACAACGCCTGCGGACCCGCCCGCGACCACTAGCGTCGCACCAGATCGCGACTCGGCATCGGTGCCGAGCGCTCAAGGAGGAGACGTGCGATCCATGCACCGAAGCACCGCGCGCAGCACGCGCATGACCACCATCGCCCGCGCCGGCATCGCCGGAGCCGCAGTCATCGCGCTCGCCGCGTGCTCGACGGGCGGCGCCCCGAGCGGCTCCGAGGGCGCGGAGGGTGAGGCTGCGGCCATCACGGACGTCAGCGTCATCGCTCCCGCCGACCCGGGCGGCGGCTGGGACCAGACGGCCCGCGAGATCAGCAGGGTCCTCACCGAGACGGGCCTCGTCGGCTCGGCGCCGGTCGAGAACATCGGCGGCGCCGGCGGCACCGTCGGCCTCGCGAGCCTCGCGACCGAGACCGACCCGAACACCCTCATGGTCATGGGGTCCGTCATGGTCGGCGCCGTCGAGACGAACGCCTCCGAGAACCGCATCGAGGACATGACGCCGATCGCGAAGCTCACCGAGGAGCCGCTCGTCATCGTCGTGCCCGCCGACTCGGAGTACCAGTCGCTGCAGGACCTCCTCGACGCCATCGTCGCCGAGGGCCAGGGCGTCGCCGTCACCGGCGGCTCCGCGGGCGGCATCGACCACATCCTCGCGGGCCTGCTGCTGAGCGAGGCGGGCGTCGAGGCGACCGAGGTGCCGTCGACGCTGAACTACATCGCCAACTCCGGCGGCGGCGAGGCCCTCACGATGCTGCTGGGCGGCACCGTGCAGGCCGGCATCTCCGGCGTCGGGGAGTTCTCCGAGTCCGTGCTGGCCGGCGACCTGCGCGCCCTGGCCGTCTCGAGCGCCGAGCCTGCCGAGGCGCTCCCCGACGTGCCGACGATCCAGGACGAGGGCATCGACGTCACCGTCACGAACTGGCGCGGCGTCATCGCCCCGGGCGGCATCTCCGACGCCGAGCGCACCGCGCTCATCGACCTCGTCACCGAGCTGCACGGCCAGGAGGCGTGGACCGAGGCGCTCGAGACCAAGGGCTGGACGGATGCCTTCATGACCGGTGACGAGTTCGAAGCGTTCCTCGAGGAGGACGTGACCGTCACCCAGGAGACCCTGCGCACGATCGGCCTCATCGAATGAGCGACGCCACGGCCGACGCGCCCGTCGAGGGCGCGTCGGCCGCGGCGCGTGCGCGGGCAGCGCGCATCGAGGCGATGATCTTCGTCGGACTGCTCGTCGCGCTCTCCGTCGCGGTGATCGTCACCACCACCACCATCCGTGAGCCTCCTGGCTCGACGAACGCGCTCGGCGCCCGCGTCGTGCCGTTCGCCGTCGGCGGGCTGCTGCTGCTGTCGTCGCTCGCTGTCCTGATCGGGCAGCTGCGCGGCAGCTACGGCCACGCAGAGGCCGGCGAGGACATCGACCTCGAGCACGGCACCGCCTGGATCCCGACCGGCATCGTCGTGGTCAGCTTCCTCTCGCTCATGGCCACGATCCCGCTGCTGGGCTGGCCGCTCGGCGTCACCATCCTGTTCACCGGGGCCGCGCTCGCGCTCGGCGCGAAGCGCTGGTGGGTCGCCGTGCTCATCGGCCTCGCGCTCGGCATCATCACCCAGCTCGTCTTCGGCTCGCTGCTGGGCCTGTCGCTGCCGCCCACCGGCACCCTCACCTCCTGGATCGGCCTCTGATGGACACCTGGACCCTGCTGCTGGAGGGCTTCGCCACCGCGCTGCAGCCGATCTACCTCCTCTACGCGCTGCTCGGCGTGCTGCTCGGCACCGCGGTGGGCGTGCTGCCCGGCATCGGCCCCGCCATGACGGTCGCGCTGCTGCTGCCGATCACGTACGCGCTCGAGCCGACCGCGGCGTTCATCGTGTTCGCCGGCATCTACTACGGCGGCATGTACGGCGGCTCGACCACCTCGATCCTGCTGAACACGCCAGGCGAGTCCGCGTCGATCGTGACGGCGCTCGAGGGCAACAAGATGGCGCGCGCCGGCCGCGGCGCCGCCGCGCTCGCGACCGCCGCCATCGGGTCGTTCGTCGCCGGCACGATCGCGACGCTGCTGCTGACCCTCCTCGCGCCCACCGTCGCGCGCTTCGCGGTCAGCCTCGGCCCGTCCGACTACTTCGCGCTCATGGTGATCGCGTTCCTGACAGTCGGGGCGCTGCTGGGCGACAGCGCGTGGCGCGGCATGGTGTCGCTGTCGATCGGCCTCTTCATCGGCCTGATCGGCGTCGACACCCTCACCGGGCAGTCGCGCTTCACGTTCGGCGTCCCGCAGCTCGGCGACGGCATCGACGTCGTGCTCGTGGCGGTCGGCCTGTTCGCGCTCGGCGAGGCGCTCTACGTCGGCTCGCGGCTGCGCGGCGGCACGATCCCGATCATCCCGATCACCCGCGGTTGGCGCACCTGGATGCGCCGATCCGACTGGGCGCGGTCGTGGAAGTCGTGGCTGCGCGGTGCGGCGATCGGCTTCCCGATCGGCTCGATCCCCGCAGGCGGCGCGGACGTCGCGACCTTCCTCTCCTATGCGACGGAGCGCAGCGTCGCGAAGCCGGAGTACCGCAAGCAGTTCGGGAAGGGCGCCATCGAGGGCGTCGCCGGTCCGGAGGCAGCGAACAACGCAGCCGCCGCCGGTGTGCTCGTGCCCCTGCTGACGCTCGGCATCCCGACGACGGCCACCGCGGCGATCATCCTGAGCGCCTTCCAGACGTACGGCATCCAGCCGGGTCCGCGGCTGTTCGACACGCAGTCGACGCTCGTGTGGGCGCTCATCGCGAGCCTCTTCATCGGCAACGCGCTGCTGCTCGTGCTGAACCTGCCGCTCGTGGGCATGTGGGTGAAGCTGCTGCAGATCCCGCGGCCCTACCTCTACGCGGGCATCCTGGTCTTCGCGGGGCTCGGTGCGTACGCGGCGAACTTCACGGTCTTCGACATCGGCGTGTTGCTCGTGCTCGGCGTGCTCGGCTTCTTCATGCGCAGGCTCGGCTTCCCGATCGCCCCGCTCGTCGTCGGCGCGATCCTCGGCCCGATGGCAGAGGAGCAGCTCCGCAAGGCGATGCAGATCGGCCAGGGCGATCCTGCCTACCTCGTGCAGAGCCCGTTCTCGATCGTCGCCTACGTCGTGATGGCGCTCATCATCGCCCTCGCGCTGTGGCTGAAGCGCCGCCGCGCGCGGTTCGAGGCATCGCTCCAGCCCGCCGACACGACGGCGATCGCGACCCTCGACGAGGAGATCGAGTCGCACGAGCCGCATCCCGAGGTCGACCGCGGTCGTCTCTCGACGCGCGCGACGCCCATCGTGCGGCGCGATGCGGAGCGCGGCGACGTCCGTCCCGACGGTCGGGACGACGACGCGAGCCGCTGACGCACGACCGGGAAGGGGGAGGCTGTGGCCTCCCCCTTCCCGCGTCTCACCGGCCCGACGCCGGCGCGCGTCAGGGCTGCAGCAGCGGCTCGGGCACGAGCGCGAGCACGCGCCGTGCGGCGAGATCGGCGCCGGCCAGCAGCGGTGAGCGCACCCCGGGCGATGCGCCGATGGCGCTGCCCGGCTGCGTGCTGAGCGCCGGGATGCCGAGCACGAGCACGCGGGCGGACGGCTCCCCCGCGCCGTCGACGAGCGCGAGACCGAGCCGCGCCCCGGCCGACGGGGGCACGGCGTCGAGGCTCGCGCTCTGCACGCGGGCGCCGTCCCTCGCCTCCATCGCGTGCACGCGCGCACGGCCCGAGTCGAGCAGGGACCGCAGCAGCGGGTCGTCGGTGTCGGGCACTCGGCCCTTCGACATGCGCGTCTCGGCGAGCGCGCGAGCGCGCACGACGGCGCCGGTGATCGCCGAGCGCGCGACGAACGCCCCGTCCTCCACCGCGACCGTCGTCTCGGGCCCGGTGAGCCGCACGACGCCGGCCTCGATGAGCGCGAGCACCTGGCGGGTGCGCCCGGCTGGCGGACCGCTGGCGAGGAAGAGCCCGTCGGCGTCGAACCAGCCCTGCACGTCGTGCACGCGCGAGCCCCACTCGACCACGCCTGACGCGGCCAGCCCGGCCGCGGGCCCGCGCAGCACCGCCATCGCGCGGTTCACCGCCTGCCGCGGGCTGGTCGCGGGGTTCGCGATGCTGTCGAGCTCGTCGACGACGAGCCGCTCCACCATCCGCGCCCAGGTCCGGGCATCGATCGGCTCGCCGAGCGTCGGTCGCCGCAGGTGCTCGAGCTGCAGGAGGTGCTCGGGCGCCATGCGCGCGGCGAGCACGGCGTCGACGGCGCGCGTCGCGTCGCGGGCGGCGGCGCTCGCCGTCGTCGGCAGGGGCAGCTCCGCGAGCGCGGCGCCCAGCGCCTCGATGCCGCCGGCGACCGCTCCCGGGTGTCGGGCCTCGGTCGCGACGGCGCCGGCGAGCGCGAGATCGCGAGCGACCATCGGCCACACCTCCGCGCCGAAGTCGACCGACCCGGCCGGTCGCGCACCGAGCTCCGAGAACCAGGCGGCCGTCGCGAAGCGCGGGCCCACGGCGGCCTGCCGCGCGCTCAGGTCGCCCTTGCTGCGGTACGGGATGCCCCGGCGCGATCCCGCGTGGAGGCGCGGCTCCCGGCCGCTCGGCAGGTAGCGCAGCCGGCCGTGCGGATCGTCCGCGACCGGCTCGAAGCGGCCGCCGCGGCCGGCCGTGAGCTCCGCGACCACGTCGAAGAAGTTCGCGCCGAGGCCTCGGACGATCACGTCCTCGCCTGCGGGCAGCACCGACCAGTCGCGTTCCGAGGGCATCCCGGGCGCGACGTAGACGAGGCCGTGCCGATCCGCGGCCGCCGCGAGCGAGCGCACCTCGGCGTCCGGCCGCGACTGCACCATGCCCTGCGCGAGCACGACCGAGGCGGCGACGAGGCGCATGCCGTCGCTGAGCACGACGGTGGCGGCGCCCGGACCCTCCACGACGTCGACGACCGTCCCCACGATGCGTGCGAGCACGACACCGCCGCGCGCCTCGATGCGGTCCAGCTGCTCGACGTAGTAGGCGCCCTGCAGCCGGCGCGACGGGAACGAGCCGGGATCGGTGCGGCGAGCCTCCTGCACGACCCACGACGGGCGGTCTGCCGTCTCGCCCTCGACCGCCACTCGCCGCGCCCAGGCGACGAGCGTCTCGCCGTCGTCCGGCACGTCATCGAGGCCGGTCGACGCGTCCGGGTAGATCGTCGTCTGCGACGAGGTCGTGTTGTTGAGGAAGTGCTCGGTCTGGTCGGTGCGCCAGGTCGCCCCGGCGCCCACCTCGACGGCGTCGATGATCGCGACCGAGACGGGGCGCCCGCCGGAGCGGCGCACGTGTGCGGTGAGGCGCTCGACGACCGCGACCGCGCGCGGCCCTCCGCCGACGACGACCGCGTCCCACCGGTGCGGTCGCATCAGATCTGGTACTCGATCTCGCGCACGACGGGCCGCACCTCGACGTAGCCCTCTCGCTCCTCGACCGTGACGTCGAGCCCGTAGATCGCCGCGAGCGCCGCCTCGTCGAAGGCCTCCTGCGGCGTGCCGGCACGCTGGATGCGTCCCCGGTGCAGCAGCACGGCCTGGTCGCAGAAGCGGCCGGCGTGGTTGAGGTCGTGGATCGCGATCAGCGCGGTGATGCCGTGGGAGCGCGTGATCTGGCGCACGAGCTGGAGCGTCTCGATCTGGTAGCGCAGGTCGAGCGCGCTCGTCGGCTCGTCGAGCAGCAGCACCCGGGTGTCCTGCGCGAGGGCGCGCGCGACGAGCGCGCGCTGGGCCTGTCCGCCCGAGAGCTCCGACAGGCTGCGGTCCTCGAGCTCGCCGAGCCCGAGCAGCGCGATCGCCTCGTCGACCTTCGCCCAGTCGGACCTGCCGGGGCCGATCCCGAAGTGCGGCGTGCGCCCGAGCAGCACGGCCTCGCGCACGGTGAGGTCGAACGGCACCTCGCCGCTCTGCGGGACGTACCCGATCAGGCGCGCGTGGCTGCGCCGGCCGAGGCCCAGCACGTCGACGCCACCGAACGAGACGCGGCCGCTCGCGGGCCGGTGCACGCCGGCGACGACCTTCGTGAGCGTCGACTTGCCGGAGCCGTTCGGGCCGAGCAGCGCGCAGAAGGTGCCCTCGGCGACCTCGAGGCTCACGCCGTCGAGCACGAGGTGCTTGCCGTAGCTGAAGCGGACGTCATCGATCTGCAGGCTCATCGCAGGGCCGTCTTCCTCGTGAGGATCAGGTTGATGAAGATCGGCGCACCGATGAAGGCGACGACGATGCCGACCGGGATCACGGCCGGAGCGAGCACCGTGCGGCCGACGGTGTCGGCGAGCAGCAGCAGCAGGCCGCCTGTGAGCACCGAGAACGGCAGCAGGTAGCGGTGGTCGGCACCGATCACGAGGCGCGCGATGTGCGGCCCGACGAGGCCGACGAATCCGATCACCCCGCAGAACGAGACCACGACGGATGCGAGCAGCACGGCGACGACGATGAGGCCGACGCGCAGGGCGCCGACGTTGACGCCGAGGCTCTTGGCCGCGTCGTCGCCCGCGAACGCGATCGCGTTGAGGTCCTTCGCGAACCAGAGCACGAGCGGGAGCGCGAGCACGAGCACGACCCAGACGACCTGCACATCGCTCCAGGTCGCGTCGTTCACGGAGCCGAACGTCCAGCGCACGATCGCCTGCAGCGTGTTCTCGTTCGCGGCGAACTGCAGCGCCGAGGTGAGCGCCTCGAACAGCTGCGTGACGGCGATGCCCAGCAGCAGCAGCGTCGCGACCGCCATCTTCTTCGCCGTTGCGAGCGAGAGGACGAAGGCGGAGACCGCGAGCGCCATGCCGAGCGCGCTGAGGATGACGACCCACGCGGGTACCGTCTGGGCTCCCGCGAGCGTGATCGCGAGCGCCGCGCCGAATGCCGCTGCCGGCGAGACGCCGAGCGTGAACGGGCTCACGAGCGGGTTGCGCAGCAGCCCCTGCATGAGCGCACCGGCGACCGACAGCGCAGCGCCGGCTCCGAACGCGAGGAGCGTGCGCGGGAGCCGCAGCTCGGTCACGATCGAGTAGGCCTGCGCGAAGTCGCCGTGCAGCGTGCCGCCGAAGATCGCGAGCACGATCGCGCGCCACACGTCGCCCGGTGTGATGCCCGCCGTGCCGATCCCCACGGCGACCACGATCGCGATCGCGCTCGCGACCGCACCGGCGCCGAGCGCGAGCGGCCGCCACGCGCCTGTGCGGCGCCGGAGCCGGTCGGCGCGGGGCGCGGGAGCGCCCCCGCTGGGAGAGGGCGTCCCGGCGTCGCGCTCAGCGGCGATGGAGGTCGTCACGCTCAGCCCGCGCTCGCGCCGGCAGCGCTGACGTAGCCGTCGACCCCGGCGAAGTCGGTGCCCTGGAAGTCCTCGACCCAGCGCTGCAGGTACGCGTCGGGGTCGACATCCTCGAACGCCTCGGGGTGCAGCCAGGTGGCGAGGTACAGCGCGCCGATCGCCTTCGCGATGGCGCTCGTGGCCCAGCCGTTGGCCACGAAGACCTGGTCGTCCTCGACGGCGCGGATCGCGGACCAGCCCGGTCGTGCCAGGATCTCGGCGCGGGTGGCGTCGAAGTCCCCCTGCTCCGTGGGCGTCGCGCTCGGCTCGTACTCGTGCACGATGATCGCAGGGTCGCGGGTCACGACCTCCGCCGGGTCGACGGTGATCTCCTGCTGCACGTCGCCGCCGCCCGCCTCGGCGAACACGTTCTCGCCGCCCGCTGCCTCGATGATGGCGTGGAAGCCGGATCCGGGGAGCACGGTCAGGTACGGCTCCGCGGTCTCCCAGTAGACGGGCACGGTGTCGAGACCCTCGACGCGCTCCGCCACGACCTCCTGGATCTCGTCGGCGAAGGCCTGGAACTCGTCGGCCTCCTGCTCGGCGCCGAACACCTCGCCGAGCAGGTCGACGGTGTCGTCGAAGACGGCGTAGTCCCATGCGGTCGCGACCACGACCGGGATCCCGAAGCTCGAGAGCTGCTCCTCGGCCTCCTGCCACACGGCGTTCCGCGGCAGCACGACGACGTCGGGCTCGAGCGCGGCGACGGCCTCGTAGTTGATCTGGTCGAGGCCCTCCGCGATCACCTCGTCGTCGCCGATCTCGAGGTAGGGCAGTCGGTTGAGCGACGAGCGGTCCACGCCGACGACGCGATCGCCGGCGCCGATGGCGCGCACGAACTCGTTGGCGTAGCTGTTCAGCACGACGGCGCGATCGACGGGGCCCTCGATGACGACCTCACGGCCCTGATCGTCGGTCACGGCGATCTCGGTGGCCTCTGCGGCGGCGGAGCCGGTCGGCTCTGCCGCGGTGACGGTGCCGCAGCCCGTGAGCGCGAGCGCCGCGACGGCGATGGCGGCGACCGATGCGCGGGTGATGGTGCTGGACATGCGAGTGCCTTCCTGGCGGTTCGGGTGCGGGGTCTAGGCGTCCGGGAGCGCCGGCTCGCCGAGGCTGAGCATCAGGCGGTTGGCCCAGGCGAAGAACGCTGTGGCGTGCACGAGGTCGGCGACCTGGAGGTCGTCGAGCCCGACGGCGCGGAGCTCGGCGAGGTCGTCGGCAGTCGCGGTCGGGACGAGCGTCGACAGGCGGGCGGCGAAGCGGATGATCGCGCTCCAGCGCGCGTCCTGGCCGTCGGCGAGCCGGTCGACATCGGATGCGAGCCAGTCGCCGTCGCGCTCGAGGCGCACGGCGAGCAGCCGGTCGATGTCGTCGGCGCGCTTCGTCTGGTGCACGGCCTTGCGAGCGTGCACGGAGGCGCAGTAGATGCAGTCGTTCACCTTGCTCGCGACGGCCGCCGCGAGCTCGCGCTCGCCGATCGGCAGCCCGCCTTCGCCCTGGAAGACGGCGTTGTCGAGCGCGCTGCGGGCGCGGAGCACGCCGGGCACGCGGGCGAGCAGCCGGAAGTACACGGAGTTGCGCGTCGCCTTCGCCGCGAACGACGCCGCCTGCAGCTCGGTGAGCTCGTCCTCCGGGACGGGCGGCACCCAGGGCTCCCACTGCAGCACCTCGCGCGTGAAGGCGGTGGGCGCAGGACGCCCGGACGTCGTGCGGTCCGGCACCCGGTGCGCGCGACCCCGCGCGACGGTGGCGCGCTCGTAGCCGGCGATGGCGCTCGGCTCCTGGTCTGCGAGCAGCTGGAAGCCGTGCGCTGCGCGCACGCGGTAGCTCGTGAGCGCCACGACCTGGCTGATGAGCACGACGTCATCGGCGGTGATGCCGCTGAGCGGCAGCACGAGCTGATCGTCGCGGTCGACGAGCGCGGGCGAGACGGTGATGAGGTCGACGTGCTCGACGAGGGCGCGCAGGCGGTCGTCCCGTGGGAGCTCGTCCGCCAGCAGAGCGGAGGCGTCAGGGTCGACGAGCGCCCGCGACGCGTGGTGGTCGAACAGCGGTCCACTGCCCTGGCGCCGCGCGACGCGGGCGGCGAGCGCGTGCAGCACCGTCGCGGGAAGCCGCTGCGGCTCCTCGAAGAGCGCGCTCACGCCGGCCTCGGCGTGCGCCTCGACCTCCGGGCGGTGGAGTCGCAGCTGCTCGGCGGCGTCGGGCAGCTCGAGGATATCGCCGAACGAGCGCGCGCGCTGGGTGGTGGGCATCGCCCCTCCTTCGGTCTCGATCATGATCGCTGTCTGACATCAGCGTGGCAGAAGGGGTGCCACGAGCGCACATCGCGTGACGTTATGTGTCGTCGGCGAGCGTGTCGCCGCCGCTCGACTCCGCCGGGCGGGGGTGGGAGGCTGATGCCATGCAGAGGCACGACGAGGAGCAGGTCCCGCCCGAGCTCGACCCGTGGTTCGAGCGCTACGACGACGACCGGCCGCCGCGCACGATGGCGCGCCGGTTCCGCCCGATCATCGTCGGTGCGGCCGCGCTGACGCTCGTCGCGATGGTGCTGCTGGTGACGCAGGCGCTGTAGGAGTCACGCGCTCAGGGGATCGACGACGCCGTCAGGCCAGCTTCTCGATCGGGGCGATCTTGATGAGCAGCCGCTTCCGGCCCGCAGCGCCGAACACCACCTCGGCGATCCGCTTCGGCCCCGCGCCGGTCACGGCCTGCACGCGACCCTCGCCGAAGTCCTTGTGGCGGATGCGGTCGCCGGGTGCGAGCTCGAGCCCGGAGTTGTCGCGCACCTCGGTGATCGTGTTCGAGAACTGCTTCGGCGGCGCCTTCGGCAGCGCCTTGGGCTCCCGGAAGCCCGTCACGAACGACTCGCGCGGCTCGTCGCGCCAGCGCCCGACGGCGCGCTGCGACGACGGCTGGCGCATGGTCGACGGCGGCGTGCGCCAATCGATGAGGGAGGCCGGGATCTCTTCGAGGAAGCGGCTGGGGGCCGCAGGCTCGACCGTGCCGAACTGCGCCCTGGTCATCGCGAGCGACAGGTGCAGGCGCTGCCGCGCGCGCGTGATGCCGACGTAGAAGAGCCGCCGCTCCTCGGCCTGGCCGCCCGGCTCGTTCGCCGAGATGCGGTGCGGCAGCAGCTCCTCCTCGATGCCCGTGATGAACACGGCGTCGAACTCGAGGCCCTTCGCGGTGTGCAGGGTCATGAGCGACACCTGCCCGCCCGAGTCGTCCAGCTCGTCCGCCGCGGCCACGAGCGCGGTCTCGGTGAGGAAGTCGATGAGGGTGCCGCCCGGGTTCTGGCGCCGGAACTCGCGCGTGACCGCCACGAGCTCCTCGACGTTCTCGAGCCGCGCGGCATCCTGCGGGTCGGTCGAGCGGCGCAGCTGGTCGGTGTAGCCGGAGCGGCTGAGCAGGTCGCGCAGCAGCTCGCCGGGATCCGCGTCCGGCCGCGCCGACCAGTGGTCGAGGAGCGCCGCGAGGTCCGTGATCGCCGCGGCGACCTTCGGGCCGAGGGCGATCTCGTCGACGCGCCGCATCGCATCCCGCAGCGTGATCTCGTGCTCGTCGGCGAACGCCTGCAGCGCCGCCTCGGTCGCCGGCCCGATGCCGCGCTTCGGGACGTTCATGATGCGGCGCAGGCTGAGCGGGTCGGCCGGGTTCGCGACCGTGATCAGGTACGCCATCGCATCCTTGATCTCGGCGCGGTCGTAGAACTTCGTGCCGCCGATCACCTTGTAGGGGATGGCGGTGCGGATCAGCACCTCCTCGAGCGCGCGCGTCTGCGCGTTCGTGCGGTAGAAGACCGCGATGTCGCTGTACGACATGCCGCCCGACGTCAGCTCGACGATCTCGTCGGCGACGAACTGCGCCTCGTCGTAGCCCGAGTAGCCGGTGTAGCCGACGATCTTGTCGCCGTCGCCGGAATCGGTCCACAGCCGCTTCGCACGCCGGTCGAAGTTGTTGCCGATCACGGCGTTCGCGGCAGAGAGGATGTTCTGCGTCGAGCGGTAGTTCTGCTCGAGCAGGATCGTGCGGGCGCCGGCGAAGTCGCGCTCGAAGTCGGTGATGTTGCGGATGTCGGCCCCGCGGAACGCGTAGATCGACTGGTCCGAGTCCCCGACGACGGTGAGGGATGCACCGGGCAGATCGGCGCGCAGCTCCGGGAGGTCGGTGCGCGACACGGGCTGGGTCAGCTCGCGGATGAGCGCGTACTGCGCGGCGTTCGTGTCCTGGTACTCGTCGACGAGGATGTGCCGGAACCGCTTGCGGTACTGCGCCGCGACGTGCGGGAACGCGCGGAAGAGGAACACCGTCTGCGAGATGAGGTCGTCGAAGTCGAAGGCGTTCGCGCGCCGCAGCTCGCGGTCGTAGTCGCGCCACAGCTCGAGGAACGCCGCGTCGAGGGGGTTCTCGAGGTTGGCGGTGCGGGCCCACGAGTCGACGTCGTGCAGCTCGTTCTTCGCCATCGAGATGCGCGAGGAGACGCCGCCGGGCGTCAGGCCCTGGATGTCGGCGCCGCGCTCCTTGATGAGCCGCTTGATGAGGGCGCGCACGTCGCCCGAGTCGTAGATGGTGAACGACTGCTTGAAGCCGAACTCCTCCGCCTCGCGGCGCAGGATGCGCACGCACGCGGAGTGGAACGTGCGGATCCACATGCCTCGCGACTCCTCGCCGACCAGGCGGTCCACGCGCTCGCGCATCTCGGCGGCGGCCTTGTTCGTGAACGTGATCGCGAGGATCTGGCTCGGCCATGCCTCCCGGGTCGCGAGCAGCCCGGCGATGCGGTGGGTGAGCACGCGCGTCTTCCCCGAGCCGGCGCCGGCGACGATGAGCAGCGCGGGACCGCGGTGCTCGACCGCTTCGCGCTGCGGCGGGTTCAGCCCCTCGAGCAGCTCGTCGGGGATGGTGTCGCCCCGCGGGCCGATCGGCGACGGCCGCTGCACATCACCGCGGTGCCCGTCTCCCGCGGCTTCGTCGTCCAGCCCCCACAAGTCGCTCATCGGATCGATTCTAC
Source organism: Agrococcus sp. (assembly GCA_031178105.1). Taxonomy (GTDB): domain Bacteria; phylum Actinomycetota; class Actinomycetes; order Actinomycetales; family Microbacteriaceae; genus Agrococcus. Next base: position 24,154 of record JAPSJX010000014.1, on the reverse strand, counting down.
GAGCCGCCGGTGACGCGGGCTGCCGCGTCGGAAGTACGACGACTGGCGACTCGGGGCGGCCGTCACCCGCTCGGCAGTCGCCGCCAGAGATCCGGGTGGTCGACGAACACGGCCTCGAGCCCGAGCGACGCCACCATCGCCCACTCCGTCGTCCAGTCGCCCCACGCCGCGTCGTGCGCGCCGAGCCGATGCTCCGGCTCGAGGAAGCGGTTCTCGGGCCGCAGGGTCCAGGTCATCGTGCCCAGCCCGGCGGCGCTCGCTCGCTCGACGAGGTCGCTCGGCGCGAGCCGCCCCGCATCGCGGTCGAACAGCACCGCCTTGTCGACGCTGATCGCGTCGACGCGGCGGCCGAGCTGCGCGAGCCCCGCGTCGGTGCGCTGCTGCGCGTAGGTCGGCGCTCCCCCGTCGCCGACCAGATCGGCCGCCGTCCCGTCCTGCGCCATGAGGTAGACGATCCGGCCCTCCAGGCCGCGCTCGCGCACTGCGTGCAGCACCGACTCCTCGAAGCTCTCGACGACCAGCCGCCCGCTCGACGCCCAGTGGGTGCCGGCCACCGCATCCGCCAGCAGCGCGTCCAGCGGCAGCCCGATGGATGCGTGGTGCGTGGCGTGCTTCAGCTCGGCGACGACGTCGAGCCCCGTCTCGCCGGCGATCCGGAGCAGGTCGGTGAACCGGAGGACGCCGTCCAGGTCGTCGCGGCGCGCGCTGAGCGGGCGCAGCGCGGGCAGCCGCTCGCGGGCGCGGAGCGTCGCGACCTCGGCCCACGTCAGGTCCTCGACGAACCAGCCCTCGAGCTCGACGCCGTCGATCGACTGCCGGCGGCGCCGATCGGCCAGCTCGGGCCGGGCGGCGATGTCGGTCGTCTCGCTCAGCTCGTTGTCGTGCCGCACCACGAGCACGCCGTCGCGCGTCGCGACGACGTCGGGCTCGACGGCGTCCGCACCGAGCGCTGCGGCCAGGCGCACGGCCGTCTCGGTGTGCTCGGGCGCCCACCCCGAGGCACCTCGGTGCCCGATGACGCGAGTGGCTGGCACCGCGCCAGCCTAGTGGTGTGCGCCCTGGGCGAATCGTCCCCGCGGCACAGCAAATGCTTGGGCGCGCCGGATACGCTGATCGCGTCCGCCCACCGGGGCGGCCACCCGTTCTTCCCGACAGGAGCAGATCCCTTGGCAGGCAACCCGGCGTTCCGCAATTCGCCCGCGTTCACCGAGAACGCGCAGCGCGCCTCGCAGGCTGTCCCCGGCGGCCAGCAGGCGCCCTACGGCCAGCAGTACGGCCAGCCCCAGTACGGGCAGGCACCGTACGGGCAGGCACCGTACGGACAGGCACCGTACGGGCAGCAGCAGCCGTACGGCCAGCCGGCCATCCCGACGCCCGAGCAGCTCGACCAGCAGTTCGGCCGCCCGTCGGCCGGGCCGCTCGAGACCGAGCGCCTCACCTACGACGGCGTGATCATGAAGACGGCGCTCACGCTCGGCGTGACCGCGCTCGGCTTCATCGTCACGCTCGGCATGCTGTTCGTCTCGGGCACGTCGCCGGCCTTCTTCGTGCTGACGTACGGTGGCGCGCTCGTCGGCTTCGTGCTGGCGCTCGTCAACATCTTCAAGAAGGAGCCGAGCCCTGCGCTCGTGCTCGCCTATGCGGCGGCTCAGGGCCTCTTCCTCGGAGGCTTCTCGGGCATCCTCGAGTTCGGCATGGGCCTCGACGGCATCATCTTCCAGGCGCTGCTCGCCACTGCCTGCGTGATCGCCGCGACGCTCGCACTGTATGCGTTCCGCATCGTGCGCACGTCGCCCCGGATGAACAAGATCTTCTTCATCGTGCTGATCGGCTACGGCCTGTTCTCGCTCGTGAACTTCGGCATGATGCTGTTCGGCGCCACGGGCGACCTCGCCTTCGGCATGCGCTCCGCGCCGAGCCCGCTGTTCGGCATCCCGTGGGGCGTGCTGCTCGGCGGCCTCGCGGTGCTGCTCGGCGCGTACTCGCTCGTCATGGACTTCGAAGGCATCGAGTTGGGCGTGAAGCGCGGCGTGCACAAGAAGTACGGCTGGTCGGCGGCGTTCGGCCTGACGATGACGATCATCTGGCTCTACGTCGAGATCCTCCGCATCATCGCGATCGTCCGCGGGAACAACTAGCGTCCCATCGAACGACGACGAAGGCCCCGGCGCACGCCGGGGCCTTCGTCGTGCGGGCCCGACCTGCTCGTCCCGGCTCGACAGCACGCAGCGCTCGTCGTCGACGTCGGCGAGCACCGTCGAGCCGACGAGCAAGACCGGCGCAGCGCCGTCGCGGCTCCTTCGGTGGGCTGGGCGCAGCAGTACGCCCCGCCGCCCTGAGCGGGCGGCGGGGCGGACGGTCGGGTCGCTGGGTCAGCTCGCGACGGGCTGGTCGTCGAGCTCGCGCTCGGCGGCCGGCACCGCCTGCGGCGGGCGCCGCGACCAGTAAGAGGCGAGCAGCGAGCCCGAGACGTTGTGCCAGACGGAGAAGATCGCGGCGGGCAGCGCCGACTCGGGCGTGAAGTGCGTGCGGGCGAGGCCGGCGGCGAGGCCCGAGTTCTGCATCCCCACCTCGATCGCGACGGCGCGGCGGGCGCTCTCGTCGAGCCCGACGGCCTTCGCCGCCAGGAAGCCGAGGCCGTAGCCGATGCCGTTGTGGAGGATCACGACGAGCGCGACGAGCAGCCCGACGGAGAGGATCGTCGCAGCCGAGCCCGCGACGACCGCGAGCACGACCAGCGTGATGCCGAGCACCGAGACGAGCGGGAGCCACGGCAGGATCGCCTTCACGACTCGCGGCAGCAGCATCCGCAGCAGCACGCCGACCACGACGGGGATCAGCACGATGAAGACGATCGACTGGAACAGGCCCCACGCGTCCACGGGCAGGTAGGAGCCCGCGAGCCACAGCACGAGCAGCGGCGTGAGCACCGGCGCCAGGAGCGTCGACGCGGTGGTCATCGCGACGGAGAGGGCCGTGTCGCCCTTCGCCAGGTAGACCATGACGTTGGAGGCGGTGCCACCGGGCGCGGAGCCCACGAGCACGACGCCGACGAGCAGCTCCGGCGGCAGCTGGAAGGCGAGCGCGAGGCCGATCGCGGCGAGCGGCATGATCAGGTACTGGGCGATGACGCCGACGACGAAGGCCTTCGGCTTCTTCGCGATCACCGCGAAGTCGACGGGCTGCAGCGTGAGCCCCATGCCGAGCATGATGATGCCGAGCAGCGTCGTGATCCAGGGCCCGATGGGCAGGAACACCTGCGGGACGAGGATGGCGACGGCCGCCGCGACGAGGACGACGAGCGGGAACCAGGTTCCGGCGAAGCGCCCGATGCGCTCGCCGACCGATGTGGTGCTGGACATTGTTGACCTCCAAGGTGGTATCAGATAGCGAACCACACCGGTCATGCCGCGACGTACCGTCGCGGGCGGCGTCAGCGAGCGTCGAGCTCGGTGAGCGCCTCCTCGAGCGCGACCCACGCGAGCATCGCGCACTTCACGCGCATCGGGAACCTCGCGACGCCGGCGAACGCGACGGCGTCGCCGAGCAGCGCCTCTTCGGCCTCGACCCCGCCGCGCGAGCGCAGCAGCGCGCGCATCGCCTCGATCCGCTCGCGCGCCTCGGCGACCGACAGGCCGGGCGCCTGCTCGGCGAGCACCGAGGCCGATGCCTGCGAGATCGAGCAGCCCTGCCCCTCCCAGCCGAGCGCATCCACCGCATCGCCGTCGAGCCGCACGCGGAGCCGGATCTCGTCGCCGCACGTCGGGTTCCGCAGGAACCGCTCGGCGTCGAAGGGCTCGATCGCGCCCTCTCCCTCGCGGCGTCGCGCGTGCTCGAGGATCAGCTCCTGGTAGAGCCCGGCGAGCGGGTCGCGCGGCGCGTCGCTCATCGCCCCGCCCCGAAGTATGCGCGCACGCCGGAGAGGGCGTCGAGGAAGCGGTCGACCTCCGCCTCCGTCGTGGTGAGGTAGGTGGACGCGCGGGTGGTGGCGGCGACGCCGAGCCGGCGGTGCAAGGGCTGCGCGCAGTGGTGCCCGACGCGGGCCGCGATGCCGACGGCGTCGAGCAGCTGCCCGACGTCGTGCGCGTGCACACCATCGACTATGACGCTCGCGAGCCCCGCTCGCTCCTCGCCCGGCCGCGGGCCGACGAGCCGCACGCCGTCGATCGAGGCCGTCCCCAACGCGAGCCGCTCGCCCAGCGCCACCTCGTGCGCCTCGATCGCGGACATGCCGACGCCCTCCAGGTAGTCGACGGCGGCCGCGAGGCCCACGATCGCCGACACCGGCTGCGTGCCGGCCTCGAAGCGCTGCGGCGCGGGCAGGAACTCGTGCTCGGTCATCGTGACAGTCGTGATCATCGAGCCGCCCACGCGCGCGGGCGGCAGCGCGGCGCCAAGCGCCTCGGCGAGATAGAGCACCCCGATGCCACCGGGGCCGAGCATCTTGTGCCCGCTGAACGCGGCCGCGTCGACGCCGAGCCCGTGCAGGTCGACCGGCCGGTGCGGCACGGACTGGCACGCGTCGAGCACGACGAGCGCGCCGGCCTCGTGGGCGGCGGCGACGAGCTGCTCGACCGGCGCGATGAGGCCGGTGACGTTCGAGACGTGCGCGACCGCGACCACGCGCGTGCGCTCGGTGATGGCCGCGAGCGCCGCATCCGCCGTCCAGACCCCGTCGTCGTCGACCTCGACCCACCGGAGGGTGGCGCCGGTCTCGTCAGCGAGCCGCTGCCACGGCAGCAGGTTCGCGTGGTGCTCGGCCTCCGTGACGAGGATCTCGTCGCCCTCGCGGATGCGGAGCCTCGGGTCGACGACCGCCGCGCGGTTGGCCGCCGCGAGCGACAGGGCGACGGTGTTGAGGGCATCCGTCGCGTTCATGGCCCACGAGATCTCGGTGGGGCGTGCGCCGACGAAGCGGGCGATGCGATCGCGCGCGACCTCGTAGTCGTCGGTCGCGAGCGCGGCGAGCGTGTGCGCGCCACGGTGCACGGCGGCGTTGCGCCGGGTGCGGAAGGCCCACTCCGCCTCCAGCACCTGCCGCGGCTGCTGGCTCGTCGCCCCGGAGTCGAGGTAGACGAGCGGCACGCCCGCCGGCTGCTCGGCGAGGATCGGGAAGTCGGCGCGCAGCTGCAGCACGCGCTCCTCGGTCAGGCCGGTCGTCGCCGTGGTCGTCACCCTCCCACGGTAGCCGCCACGGCCCGTCGACGCCCGGGAGTACGCTGTCGGCGTGGAGACGATCCGCGCCCGAGGCGTCGACATCGCGTTCGACCGCGAGGGCTCGGGGCCGCCGCTCGTGCTCGTGCACGGCGCCGGCGACGACAGCCGCGCGTGGCGACCGCAGCTCGGCGGCCTGAAGGATGCGTGCACGGTCGTGGCGTGGGACGAACCGGGATCCGGCCGCTCCTCCGACATCCCGCCGGGCTTCTCGCTGCACGACTACGCCGACTGCCTCGCGGCGCTCATCGAGGCGACGGGCGGGCCGGCGACGGTCGGCGGCATCTCGTGGGGCGGCACGGTCGTCCTCGAGCTGTACCGGCGGCATCCGCGCCTCGTCACCGCGCTCGTGCTCGCCGACACCTATGCGGGCTGGAAGGGCTCGCTGCCCGAGCCTGAGCTGCGTGCCAGGGTGACCGCAGCGCGGGCGCAGCTGCGCGCGCCGCGAGGCGGGCGGGACGGCGAGGCGCGGGAGCCCTTCGCGCCGGGACTCTTCTCCGGGGAGCCGCCGGCCGAGCAGCTCGACCTCCTGCGCGAGCTGGCGGCGGCAGCGCGCCCTGCCACGCTCCGGACCCAGCTGTCGATCATGGCGTCGACCGACCAGCGCGACCTGCTGTCGCGCATCGCCGTGCCGACGCTGCTCGTGTGGGGCGAGCACGACGGCCGCTCACCGCTGCGCGTCGCCCAAGAGTTCGAGCGCGCGATCCCCGACGCGTCGCTCGCGGTGATCCCGGACTGCGGCCACCTCAGCAACCTCGACCGCCCGGATGCGTTCAGCACGGCCGTGCGCGACTTCTGCCGCTCCGTGCACGCCTGATCGCTCCGTGCACGCCTGATCGCTCCACCGCGCACGGCAGGACGCGTCAGCGGCCGGCGGCCGCGCGGTCGAGCAGGGCCGTGCGGCCGCGCTCACGGTGGGACTCCTCGCGTGTTTAGGTCGTCGGTCGACCCTCTCACTCAGGGCGTCGATCGGGAACGATCCGGATCGACATCCGCGCCGGATTGCTTCGAGCTCGTGGGCCAGGCTCCTGCCGCGACGTACCAGCCGGCCCCGATCGACGCCGCCGCGACGATCCCGGAGGGCAGCGTGCCGAGCGACGACATCGCCGCCGAGAGGAGCAGCAGCAGGAGCGCCAGCACGAGCGTGACGAAGGCGATGCGGCGCGGCCTGCCGCGCGCGCGCATCCGCAGCCCGCTCGCCGCCAGCATGCCTGCCGCGAGCGTCGCGAGCGCCGAGAGCATCGCGCGCTCGGCCCACATCGCGACCCGGCTGGCATCGAGGACGACGCCGGACGCGTCGTGCGCGATGGCGTCCCAGAGCAGCAGCGCGAGGAGCACGAGCGTCGGCAGCACGCCGATGATCGCGATGGCTCCGAGCCACTCGGCACGCAGCCGCGCCCGGTCCCACGTGGCGCGGATGAGCAGCGCGACGCCGCCGAGCGCGAGCGCGCCGAGCGCGGTGCCGGCGATCGCGGGCCACAGCAGCGCGGCTCCGTCGTCGCAGATCCAGTCGCCGCCCGAGCGCTCGCAGGCGAAGCGCAGCCGAGCCTGCAGGAAGCTCGCGGGGGCGAGGCTCACCATCGCGCTCGCGACGAAGCCGATCACGAGCAGCCAGAGCGCGGCCGCCCGGGCCGAGCGTTCGCGCGACTGCCCAGCACCCATGCGGTCGACGCTACTCCCCGCGGCCGCGCCCCGCCCGCGCGGGTGTCCTCCGCGCCGGCGAGGTCCGGGTCGGCCTCGTCGCGCGACCTACGGGGCGACTACTCCCACTCGATCGTCCCCGGCGGCTTCGACGTCACGTCGAGCACGACGCGGTTCACCTCGGGCACCTCGTTCGTGATGCGGTTGGAGATGCGAGCGAGCACGTCGTACGGCAGGCGCGTCCAATCGGCGGTCATGGCGTCCTCGCTCGAGACGGGGCGCAGCACGATCGGATGGCCGTAGGTGCGGCCGTCGCCCTGCACGCCCACCGAGCGCACGTCGGCGAGCAGCACGACGGGGCACTGCCAGATCTCCCCGTCGAGGCCGGCGGCCGTCAGCTCGGCGCGCGCGATCGCGTCCGCCCGTCGCAGCGTGTCGAGCCGGTCCTCGGTGACCTCGCCGATGATGCGGATCCCGAGGCCGGGTCCCGGGAAGGGCTGGCGGGAGACGATGGCCTCGGGGAGTCCCAGCTCGCGGCCGATCGCGCGGACCTCGTCCTTGAACAGCGCCCGCAGCGGCTCGATGAGCTCGAACTGCAGGTCGTCGGGCAGGCCGCCGACGTTGTGGTGGCTCTTGATGTTCGCGGTGCCGGAGCCGCCGCCGGACTCGACGACATCGGGGTAGAGGGTGCCCTGCACGAGCCAGCGGATCGGCTCGCCGTCGGCGGCCGCCTCCGCCGCGAGGTCGCGCTCGGCCTGCTCGAAGGCGCGGATGAACTCGCGCCCGATGATCTTGCGCTTCTCCTCCGGGTCGGTGACGCCCCTGAGCGCCTCCATGAACCGCTCGCGCGCATCGACCGTCACGAGCCGCACGCCGGTGGAGGCGACGTAGTCCTCCTCGACCTGGCGCCGCTCGTCCTGTCGCAGCAGTCCGTGGTCGACGAACACGCAGATGAGCTGGTCGCCGATGGCCTCGTGCACGAGCGCCGCGGCGACGGCGGAGTCGACGCCGCCCGAGAGCCCGCAGAGCGCGCGGCCGGTGCCGACCTGCTCGCGGATGCGCGCGACCTGCTCCTCGATCACGTTGCCCGTCTGCCAGTCCCCCGGCAGCCCGGCGATGTCGTGCAGGAACGACTCGATGACGCGCTGGCCGTGCTCCGAGTGCCGCACCTCCGGATGCCACTGCACGCCGGCCATCCTGCGCTCGCGGTCCTCGAACGCCGCGACCGGGGTGTCGGCGGTGCCGGCGAGCACGGTGAAGCCCGCCGGGGCCTCCGCGACCGAGTCGCCATGGCTCATCCACACGGTCTGCGCGTCGGGCTGCCCCTGGAGCAGCGCGCCGCCGCCGTCGACCTGCATCGCCGTCGAGCCGTACTCGCGGTTGCCGGTCTTCGCGACGGCGCCGCCGAGCTGCGCCGCCATCACCTGGAAGCCGTAGCAGATGCCGAACGTCGGCACCCCGAGCTCGAGGATGCCCTCGTCGAGGCGCGGGGCGTCCTCTGCGTAGACGCTCGAGGGTCCGCCGGAGAGCACGATGGCGGCTGGGTCCTTCGCGCGGATCTCCTCGGCCGTGATCGTCGAGGGCACGATCTCGCTGTACACGTCGGCCTCCCGGACGCGACGGGCGATGAGCTGCGCGTACTGGGCGCCGAAGTCGACGACGAGGACGGGACGCTGGGCGGTGTCGGACATCATGCCTCCGAGGCGGTGGGAGCGGGCGCGGCCGCCGACCGGGCGGCCCGCTGGGCCTCCAGTCGAGCGAGGTCGGCGAGCGCGGTCCGGTGCATCGGGCGCTCGACGAAGAACGAGAGGAACGGCACGACGCCGCCGAGCGCCATGGCGAACAGGCGCGTGAAGGGCCAGCGGAGCAGGCTCCACAGGCGGAACGAGGCGAAGAGGTAGACCACGTAGATCCAGCCGTGCGCGATGAGGATGCCGAGCGAGATGTTGACGCCGTCGCCGAGGGAGGTCATCTCGCAGCCCATGCCGCCGGGCACGAAGAGCGAGTACCACTGGCAGCCGGCGCCGGGCACGACCGCCTCGAGCGCGAGCGGGCCGCTCGCGCCGAATGCGAAGAGCTCGACGTGCGTGGGCGAGTACTTGAGCACCATCTCCGCCACGAGCAGCAGCAGGAAGATGCCCGTGACCCACGACATCACGCGGTAGGACGTGATGGCCGTGCGGATCTGGGGCAGCTGTTCGATCGGTCTCGGCACGTCTCCAGCCTATCCGCGGGCCGCGTCGCCGCCCGCTGCGGCGGCCTCCGCTGCATCTTCGATGGCCTCGACCTCGCGCTCGAGCGCGTCCTTCACGAGTCGGTACCAGAGGTAGAAGGCGAAGAGCATGAACGCGACCCACTCGATCGCGTAGAAGATGTTGAGGGCGTTGAGCTGCGTGTCGGTGACCGGGCGGGACGAGACGATCGGCTCGCCGCCGTCGACGAGCGCGCCGGATGCGTCGGCCGACGCGGCGTCGAGGATCGCGTACGAGCCGTAGACGCGGCCGTCGTACGCCTCCCACTCGTTGATGAGGGCCGCGACGCTCATCGCCTCGGCGGCGTCCGTGCGGATGTCGCCCTGCGTCGGCGCCTCCGACGGCATCAGCCTGCCCACGAGGTCGCCGTCGCCGCCATCGCCGCCATCGCCGCCCGCGCGCCGGTCGACGAGCGCCTGCGCAGCAGTCGGATCCTCGAACCAGGCGATCGCGACGGGCAGGGAGACGGGCTCAGCGCCATCCGGCGACACGAGCACGCGGCCGATCACCCACGTGCCCGTCCGCCCGTCCTGCTTCCGGCCCGCGAGCGTGTCGAAGTCCTCCGGCACCCACTCGCCGGTGAACGCGACCATCCGCCCGCCCGCCTCGGTCGTGAGGGTGGAGCCGGGCTCGGCGACGCTCGTCAGCGGCACCGCCGTCTCGGTGTCGCGCTCGTCGGCCTGGCCCTGCTCGACGGCGCGCGCGATCTGCCACTGGCCGAGCAGTGCGAAGAGCCCGGCGACGGCCAGGCAGGCGACGAGCACGCCGATCCAGCGAGGCCGCGTCGCGACCTGCCGGAAGGTGGGGAGGGGGGTGCTCATCTGCACCCCGATCCTACCGGCCGCTCCGTCGCCGGACCGGCGTCAGGCGGCGGGCTCCGGGCGGGTGCCCACCGCGCTCGCCGTCGGGAGCGCCCCGAGCGGCACGATCTCGGGCGCCTCCAGCCGGGCCCGGTCGGCCGACTCGTCGTCCGGCAGCTCCTGGCTGGCGAGCTCCGCTGCGACGCGCTTGTTGTAGGTGTTGATCTCCTTCTCCACCCTCGCCTCGTCCCAGCCGAGCGCATCCGCCATGATCCGCGCCGCGACGGGGGCGGCGGCGACGCCGCGGTCCCACGACTCGATCGAGATGCGGGTGCGGCGCGCGAGCACGTCGTCGAGGTGCAGTGCGCCCTCGTGCGTGCACGCGTAGCGCACCTCGGCGCCGATGTAGTCGTCGGCCCCCGGCAGCGGCTCCGCGAGCTCCGGCTGCTGTCGGATGATGTCGAGCACCTCGTCGGTGAGCGTGCCGTAGCGGTTCAGCAGGTGCTCGATCCGGTGCTTGTGCACGCCGAACGCGCGTGCGATCCTCGCGCGCTTGTTCCACGCCGCGCGGTAGCCGACGGCCCCGAGCAGCGGGATCTGCTCGGTGCAGGAGTCCGGCACCTTGCCGTCCATCGCGCTCGCGGCCTCGTCGATCGCGTCCTTCGCCATCACGCGGTAGGTCGTCCACTTGCCGCCCGCGATGAGCACCAGGCCCGGCACGGTGTGCGAGACGTAGTGCTCGCGCGAGAGGTTGGCGGTGGATCCGCCGTCGCTCGCGGCGAGCAACGGCCGCAGGCCCGCGTAGACGCCCTCGACGTCGCTGCGCGTCAGCTTCATCGACAGCACCGAGTTGACGTGGTCGAGGATGTAGTCGATGTCGGCCGCCGTCGCCGCCGGGTGCGCCTTGTCGAGCTCCCAGTCGGTGTCGGTGGTGCCGATGATCCAGTGCCGGCCCCACGGGATGACGAAGAGCACGCTCTTCTCGGTGCGCAGCAGCAGGCCCATCGACGAGTGGAAGCGGTCGCGCGGCACCACGAGGTGCACGCCCTTCGACGCGCGCACCTTGAACTCGCCGCGCGCGCCGACCATCGCCTGGGTGTCGCCCGTCCACACGCCGGTCGCGTTCACGACCTGCTTGGCGCGGATCTCGAACAGCTCGCCGGTCTCGTAGTCGTGCGCCTGCACGCCGACGACCCGCTCCCCCACCTTGAGGAAGCCCTCCGCCCGCACGCGGCTGGCGACGTGCGCGCCGTAGAACGACGCGGTGCGCGCGAGCTCGGCGACGTAGCGGGCGTCGTCGACCTGGCCGTCGTAGTAGGTGAGGCCGCCCACGAGCGCGTTCGGGTCGAGCGACGGGATCTCCTTGAGCATCTGCTTCTTGGAGAGGTGCCGGTGCATGGGCACGCCCGGCTTCATGAAGCCGGTGTAGCTGAACGCGTCGTACATCGCCATGCCGGCGCCGATGTACGCGCGCTCGACCACCGGGGTCGTGAGCGGGTAGAGGAAGCGCACGGGCTTGACGAGGTGCGGTGCGAGCCGCTGCAGCAGCAGGCCGCGCTCGATGAGCGCCTCGCGGACGAGCCCGAAGTTCGCCTGCTCGAGGTAGCGGATGCCGCCGTGGATGAGCTTCGACGAGCGGCTCGACGTGCCGGAGGCGAAGTCGCGCCCCTCGATGAGCCCGACACGCAGGCCCCGGGTGACGGCGTCGAGCGCCGCGCCGGTGCCGACGATGCCGCCGCCGATCACGAGCACGTCGACCTCGCGCTCGCGGAGCGAGGCGATCGCCGCGGCGCGCTCCTCGGGGCCGAGCTTCCTCGACCGACTCACGCTGTTGGTGGTCTCAGCCATGGATCCTCCTTGGATGCGGCGCCCGGGCGGGCGGTCTAGCGCGGCGGGCTGCTCTCGACGACCACGTCGATCCGCTGGAACTCCTTGAGATCCTTGTAGCCGGTCGTCGACATCGCCTTGCGCAGCGCGCCCATGATGTTCGCCGTGCCGTCCGCGACCGGTGACGGTCCGTTCAGCACGACGTCGAGCGGGCCGACCTGGTCGACCTGCACGCGGTTGCCGCGAGGCAGCTTCTGGTTGTGCGCCTCCGGGCCCCAGTGCCAGCCGCGGCCGGGGGCATCCGTGGCGCGCGCGAGCGCGGTGCCGAGCATGACGCCGTCGGCGCCGCACGCGAGCGCCTTGACGACCTGGCCGGAGGTGCCGAGCGAGCCGTCGGCGATGACGTGCACGTAGCGGCCGCCGGACTCGTCGAGGTAGTCGCGCCGGGCCGCGGCGACGTCGCTCACAGCCGTCGCCATCGGGGCTGCCACGCCGAGCACCCTCTCGCTCGTCGACGCCGCGCCGCCGCCGAAGCCGACGAGCACGCCGGCCGCGCCCGTGCGCATGAGGTGGAGGGCGGCCGTGTAGGTGACGACGCCGCCGACCACGACGGGCACGTCGAGCTCGTAGATGAACTGCTTGAGGTTGAGCGGTGCGCCGCGCTCGGCCGAGACGTGCTCGGCGCTCACCGTCGCGCCCCGGATGACCATGAGCTCGACGCCCGCCGCGAGCACCGTCTCGTAGTGCTCCTGCACGGCCTGCGGACTGAGGCTGCCCGAGACGGGCACGCCGGCGTCGCGGATCTGCGCGAGCCGGTCGCGGATGAGCTCCGGCTTGATCGGCTCGGCGTAGATCTCGCGCATGCGGCTCGTCGCGAGGTCGGCGGGCAGGCGCGCGATCTCGGCGAGCAGCGGCTCGGGGTCGTCGTAGCGCGTCCAGACGCCCTCGAGGTTGAGCACGCCCACGCCACCGGCGCGACCGAGGGCGATCGCCGTGGCGGGGCTCGTCACCGAGTCGGTCGGGGCGCTCATGACCGGGATCTCGAACTTGAAGGCGTCGATCTGCCACTGCAGCGAGACGAGGTCGCTGTCGCGCGTGCGCCGTGACGGCACGATGCTGATGTCGTCGAAGCCGTACCCGGTGCGGGCGCGCTTGCTGCGGCCGATCTCGATCTCCGTCACCCGCCCAGCCTATCCCGCAGGGAGCGAGGGACGCTCAGCGCCCGAGCACGCTCGCGTGGCGCAGCGCCGCCCGAAATGCCGAGAGGTCCCCGAGCGGTCGAGCGGTACCCGCCTGCGGGCACCGTTCGACCGCGCGGGCACCTGTCGTCACCATCGCGCGCAGCGCGGCTGGCCGAGCTCGAGCCCCGCCGCGGCCAGGATCCGCGCCAGCCCGGGTGTCCCCAGCAGGTCGCCCCACACCCAGCGCGCGACGTCGTGGCTCGAGCGGATCGCATCCTCGCGCCGCTTCTCGTCGAACAGCGCCTTGGCGCCCGTCGAGCCGCGCGACTCGGCGATCACGCCGTACTTGACGAAGCCGTCGAACTCGCCGGCGAGCGGGCGACGCCCGGGGCGGAGCCAGCGGAAGTCGACCCAGCGGTCGCCCATGGTCACGGTCGGTATGCGCGCCTGCAGCTCAGGTGCCGGCGCGCCGAGCCGGGCGAGCACCACCCGGCTCCACGACTCCCCCACCGACTCGGCGCGCGGGTCGGCGAAGTCGACGACCCAGCGCGCTCGCCGCTGGCCGCGCGGCCCCTGGCGCGTGAGGGCGTCGAGGATCGCGTCGCGGGAGACAGCGGCGCGCCGCAGCGCCGCATCCGTCGCGCTGACCGCATCGAGCTGCGCACCGCGACGCGCGATGTCCGCGAGGGCGTGCGCGACGGAGGCGCAGGCCATCCCGTCGATGACGGCGGTGTCCTGCTCCGCGATGGGCACGTGCGAGTTGCGCACCCCGGCCTTCGATCCGGAGGTGGCAGGATCACCGATCGTGAAGACGTCGGTCGGCCTGCCGAACGGCAGCCCCGCGAGCGCGAGCGCGGACTCGCGCGCGAGGACCGCACCCGGCCGAGCTGCGACGGCCGCTCGCACCGAGGCGAGATAGCGCTCGTCGCTGCTCGCGGCCGCGAGCGCATCCGCGGGCGCGTACTGCCCGCGCCGGAGCCGCTCCATGAGCGGGTCGCGGTCGAGCCGGACGAGCCCGTCGCCGACGCCGGACGCATGCAGCGGGATGTCCATGCCGCGCACCCTGCCGTGCGCACGCCCGATCGCGCGCCACCCGCTACCCGCACTGTGGACAACCGCGAGAGGTGCCCGACGGGACGGCGGGTGCCCGCAGGCGGGCACCTGCCGACCGCGCGAGCACCTCTCGATGAGCGCGCGGGCGCGAGGTCAGCGGCGGTAGTTCGGGGCCTCGACGACCATCTGGATGTCGTGCGGGTGCGACTCCTTGAGGCCGGCGGCGGTGATCTGCACGAACCGGCCCTTCTGCTGCAGCTCCTCGATCGTGCGCGCACCGGTGTAGAACATCGACTGCCGCAGGCCGCCGACGAGCTGGTACGCGACCGAGCCCAGCGGGCCGCGGTAGGGCACCTGACCCTCGATGCCCTCGGCGATCAGCTGCTCGTCGCTCGGTACGTCGGCCTGGAAGTAGCGGTCGCGCGAGTAGGACGTCTTCTTGCCGCGGGTCTGCATCGCGCCGAGCGAGCCCATGCCCCGGTACGTCTTGAACTGCTTGCCGTTCACGAGCACGAGGTCGCCGGGGCTCTCGTTCGTGCCCGCGAGCAGCGAGCCGAGCATGACCGACGAGCCGCCCGCGACGAGCGCCTTCGCGATGTCGCCCGAGTACTGCAGGCCGCCGTCGGCGATGATCGGGATGTCGGTGCCGGCGTCGTGCGCGGCGCGCGCGGCGTCGTAGATGGCCGAGACCTGCGGCACACCGACGCCCGACACGACGCGCGTCGTGCAGATCGAGCCCGGACCGACGCCGACCTTCACCGCATCCACGCCCGCCTCGATGAGCGCCGCGGCGCCCTCGTAGGTCGCGACATTGCCGCCGATGATGTCGATCGCGTCGAAGCGCTCGTCGCCCTTGAGCCTCGCGACCATGTCGAGCACGCCCTGACTCTCGCCGTTCGCGGTGTCGACGACGATCACGTCGACGCCGGCCTCCGCGAGCGCCACGGCGCGGTCGAACGCGTCGCCGAAGAAGCCGATCGCGGCGCCGACGCGGAGGCGGCCCTGCGGGTCCTTCGTCGCGTTTGGGTACTGCTCGACCTTGTCGAAGTCCTTGACGGTGATGAGGCCGCCCAGGCGCCCCTGCTCGTCGATGAGCGGCAGCTTCTCGAGCTTCGTCTCGTGGAAGATCGCGAAGGCGTCCTCCCGCGAGATGCCGACCGCGGCCGTCTTGAGCGGCGCGGGCGTCATGACGTCGCGCACGAGCGTGGTCGCGAACTCCTCACGGGGCACGAAGCGCATGTCGCGGTTCGTGACGATGCCGACGAGCACGCCGTCGGGGTCGACGACCGGCAGGCCCGAGACCTTGAACTCGCCGCAGATGCGGTCGACCTCCTCGATCGTCGCATCGGCGTGGGTCGTCACCGGGTCGGTGATCATCCCCGACTCGGAGCGCTTCACGCGGTCCACGATCCCGGCCTGGTCTGCGATCGCGAGGTTGCGGTGCACGATGCCGATGCCGCCCTGGCGAGCCATGGCGATCGCCATCCGGTCCTCGGTCACCGTGTCCATGGCGCTCGAGACGAGCGGGATGGCCAGTCGGATGTTGCGCGAGAGCCGGGTGCCCGTGTCCGCCTCGCTCGGGATCACATCGGTGCGGCCCGGGAGCAGCATGACGTCGTCGTAGGTCAGGCCGATCGGGCCGAACGGGTTGCGCATCTCCATCGCTCTCATCGTATCTATTCGGTAACGGTCGTGCGGCATCCACGTGAAGAAGCGCACAAGAGGGCCGAAAGTGGACAGCGGCCGCCAGAGCGGCCGCTACTGTTTCCCCACCGATGTAACGGGCATCATGCGCACCGCATTCCCTTGTGCCTGCGCGGCCCCACAGCATGGAGGACATGTGAAGACGTCCAGCAGACCGCGACGGAGCGGGATGCGGCGAGCGATCGCCGTAGCCCTGGCCGTCATGGGCATGGTGGCGGGTGGTGCGACCGCGGTCGCGGCAGCCCCACTGCCCATGACCGAGCAGGCAGCTCCCTACAACTTCAACGGCATCGTCCGCGACGGGCAGACGCCGCTGGAGGGCGTGGAGATCTCCGTCACCGGCAACGGCGTCGACGAGACCGTCGCGACCGGCGCCGACGGGCGCTGGATGGTGCCGATCCAGCAGACAGGCACGTACACGGTCTCGATCGACACCGCGACGCTGCCGGAGGGCGTGACGCTCCGCGATCCGTCGTTCGAGAGCCGCGAGTTCGAGGTCGGCGGGTCGTCATCGGTCGGCGTGCTGTTCCCCTTCGGCGAGTCGGCCCCCGCACCACCGGCCGGCGGCGGCTCGGGCGGCGACGGCGGCTCGAGCGGTGAGCCGACCACGGGCGGCGGGGAGGAGCCCACGGATGCGACCTCGACCGGTGCCATCGCGACCGACTTCGGCTCGCTGCTGCTCTCCCGCGTGATCTCCGGCCTCAACTTCGGCCTGCTGCTCGCCCTCGCCGCGATCGGCATCACGCTGATCTTCGGCACGACGGGCGTCAACAACTTCGCCCACGGCGAGCTGCTGACCTTCGGCGGCGTCGTCTTCTACGCGGCCACCACCCTCGTGAACTGGCCGGCCTGGATCGCCATCGTCGTCACGCTCGTCGCCTCCGCCGCCTTCGGCTGGATGCACGACTGGGCGATCTTCAAGCCGCTCCGCCGGCGGCGCGTCGGCCTCGTGCAGGTGCTGATCGTCACGATCGGTCTCTCGATCGCGCTGCGGTACTTCTTCCAGTTCCTCATCGGCGGCGGCACCTACGGCCTCTCCGTCGATCGCGGCCCGGTCGTGGAGATCGGCCCCGTGCTCATGCGCGCCTCGAACATCGTGAGCACGGTGATCGCGATCGTCGTGCTCGTCGGGGTCGGCCTCTTCCTGACGCGCACGCGCATCGGGAAGGCGACGCGCGCCGTGAGCGACAACGCCAGCCTCGCCTCGGCATCCGGCATCGACGTCGACCGCGTCATCCGCATCGTCTGGGTGCTCGCGGGCCTGCTGACGGGCGGCGCCGGCATCCTCTACACCTACTTCATCGGCGCGAACATCAAATGGGACGTCGGGTTCACGATCCTCCTGCTGCTCTTCGCGAGCGTCACGCTCGGCGGCCTCGGCAGCGCGTTCGGCGCGCTCGTCGGTGCGGTGATCATCGGTCTCGTCACCGAGGTCTCGACGCTGTTCATCGCCCCCGACCTCCGGTACGCGATCGCGCTGCTCGTGCTCATCCTGGTGCTGCTGTTCCGACCGCAGGGCATCCTCGGTCGTCAGGAAAGGATCGGCTGACATGGACTTCCTCACCATCCTCAACACCGCCGCAGGCGAGATCCTCTCTCCGACGACCGCGGCGTTCGCGCTCGCGACCATCGGCCTCAACGTCCACTTCGGCTACTCGGGGCTGCTGAACTTCGGCCAGGCCGGCTTCATGGCGATCGGCGCGTACGCGTTCGCGATCTTCACGATGATGGCCGACCCCACGGCGACGCTCGGCTGGCCCGCGTGGCTGTCGTTCATCGCGGCGGTGCTCGTCGCGATCGTGGCTGCGGTCGCCTTCGCGCTCATCCTCGGCATCCCGACGCTGCGGCTGCGCGGCGACTACCTCGCGATCGTCACGATCGCGGCTGCCGAGATCATCCGCTTCACGGTCCGCACGCAGGACCTCACCGCCGTCACCGGCGGCTCGCAGGGACTGCGCGGTCAGGACTACAAGGGCGACTTCGACGCCATGAACCCGCTCACGGGCACCACCTACGGGTTCGGGCCGTGGACCGCCACGGCATACGACACCTGGGTGCGCATCATCGCGTGGTCGCTCGTGATCGTCGCCCTCGTCCTCGTGTGGCTCCTCATGCGCAGCCCGTGGGGCCGCGTGCTCAAGGGCATCCGCGAGGATGAGGACGCCGTGCGCTCGCTGGGCAAGAACGTCTACAGCTACAAGATGCAGGCGCTCGTGCTCGGCGGCACGCTCGGAGCGATCGCGGGGGTGATGTTCGTGCTGCCACGCGCCGTCCAGCCCGACAACTTCGCGACCACGATGACGTTCTACATCTGGACCGCGCTGCTGCTCGGCGGTGCCGCGACCGTGTTCGGCCCGCTGCTCGGCTCCATCCTGTTCTGGGTGCTGCTGTCGTTCACCGGCGGCGTCATCAACCTGCTGCACGGCATGGGCCTGTTCGGCGAGATGTCCGGCTCGCAGGCCGGCCAGATCCGCTTCGTGCTCATCGGCGTCGCACTGATGCTGCTCGTGATCTATCGACCACAGGGCATCCTCGGCAACAAGAAGGAGCTGTCGTTCCATGTCTGACACGACCACGCCGCAGGCGACGTCGCCCGCCACTCCCCCGGCCACGCATGCGCTCGTCGACGGTCCCGTCGGGCCGGGCTGCAAGAAGGTCGACCCGATCGTCGTCGCCGACGGCGTCATCCGCCAGTTCGGCGGCCTCACCGCCGTCGACGTCGAGCACGTCGAGATCCCGCGCGGCATGATCACCGCGCTCATCGGCCCCAACGGCGCCGGCAAGACGACGTTCTTCAACCTGCTCACCGGCTTCGACCGCCCCAACAAGGGCGCCTGGTCGTTCGAGGGCCAGTCGCTCGCGCACGTGCCGAGCCACAAGGTGGCGCGGCGCGGCATGGTGCGCACGTTCCAGCTGACGAAGTCGCTCGGACGCCTCACGGTGCTCCAGAACATGCTGCTCGGCGCCCGCGACCAGCGCGGTGAGGGTCTGTTCGCAGCGCTCGTCAAGCCGCTCTGGAAGGCGCAGGAGGAGGCCAACACCGCGCGGGCCGACAACCTGCTCGCCCGCTTCAAGCTCGACGAGAAGCGCGAGGACTACGCCGCATCGCTCTCCGGCGGGCAGCGCAAGCTGCTCGAGATGGCGCGGGCGCTCATGAGCGAGCCGACGCTGGTCATGCTGGACGAGCCGATGGCCGGTGTGAACCCCGCGCTCACGCAGTCGCTGCTCGACCACGTGCGGGGGCTCAAGGACGACGGCATGACCGTGCTGTTCGTCGAGCACGACATGCACATGGTGCGCCACATCTCCGACTGGGTGATCGTGATGGCCGAGGGCAAGGTCGTCGCCGAGGGCCCGCCCGAGACGATCATGCAGAACAAGGCGGTCGTCGACGCGTACCTCGGGGCGCACCACGACACCGACCTCGGCACGCTCACGAACCAGCAGGTCGAGCAGATCCACGAGGACGCCGACGCGGGCGCGACCGTCGCTCCCGACGCGACCGCCCGCCGCACGACCGGCCGCGGCGCGTCCGTCGCGCAGCCGACGGATGCGCCGCCCGCACGCGCGACGGACGCCGACGACCAGGAGGCACAGCGATGACCCCCACCCCCGTGCTCGAGGTCAACGAGCTCGTGGCCGGCTACATCCCCGGCGTGAACATCCTCAACGGCTGCTCCATCGTCGCCAACCAGGGCGACCTCATCGGCATCATCGGCCCCAACGGTGCCGGCAAGTCGACGCTGCTGAAGGCCGTCTTCGGCCAGGTGAACATCCGCGAGGGCAGCGTGCTGCTGCACGGCGACGACATCACCGGGCTCAAGGCCGACCGGCTCGTCGGCAAGGGCGTCGGCATGGTGCCGCAGAACAACAACGTGTTCCCCTCGCTCACGATCGAGGAGAACCTCGAGATGGGCGTCTTCCAGCAGCCGAAGCTGTTCAAGGAGCGGTTCGAGTTCGTCGGCGGACTCTTCCCCGAGCTCGTGCAGCGCCGGCGTCAGCGCGCCGGGAGCCTCTCGGGCGGTGAGCGCCAGATGGTCGCGATGGGTCGCGCCCTCATGATGGACCCCGCGGTGCTCCTGCTCGACGAGCCGAGCGCGGGCCTGAGCCCCGTGCGGCAGGACGAGACGTTCCTGCGCGTCGCGGAGATCAACAGCCACGGCGTGACGATCGTCATGGTCGAGCAGAACGCGCGCCGCTGCCTGCAGATCTCGCACCGCGCGTACGTCCTCGACCACGGCACGGACGCCTACACGGGCACGGGCCGCGAGATGCTCAACGACCCCAAGGTGATCCAGCTCTACCTCGGCACGCTCGCGACCGACGTCGAGGACAAGGCGCGCACGTCGTCGCAGCCGACGGTCGACCCGGCCGTCTGACCCGACCCGGGACGAAGGAGGGGCCCCGCTGCGGCGGGGCCCCTCCTTTCGTGCGGTCCCCCGCACGCGGCCAGGGTCACCGGCTGCGGACACACGAAGAGGGCCCCGCCGGAGCGGGGCCCTCTCGTGCGCGTCGCTCAGGTCACTCGTTGAGCGAGCCGAACTCCGACGTCAGGAAGGTGTACTTGTTGTCGGCACCGTACTGGTAGATGCCGATGTACGCCTCGGTGGGGTCACCGTTCTCGTCGAACTCGATCGGGCCCGAGGGGCCGTCGTAGTCGATGTCCTCGCCGTCGGCGATGAGCTGCAGGCACTCGGCCACCTCGGTGCACTTCGTGCCCTCGGTGGAGACGGCCTGCATGTTGTCGCGGATCGTCACCGAATCGGCGCTGCCACCGGTCGCAGCGGCGAGCGCCGCGAGGATCACCGCGTCGTAGGACTCCGGACCGTACGAGTAGTCCTGCAGGTTCGGGTCCTGCTCGAGCAGCCGCTCGCGGAACGTGTCGTCGGCCGGGTTGCCCGGGAGCGTGCCCTTCGCGCCGTCGAGCGTGCCCTCGGGGAAGTTGTAGCTGTTCGAGAGGTTGCCGTCGACGAAGTACATGCCCGATGCGGGGAAGCCCTGCGTCACGAGCGCCGGCACGATCTGCGCCGTCTCAGCGAAGGCGAGGATGCCGATCGCGTCGGGCTGTCCCGCCATGATCTCCTGCACCTGCGTGGTGAAGTTCGTGTCGCCCGGGTTGTACAGGACGCTCCCTGTCACGGTGCCGCCCGCTGCCTCGACGGCCATGCGAGCGTTCTCCTCGAGGCCCGTGCCGTACGGGTCGTTGATCGTGATGAAGGCGACGTTCGCGGCGCCGTCCGACGTCATGAGGTTGCCGAGCACGCGGCCCTGCAGCACATCCGACGGGGCGGTGCGCCAGTAGAACCCGTCGTCCTCGTAGTCCGAGAAGTCGGGCGAGGTGTTGGCGGGCGAGATCTGGACGACCTGCGCGTCGATGAGCTGGTCGATGAACGTGAAGGACACGCCGGAGGAAGCAGCGCCCACGACGATGTCGGCGCCGGCGGAGATGAGCTCGCCTGCCGACTGCGTCGCGATGTCGGTCGTCGTGTCACCGGAGTCGCGGTGCTCGACCGTGACGTCGAACTCGAAGCCGGCGGCCGCGAGGTCGGCTACGGCGAGGTCGACGCCCGCGAACTCGGGCGGGCCGAGGTAGCCGAGGTTGCCCGTCTGCGGCAGGATCGTGCCGACGACGAACGACGTGTCGACCTCGGTCGCGGCCTCGGTCGGGGCCTCTGATCCGCCTGCGGATCCCGACGGGGCCGGCGCGCCGCCGCCCGAGCAGGCTGCGAGCAGGAGGATGCCGGCGGTTGCGGCGCCGAGCGCTGCGGCACGACGGGGGCGCTGCCCCTTGGTGCGGAGGAAGGACTGCATTGTGCTCCTAGATTCCTATGGAGGACGCGCTGGTACGCGTGTTGGCACAACAGTAGGCGAGCCCATGGCCGAATTCGGCCCATCCGCGTTACGTCCTGGTAACGGTCTTGGCGCACGAGCGACAGGTCGACCCACTCCTGGGCGACTCCTGAGTCGATGCACGGACGCCCGGGCGGTGAGCGTGCGATAGGGCCGGCACGGCGCACCCGCAGGCGGCCGCGAGTACCGTTGCCGTCACAGCGGAGGGACGGGCATGGGACTGACGAAGCGCAGCGGCACGACCGAGGTCGAGGTCACGGAGCCGAGGACGCCGGCCGTCTGGAACGACACCTTCGGCCGCTTCGCCACGAGGGCGCTGCAGGGCATCATCGTCGTGGTCGCCGTCGCGGGGGTCGTCTTCGCGATGACCCAGCTCACGCTCGTCATGATCCCCGTGACGATCGCCCTCATCCTCGCCTCCGCCTTCGCGCCCGCCCTGCGGTGGATGCGCGGCCGCGGCATGCCCAGCTGGCTCGCGACCGCGGTCGCGCTGCTCGCGATCGTCCTCCTGCTCGGCGGCGTCGTCTGGCTCATCGTCAACGCCGTCCGGTCGCAGCTCGGCGAGCTCGTCGACCGGGCCACGGAGGGTGTCGACCGGGTCATCGACTGGGTCTCGACCCTGCCGATCGCGCCGACCGACGAGCAGGTCCAGCAGGCGCGCGACGCGGTCGTCGACTTCGCGACCAGCGCGCAGTTCGGCTCCGGCGCAGCGGCGGGCGCCGCCGCCGCAGCGAACTTCCTCACCGGGTTCGCCCTCATGGTGGTCGTCCTCTTCTTCTTCCTCAAGGACGGGCCGCGCATCTGGGAGTTCCTCCTCCGCCCGTTCGAGGGCGAGCGCTACGCGCGCGGCAAGCGCATCGGCACGAAGACGGTCGAGACGCTGGGCGGCTACGTGCGGGGCACGGCGGTCGTCGCCGCCGTCGATGCGATCGGCATCGGCGCCGTGCTCGCCTTCGCGCAGGTGCCGCTCGCCCTGCCGCTCGCGGTGCTCGTCTTCCTGCTCGCCTTCGTGCCGCTCGTGGGCGCCACGATCGCGGGCGCGCTCGCGACGCTCGTCGCCCTCGTGGCGAACGGGCCCGTCGTGGCGCTCGTCGTGCTCGGCGCGGTCGTCCTGGTCAACCAGCTCGAGGGCAACTTCCTCCAGCCGGTGGTGATGGGCCGGTCGCTGCGCCTCCACGCGCTCGTCATCCTCATCGCGCTGACGATCGGCACCGTGCTGGGCGGCATCGTCGGCGCCGTGCTGTCGGTGCCCGTCGCGGCCGTCGCGTGGGGGATCGTGCAGGTGTGGGACGGCGAGGACCGACCGGCGCGCATGTTCCGCCAGAAGCGGCCCGAGACGGTCTGACGACCGGGCGCGTCACGCCGCGAGCGGCTCCGCGCGCGGCCTGCGCATGTGGCGGCCGAGCAGGTCGAGCGAGACGAGCGCGAGCGACGCCCACACGAGCGCGAAGCCGATCCAGCGCTCGAGCGGCATGGGCTCCAGCATGACGAACGCGCCGAAGAGGAACGAGATGATCGGCGCCAGGTACTGCGTGAACGCGAGCGCGACGAGCGAGATGCGGCGCGCGGCGGACGCGAACGCGAGGAGCGGGATCGCGGTGACGAGGCCGATGCCGACCGTGCCCCAGACGCCGGCGGCGCCGTTCGCACCCACCGTGACGCCGTTGATGCCGATCGCGACGGCGAGCATGACGAGCGACGCGGGCAGCGCCGCGACGGTCTCGACCGTGAAGCCCGACAGCGCATCGACGGAACCGCCGACGCGCTTCTTGATGAGGCCGTAGACGCCGAACGACAGGGCGACGGTGAGCCCGATCCACGGCACCTCGCCGTAGCCGATGATCATCACGAGGACGCCCACGGCGCCGAGCCCGACCGCGACCCACTGCACGGGCCGGAGCCGCTCGCCGAGGAAGAGCACGGCGAGCACGACGCTCACCAGCGGGTTGAGGAAGTAGCCGAGGCTCGTCTCGAGCACGCGGTCGGAGAGCACCCCGACGATGAACGCCGTCCAGTTGATGAGCACGGCGTGGCCCGCGATCACGAGCGTCCACGTGTCGCGCCGGCTGCGCAGGATGCCCCGCAGGCGCCCCCAGCCGCGCGTCATCGCGACGAGCCCGAAGGCCACCGCGACCGACGCGATGACGCGCCAGCCGATCAGCTCGAAGCCGTCGATGCCCTTCGTGAGCTGGAGGTAGACGGGCACGACGCCCCAGAACGTGTACGCGAAGACGGCGTACCAGAGGCCGGACCTCGTGCGCTGCTCGCTCATGGCTCTCCTCCGGGACGAAAGACGACGGCGCCCCCACGAAGGGGGCGCCGCCGACGGGATCGGTCGTGCGTCAGCGCTCGACGATGGCGAGCACGTCGCGAGCCGAGAGCACGAGGTACTCGTCGGCGCCGAACTTGACCTCGGTGCCGCCGTACTTCGAGTACAGCACCTTGTCGCCCACGGCGACGTCGATCGGGACGCGGTTGCCGTTGTCGTCGATGCGACCGGGGCCCACCGCCACGACCTCGCCCTCCTGGGGCTTCTCCTTGGCGGTGTCAGGGATGACGAGACCGCTCGCGGTCGTCGTCTCTGCCTCGACCTGCTTGATGACGATGCGGTCCTCGAGCGGCTTGATGGAAA
>JAPSJX010000112.1 GCA_031178105.1 Agrococcus sp. | reverse complement strand
GCACCGGAGCGGAGCAGCAGGATCATCGACCGCATCTCGTCGAGGCTCCGCACGCTCGCCTCGCGCACCGCGGCGAGCGCCGCCCGGTCCTTCTCCTCGTGCGGCTCGCGGGCGAGCGCCGCCTCCGCCCGCAGGGCCACGGCCGACAGGTGGCCCGCGATGACGTCGTGCAGGTCGCGGGCCATCCGCTCCCGCTCCTCACGCACCGCCTCGTGCTCGCGCAGCGCAGCGAGCCTTGCGGCGTCATCCGCTCGCTGCTCGTGCAGCTCGGCGAGCTCCTGCGCCTGCCGCACGTTGGTCGCCCACCAGATCGGCGTGCCGAGCAGCGCGAACGCGACGAGGCCCGCGAGCACGACTGAGCGCGCGTCGCCGGTCGCGCTGCCGACGATCGTCAGGGTCACGGCCGTCAGGGCGACGAGCAGCGCGATCATGCGGCGCCGGCCACGCGGGCTGAGCCTCGAGGTCGCGTTGTAGATGAGGTCGTTGATGATGAAGAGCTGGCCGACGGTGCCGAAGCTCACGAGGTCGACGACGAACAGCACCGCTCCGAGCACGAGCGTCGCGAAAGGCCAGCGCGGACGCACTGCGACGAGAAGGCAGCCCGGCACGATCGTCAGCAGCCCCCACCAGGGCGACGGGCCCAGCGGGTGCACGGCGAGGCCCCAGAAGCCCGTGATGTCGAGCGCGAGCATGAGCACGCTCAGCAGCAGGATGCTCGCGGCGGAGACGGGCCCGATGTGGCGGCGCGCGAACGCTACCGCCTGCGCCAGCCGATCCTCCATGCAGCCATCCCAGCACGAAGGGGACTCCGATGGGTCGTCCGAAGGAAGTACGCCGAAGCGCTCCCTTCCGCCGACGACCGCAGGGCGCCGCGCCGCGAGGCTGGATGCGTGACTCTCGAACTGCTGCTCACCCTCGCCGTGCTGGCCCTCGTCGACGGACTCAGCGTCGGCACCCTGCTCATCCCGGTGTTCTTCCTCATCGCGCCGAAGCTGCGAGCAGGGCGGATGCTGATCTACCTCGCCACCATCGGCGGCTTCTATTTCCTGGTGGGCGTCGCCCTCACGCTCGGCGCGACCGGCATCGTGGCGAACTACCAGGGGATGCTCGACACCCCCGCCGCGTGGACGGTGCAGCTCGTGCTGGGCGCCATTCTGCTCATCACGGCGATCGCCATGCCGACGAAGAAGAAGGGGCCCGAGGACGGCTCCGCGGCTCCCCCTGGCCGCCTCGCCCGCTGGCGCGACCGCGCCATGACCGGCGCGCGGCCGACGGCGGTCATGACGATCGCACTCGCGGCCGGCCTCATCGAGCTCGCGACGATGGTGCCCTACCTCGCCGCGATCGGCATGCTGAGCACCTCACCGACGGATGCCGCGAGCCGCCTGCTGGTGCTCGTCGGCTATTGCCTGCTGATGATCCTGCCGGCGCTCCTGCTACTGGCTCTGCGGCTCGTCGCGCGCCGACTCGTAGAGCCGCCGCTGCAGCGCCTGGCGGCATGGCTCGAGCGCACCGGCCCCGAGAACACCGCCTGGATCTTCGGCATCGTCGGCTTCCTGCTGCTGCGCGATTCGGCGGGCAAGCTCGGGGTGCTCGAGTTCCTCGACTCGATGGGGAGCTGAGCGGCGGCGTCAGCGGCGGGGCTCTTTGCCCATCTTCTTGAGGCGCTGCTTGGCGGCGCGCTCGGTGAGCACGATCAGGAAGTCGCGCACCGGACGCCCCGACAGCACGGAGAACTCTTCACGCACGATCCGGTCGACCTCGCTCTGCGGCACATCGGGGTATCTCGACCGCACGAGCTGGGTGACCTGCTCGATGATGGCGTCGTCGTCGATATCCGATGTCACCACCGCACTCTATACGTCTGACATGAATCGAGCAGGTTCCGGAGGGCGGCTCATCGCGACCTTCGAGCGCCCGGACCCACCGTCTCGGCCGCCTCCTCGATGAGCGCCCGGATGCGGTCGTCGAACCGGTCGAGCTGCCGCAGGCTGTAGCGGTGCATCCACACCGTCCGGGTCGTCGGGAAGGCGGCGCGCGGGGCTGGGTCGTCGACCTTCCTCAGCAGCTCGATGCCGAGTTCGAGGTAGTGGCTCTTGATGTAGGCGGAGGCGAAGGTGCGGGAACGCGCGAACGCGATCTGACTCGTCGAGATGCGCTCCTCCACATCGGGGATGCCGCGACAGAACTCGCGGAACGCGCTCAGCTTCGCGAGGT
>JAPSJX010000013.1 GCA_031178105.1 Agrococcus sp. | reverse complement strand
TCACCGGCGTGTCGGTGCAGGAGCAGCGCCTGATCGCCAAGGCGATCAAGAACGCGCGCGAGATGGCGCTCCTGCCCTACTCGGGCGCCGGACGCTGAGGGGCTGACGAACATGGCAAAGCTCATCCTCACGAACGAGGTCTCCGGCCTCGGCTCCGCTGGTGACGTCGTCGACGTCAAGACCGGCTTCGCACGCAACTACCTCGTCCCGCAGGGCCTCGCGGTCATGTGGACGCGCGGTGGCGAGAAGCAGGTCGAGCAGATCAAGGCAGCCCGCGTCGCACGCGAGCACGCCACGATCGAGGAGGCGCAGGACCTCCGCGCCCGGCTCGAGGCGAACCCCGTCACGCTGACCGCGAAGGCCGGCGCCGAGGGCCGACTCTTCGGCTCGATCCAGACGAAGGACATCGCCGACGCCGTCCAGGCCGCCGGTCACGGCTCCGTCGACAAGCGCGTCATCGAGATCCCGACGCCGATCCGCTCGGTGGGCGACCACCAGGCGACGGCACGCCTCCGTGACGACATCGTGGCCACGATCACCCTCAAGGTGGTCGCCGCGAAGTGACGTTCCCCGTCACGCCCGAAGGGCCCGCATCCCCTGTGGATGCGGGCCCTTCCGCTTCCCCTCAGACGCGCCTCAGGGCACGCTCAGCAGGGCGCGCGCACAACCTTCAACGTGCACTTGACCCCACCTCGGGCTCGCCCTCTGTGGAAACTGAAATGCCCGGTCAGAGGCTGTTTGCGAGGTTATGCACAGAGCGATTCCACAGATCTATGCACAGGCAGGACGAGCGCGCGGTGCTCGCAGGTCGGCGTTTCGCCGCGTTGTCCACACCTCTCCACAGCTCTGTCCACACGCACGATTCGACGCGGCGCCTCAGCGCTCCTAGCCTGTGCGAGGCCCCCTCGATCGATCGGTGTGGGCGGCCTGCGCCATCGTCTGGTGCACGAGGGGGATGGGCATGACGGACCTGGCAGAGATCGGGCTCGACGAGAGCCGCTACAGCGAGCGGACCCCGCCGCACGACATGCTCGCCGAGCAGTCCGCCATCGGCGGCATGCTGCTGTCGAAGGACGCCGTCGCCGACTGCCTCGAGACCGTCCGCGGCAACGACTTCTACCAGCCGAAGCACGAGATCGTCTACGAGGCGATCCTCTCGCTGTACTCCCGCGGCGAGCCGACCGACGTCATCACGGTCGCCGACGAGCTGACGAAGACCGCGATGCTGTCGCGCGCGGGCGGCGTGCAGTACCTGCACTCGCTCACATCGATGGTGCCGACGGCTGCGAACGCGGGCTACTACGCCGAGATCGTCGCTGAGAAGGCGGTGCTGCGCCGGCTCGTCGAGGCCGGCACGCGCATCGTGCAGATGGGCTACGCCTCTGAGGGCGAGGTCACCGACCTCGTCAACCACGCGCAGGCCGAGATCTACTCCGTGATGGGCGAGGACCAGTCCGAGGACTACGTGCCGCTCAGCCTCGCCGTCGAGTCGGCGATCGAGGAGATCGAGGCCGCCAAGGGCCTCGACGGTGTGATGACGGGCGTGCCGACCGGCTTCCGCGAGCTCGACGAGCTGACGAACGGCCTGCACCCCGGCCAGCTCATCGTCGTCGCCGCGCGTCCGGGCCTCGGCAAGTCCACCCTCGCGATGGACCTCGTGCGATCGTGCTCGATCAAGAACGATCTCCCCTCGGTCTTCTTCTCGCTCGAGATGGGGCGCACCGAGATCGCCATGAAGCTGCTCTCCGCCGAGTCGAGCATCCTGCTGCAGAAGCTGCGCAAGGGCGCGATCGAGGGTCGCGACTGGACGACGCTCGCGCAGGTGCGCGGCCGCATCAACGATGCGCCGCTCTACATCGACGACAGCCCGAACCTGACGCTCGTGGAGATCCGCGCCAAGTGCCGTCGCCTCAAGCAGCAGGCGGGGCTCAAGATGGTCGTCGTCGACTACCTGCAGCTCATGACGAGCGGCAAGAAGGTGGAATCGCGACAGCAGGAGGTCTCGGAGTTCTCCCGCTCGCTGAAGCTGCTCGCGAAGGAGCTGCAGGTGCCGGTCATCGCGCTCTCGCAGCTCAACCGCGGCCCCGAGCAGCGAGGCGACAAGAAGCCGGCCATCAGCGACCTGCGCGAGTCCGGCTCGATCGAGCAGGACGCCGACATCGTCATGCTCCTGCACCGGGAGGACGCGTACGACCGCGACATCCGCCCGGGCGAGGCCGACATCATCGTCGCGAAGCACCGAGGCGGCCCGACGAAGACGATCCCGGTCGCCTTCCACGGCCACCTCGCGCGCTTCGTCGACATCGCCCCCGGGATGGGCGGGGACGGCGGCCCGGGGATGCCGGCAGGCGGCACGCCCTTCGGCGGCACGCCCTACGGCGCTCCGCCGCCCGTCGAGGGGTGATGACCGAGGAAGGGCCCCGATCGACGCGATCGGGGCCCTTCCTCGTGCCGGTGTCAGCGCTGCTGATCGATCGCGAAGTCGACGCGGCCGTCGGCGGTCGCCGTCGCGTCGAGCACCTTGTCGTCGAGTGCGACGACAGCCGACGGGTCGAGGAAGACCTTGGCGCCCGCGGCCTCGACCACCCGGTCGTCGGCCTCCGGCAGCTCGGCCACCGCGACGTGGAGGCCCGCCCCTTCCGCGTCCTGCGCGATCCGCAGACCGCCGGTCTCTGGCACCTGCGAGCTGCCGACGATCCCGCTGATGATGGTCTGTGCGTTCTCGGTCAAGGTGAGCACGGCTGCTCCTTCCGTTTGCGAGTCGGCCACGATGCCGAGGTTCGTGCACCGGCACAAGCCCGGCCCTGGGTCGGGCGTGTCACTCCGCTGCGACTCCGAGCCCCTCGGCCGCGATCATCGTCGGCTGACGACCCTGCCACACTGGATCCATGCCCACAGACCCCGAGGCGCGCGTCGCCGTCTACATCGACTTCGACAACATCCTCATCTCGCGCTACGACCAGATCCACGGCCGGGGAGCCTTCCACGCCGACAAGGTGCGTACGCTCACGACCGACGGCCGCGAGTCGAAGGCCCGCACCCGCTTCTCGCAGGCGACCGTCGACCTCGGCGCCATCATCGACTACGCCTCGAGCTACGGCTCGATCGTGCTCAGCCGCGCGTACGCCGACTGGTCGGTGCCCGCGCACGCCGCCTACCGCGACCAGCTCCTCGCCCGCGCCGTCGACCTCGTGCAGATGTTCCCGACGACGCGCTCGCTGAAGAACGGTGCCGACATCCGGCTCTCGATCGACGTGGTCGAGGACCTCTTCCGGCTCGACAACATCACTCACGTGGTGGTGGTCGCCGGTGACAGCGACTACATCGCGCTCGCGCAGCGCACGAAGCGGCTGGGCCGCTTCATGGTCGGCATCGGGGTCGCCGGGAGCACGTCGAAGTCCCTCGCGGCCGCATGCGACGAGTTCGCCGACTACGACGCGCTGCCCGGCATCGAGCCGGTGCGGATCGAGGAGCCCGAGCCCGAGGTCGATGCTCCTGAGCCGACGCCCGCCGAGGCCGAGACGATCGTCGCCGAAGCCGAGGAGGTGGCCGCGCAGCCGCAGCCGAAGCAGGGTCGCCGCAGCCGACGCGCGTCGAGCGCATCGGTCGCGGCTCAGCCCGACGAGGTCGCCATGACGACCGAGCAGCGCGGCGACGCGGCGACCGGCCTGCTCGAGCGGGCGATGCGCATCCTCCACCAGAAGAACGACGACGAGTGGCTGCACGCGAACGTCGTGAAGGAGCAGATGAAGCGGATGGATCCGGTCTTCAACGAGAAGTCGCTCGGCCACCGCTCGTTCACCGACTTCGTGACGGCGCGGGCCGACGTCGTCGACATGCGCGAGGAGGGCCAGGCCCGACTGCTGCGCCTGTCGGGCGACTGATCCGCGCATCCTGCGCGACGCGGGCGTGCGCGCGTCGGCGCCGTCGGGCAGGATGACTCCATGCCGGAGCTGCCGGAGGTGGAGGCGCTCGCGATCGACCTGGGCGAGCGCCTGATCGGCCGCGCCATCCGGCGCGTGCAGATCGCGGAGGTCGCGGCGCTCAAGACGTTCGACCCACCGGTCGACGCGCTCGAGCACGCCTTCATCACCGGCATCGGGCGTCGCGGCAAGCACCTCGTGATCGACGTCGAGCGCGACGAGGAGCCGCGTCGCCTGCACCTCGTGCTGCACCTCGCCCGCTCCGGGTGGATCCGCTGGCGTGCGGAGGCGCCGAAGCCCACCACGGGCCGCGGTCGCGGACCCCTCGCCGCGCGCGTCGTCCTCGAGTCGGCCGGCGAGGACGCGGGCGGGGACGGCTTCGACGTCACGGAGCACGCGACGCAGAAGCGGCTCGCGATCCACGTCGTGGAGCATCCCGACCAGGTGCCGAGCATCGCGACGCTGGGTCCGGAGCCGCTGGACGCATCCTTCACCGAGGAGCGCTTCGCGCAGATCCTCGCGCACGCGGGACGCGCGCAGATCAAGGGCGTGCTGCGCGACCAGCGGCGCATCGCCGGCATCGGCAACGCCTACTCGGACGAGATCCTCCACGCGGCGCGGATGTCGCCGTTCCACCCGGCCTCGATGCCGCCCGACGACGTGCACCGGCTCTACGAGGAGCTGCAGCGGGTGCTCGGCGAGGCCGTCGAGCGGGCGCACGGGGTGACCGCGTCGTCGCTCAAGAGCGAGAAGCGGCAGGGCATGCGCGTGCACGGCCGCAAGGGCGAGGCGTGCCCCGTGTGCGGCGACACCGTGCGGCAGGTGGTCTACGCCGACAGCACGCTCGAGTACTGCGCCGCGTGCCAGACCGGCGGCAAGCCGCTCGCCGACCGGGTGCTGTCGCGGCTGGGCGTGCGGCGCTGAGCCGGTTCGGTCGTCAGATCGAGCCGGTCACCACGTTCCACGGCTGGATCGTCACGATCTGCACGCCGGGGGCGACGTAGTACGGGTCGCGCGCGAGCGCTGTCTTCACCTGGGCCGCGTCGTCCGTCGCGAACAGCAGGAGCGCACCGGACTGGTCGTCGAACGGGCCGGCGGCGACGAGCAGCCCCTGCTCGTGCATCTCCGCGAGCAGCTCGCGGTGGCGCGGGCGCAGCTCGAGGCGGGCCGGGTCGTCGGAGAAGGAGAGGATGACGGCGATCATGCAGCCAGCCTAGGCGCGGCCGCTGCGAGGGCGGATGCGACGGACCGTCGGCCGCGCATCCGCCCTCGCCGTGGGGTCAGGCCGCGGCGCGCTCCGCCTGCACCGAGACCTCGACGAGCTGCTCGAGGGCCGCGCGGAGCGCCTCCGCCGAGCGGCCCACGAACGCGGGCGCGTCCGTCATGCGCATCGACGCGTCGAAGTCCGTGGGCTGGAACGCCAGCTGCACGCCCTCGCCCTGCAGGTCGAGGCCGATGAAGCGCAGGACGGCGCTCAGCTGCGCTGCTGCCGCGGCCCCGCCCGACCAGCCGTAGGAGACCACCACGGCGGGGAGCGCGGCCCACTCGGCCTTGAGGTAGTCGATGGCGTTCTTGAGCGCGGCGGGGTAGCCGCTGTTGTAGTCGGGCGTGAGGAAGACGACCCCGTCGAGCGCCGCGATCTGCTCGGCCCAGGCGACGGAGTGCGGCTGCGTGCGCACGCCGGACGCGGGCGGCAGCGCCTCGTCGAGGAGCGGGAGGCGGATCTCGGCCAGGTCGAGCATGACGACGTCGCCCCCGGCGGCCTCGATCAGCGTCGCGATCTCATCGGCGACCGGGCGGCCGACGCGGACGGGGCGAGTGCTGCCGACGATGATGCCGACCTGGGGACGTGCAGACATGATGCTCCTCGAGGAAGTAGGGACGTGGCGCACACCTGCGGCGCCGTCGGGTCCAACACCGCGTCCGATGTCAGATATTCCGACCGGCGTCGGACCGCCTCCCGCCGCGTCGCCGATCAGGCGAGGAAGGCGCGTGCGGCGGTCACCATCGCGGTCGTCGCGGTGTCGAGCGTGGGCTGCACCACCGGGATGAAGTCGGGGGAGTGGTTCGAGGGCACGTCGATGTCGAAGGTGCCGCGCTCGCGAGCGGCGCGCACCATCTCGGGGTCGAAGCCCCCGTACATCCAGTAGACGTACGGGGCGCCCCACGTCTCGGGCAGGTAGCTGAAGTCCTCGGAGCCGAGCAGCGGCTGCTGCACCGCGTGCCGGTCGCCGAAGGCAGCATCGAACGCGGCGCCGACCGTCGCTGCCGCCGCGTCATCGTTGACGGTGAGCGGCGCGATGTCGCCGCGCACGATCGTGGCCGGCGGCGCTCCCGCCACCTGGCACTCGCCCTGCACGATGCGCTCGATGGCCGTCAGCACGCGGCGCCGCACGGGCTCCTCGAACGACCGGACGTTCACCTCGAACCGCGCGGAGTCGGGGATGATGTTCTGCTTGGTGCCGGCGTGGAAGGTGCCGACCGAGACGACCGCACGGTCGGAGGGCGCCACCTCCCTCGAGACGATCGTCTGCAGCCGCACCACCATCGTCGCCGCCAGCACGATGGGGTCGATCGTCTTCTCGGGCTGGGAGCCGTGGCCGCCTCGACCGTGCACCGTGACGATGAGGTGGTCGCTCGCCGCCATCACGGGCCCGGCGGCGCTGCGCACCTCGCCCGCGGCCCCCGGCATCACGTGCTGGCCGAGGGCGACGTCGATCCCGTCCGGGAAGCGCTCGAGCAGCGCCTGCTGCATGCCGAGCGCGCCCAGCATCATCTCCTCGGCGGGCTGGAAGACGGCGAGGATGGTGCCCGACCAGTCGTCCTGCTCCGCGAGGATCCGCAGCGCGCCCTGCAGCGCCGCCATGTGGGTGTCGTGGCCGCACGCATGCATGACGCCCGTGCGCTGCCCCTCGAGCTCGTCCGTCGCGCTCGAGCGGTAGGGCACCTGCTCCACCTCGGTGACCGGCAGTGCGTCCATGTCGGCGCGCAGGAGCACCGTCGGGCCCGCGCCGCGGCGCAGCACGCCGACGACGCCGGTCGAGTCGCCCACCTGCTCATGGACCTCGAAGCCGGACTCGCGCAGCAGGCCGGCCATGCGCGCCGCGGTGCGGTGCTCCCGGTTCGAGAGCTCGGGGTTCGCGTGCAGCTCGCGGTAGAGGTCCTCGATGAACGGGCGGTGGGTCTCGAGCGTCATGCGGCCAGGCTACGCGGAGGGCGCCGAGGGCCGAGCGGTAGCATGGAGGGGAACTGTGAGGAGAGCCGTGACCGCCACGTCGAGCCCCTCGCAGGGATGGCACCCCTGGCACCTCCCTGCGATGCGCGCCGTCCCCGCGCTCGTCGTCGGGCTGCCGCTGCCGTTCATCCAGCTGCACTCGCCGCTCGTCGGGCTCATCGCGCTCGTCGTGCTGCTCGCGGGCACGGCGGCCGCCCTCTGGCTCGGCCGCGGTCTCGTGCCCGCCGAGGCGGGGCGCTGGCCGGTGCGCGCGTCGATCTGGACCGCGCTGCTCGCGGTGGTCGCGCTCGTGGCGATCCTCGCGCCGAGCGAGACGACGCTGAGCCTGACGGTCGCGGCATGGGGCGTCGGTGCCGGTGCGATCGAGCTGCTCGGCTGGTGGCGGATGCGCGACGAGCGCGAGCCGCGCACGCTGCGCCTCGTGCGCGACTGGCGCGCGGTGGCCGTCTTCACCCTGCTGCTGGGCGTCGTCTTCCTCGTCGTGCGCGATGCCGTCACCCTCACCGGCCTGCTCGGCGCCTATGCCGTCATCGTCGGGGTCTACCACGCGCTCGCGGCGGCCTCCGCACGCCCGGCGCGCACCACTGCGATCGAGCGGAGCCAGGCATGACCGACCACCAGCGGCCCGACGGCCACGACCATCGACGCGCCGACGGACCCGTCCAGCCCACCCGGAGGCAGCGGCTGAAGCCCTTCGAGTACCTCGCCTTCGCCGGCGTCGCCGGCGCCTTCGCCGCCGTCGTCGTGCTGCTGTCCGTGCGCGACGTCGTGCTCGCGCTCGTCTTCTTCGGCATCGCGTTCATCGTCACGCTGCTGCTCACCGCCACGCTCATGCTGACGGTCAAGCCCAAGGGCAGGTCTGCTGCCGACCTCGACAAGCGCGAGGGCTTCGAGCCGTGACGCCCCGGGCGCTGCTCGGCGTGCTCGCCGTCGCGGCGCTCGCAGGGTGCACGCCCCAGCCGCTCGCGGATGCCGGCTTCGAGCCGGACGCGTCGCCGCAGGGTGCCGCGCCCACCGGCCCGCACCTCACGGCCGAGGGACGCCAGCTCGACCCGATCGCCGACGACGTCGCCGGCACCGAGGCCTGCGACGGCCGGTCCGGGCGCGAGGCGCTCGAGACGTTCGACCGCGCGGGCTGGCCCGAGCTCGACGTCGCCGAGGGCGACGCCGTGCTGCGGTGCGGCAACGCCGACGGCGCCGGCTGGCGGCACATCGCCGCCGGCCACACCGTCGACTTCCGCGAGCTCGCTGCGCTCGTCGGCGTCGGCTGGGAGGACGTGGCGTGGTTCGCGATCGACCGCGCGCTCGAGCAGCCGACCCGGGTCGAGCCCTATCGCGACGACATCGTCAACTACGACGTGCTCGTGGAGCACGTCGACAGCGGCAGCGTCGAGCGCTCGTGGATGGTGACGGTCGGGGTGGGCCTCGGCTCCGGGCAGGTCATCACGGCGTTCCCCGACGAGCAGCACTGATCCTGTCCCGGCATCGCTCGCCGGCGCTGGCACGATGGACGGCATGCGCGATCTCGTCACCGTCGACTGGCTGGCCGAGCACCTCGGCGACGAGGACCTCGTCGTGGTCGACGCGAGCATGGCCCCGCCCGGCACCGGCGATCCGCTGCCGGACGACGGCATCCCCGGCGCCGTGCGGTTCGACATCGACGGGGCGATGTCGCGGCGTGACGAGGCGGACGGGCTCGGTCCGGTCGGCACGCACGACATGCTCGCGCCGGCCGACTTCGAGCGCGCCCTGCGGACGCTCGGCATCCGGCTCGGCGACCGGGTCGTCGCGTACGACGCCGCGGGGCTCTTCTCGAGCGCACGCGCGTGGTGGGTGCTGCGCGCCGCGAGGATCGAGGCAGCCGTGCTCGACGGCGGGCTGCCGGCCTGGGTGCGAGCCGGGCATCCGACCGCTCCGGTGGCGGTGACGCTCGGTCGCGCGAGCGAGCTGACCGTCACGTGGGACGCGTCGGCGTTCGTCGGCGCCGACGCGACGGCGGCGGCGCTCGCGAGCGGCAGCGCAGCGGTGCTCGATGCTCGCTCGCCGGCTCGGTTCCGCGGTGCGGAGCCGGAGCCGCGCGCGGGCGTGCGCGGCGGCCACATGCCCGGCGCCGCGTCGATGCACTACGCGTCGATCGCCCCGACCGGCAGCATGCTGCCCGTCGACGAGCTCGAGGCGCGGCTGGACGCCGCCGCGGGGGAGCGGCCGATCATCGCGACCTGCGGCTCCGGCGTCACGGCGGCGGTGCTCGCGCTCGCGGCGACGCTCACCGGCCGCGACGCGGCCGTGTACGACGGCTCCTGGTCGGAGTGGGGCGACGCGGCGTCGGGCCGGCCGGTCGCGACCGGCGACTGACGGCCTCGCGGTGACACGCCCGCCAGGCTTCTCTTGAATTGTTCACGATAGCCGCTACGGTGAGGACATGACCGAGGACGCCGACCTGCTGCGGGCGCGGGGGCTGCGTGTGACGCAGGGCCGCCTGGCCGTGCTCGGCGTGCTCGAGCGCCTGCCCCATGCCGACGCCGACGACGTCCATCGCGCGCTCGGCGCGTCGGGCGTCGACACCTCGGTGCAGGCGGTGCACAACGTGCTCGCCGACCTGACCGCGGCGGGCGTCGTGCGTCGCTTCGAGCCGGCGCGCTCGCCGGCGCGCTACGAGCGCCGAGTCGGCGACAACCACCACCACGCGGTGTGCGCGAGCTGCGGGCGCGTCGACGACGTCGACTGCGTGGTCGGGGAGGCGCCCTGCATGCACGCCGACGCGCCGGCCGGCTTCGAGGTGCAGGCGGCGGAGGTCACCTTCGTGGGGCTGTGCGCCGACTGCGCGAACCCCGCCTGACCGACCGGGCAGCGTCGCCCATCCACGCCGCGTGGCGCAGCTGCGCCATGCCCCGAGACCACCAGCAGACACCCGGACACGAAGAGGAAGAGGAAGCATGACGACTCCCACCACGAACAGCGTCGGCACGCCGATCGCGAGCGACGCCCACTCGCAGAGCGTCGGCGCGGACGGCGCGATCGCCCTGACCGACCACTACCTGGTCGAGAAGCTCGCGCACTTCAACCGTGAGCGCGTGCCGGAGCGGGTGGTGCACGCCAAGGGCGGCGGCGCCTACGGCCGCTTCGTCACGACGCACGACGTCAGCCGCTTCACCCGTGCCGCGCTCTTCCAGCCGGGCGTGGAGACCGAGATGCTCGCGCGCTTCTCCACCGTGGCCGGCGAGCAGGGCAGCCCCGACACCTGGCGCGACCCGCGCGGCTTCGCGCTGAAGTTCTACACGAGCGAGGGCAACTACGATCTCGTCGGCAACAACACGCCCGTCTTCTTCATCCGCGACGGCATCAAGTTCCCCGACTTCATCCACTCGCAGAAGCGGCTCCCGGGCTCGCACCTGCGCGACAACGACATGCAGTGGGACTTCTGGACGCTCTCCCCGGAGTCGGCCCACCAGGTGACGTGGCTGATGGGCGACCGCGGCCTGCCGAAGTCGTGGCGCCACATGGACGGCTTCGGATCGCACACGTACCAGTGGATCAACGCGGCGGGCGAGCGCTTCTGGGTCAAGTACCACTTCAAGTCGAACCAGGGCACCGACTTCCTCACGCAGGCGGAGGCCGACCAGCTGGCGGGCAGCGACGCGGACCACCACATCCGCGACCTCTACTCGGCGATCGAGGACGGCGACCTGCCCTCGTGGACGCTGTCGGTGCAGGTCATGCCGTACGAGGATGCCGCGACCTACCGCTTCAACCCGTTCGACCTCACGAAGGTCTGGCCGCACGGCGACTACCCCCTCATCGAGGTCGGCCAGATGACGCTCGACCGCAACCCCGAGAACTACTTCGGCGAGATCGAGCAGGCCGCGTTCTCGCCCGCGCACTTCGTGCCCGGGATCGCTGCGAGCCCGGACAAGATGCTGCAGGCGCGCATCTTCAGCTACGCCGACGCGCAGCGGTACCGCATCGGCGTCAACCACGCGGAGCTGCCGGTGAACGCGGCGAGGGCGACCGTGAGCTCGTACGACAAGGAGGGCTCGATGCGCACGCGCTTCCGCCCCGCCAGCGCACCCGTCTACGCGCCGAACTCCTTCGGCGGACCGGCCGCGGAAGCGGCTGCGGCCGGTGACGACCGCGGCTGGCAGAACGACGGCGAGCTCGTGCGCGCAGCGCACACCCTCCACCCCGAGGACGACGACTTCGGCCAGGCGGGCACGCTCGTGCGCGAGGTGCTGAGCGACCAGGAGCGCGAGCGCCTCGTCGCGAACATCGTCGGCCACGTCGGCAAGACGCGCGTCCCCGAGATCCGCGAGCGCGCCATCCAGTACTGGAAGAGCGTCGACGCCGGCCTCGGAGCCCGCGTCGAGGCCGGTCTCACGCCGATCGCCGAGCCGCGCACCACGCTGGCCTCGGAGCCGGTGCGGACGCCCGCCGTCTTCTAGGCCCCCGCGGTCGGCCCGCCCGGTCCCGACCGGGGGGGCCGAGCGCCGGCGTCCGATGCGTGCGGGCGTCAGGGACGCAGCAGCGCCTTCACCGAGCGGCGCTCGTCCATCGCCCGGTACGCCTCGGCCGCGTCGTCGAGCGGCAGCTCCAGGTCGAAGACCGCGGATGCGTCGAGCTCGCCGGCGAGCACGGCCGGCACGAGCTCCGGCAGATAGCGCACCACCGGCGCCATGCCGCCGCGCAGGCCGACGTTGCCGCGGAAGGCCGTGCGCCACGGGATCGCCGCGCCGTGCGGGACGCCGACGAATCCGACGGTGGCGCCGGGGCGCGCCACCTCGAACGCGGTCGTCATCGACTGCTCGGTGCCGACGCACTCGAGCACGGCATCCGCCCCGACGCCGCCGGTCAGCTCGCGCACGACCTCGACGGCGTCCTCGCCGCGCTCGGGGACGAGGTCGGTGGCACCGAAGACGGTGGCGATGCGCTGCCGCTGGGGATTGCGCGAGAGGGCGATGATGCGCTCGGCGCCCAGGCGGCGGGCGGAGAGCACGCCGCACAGCCCGACGGCGCCGTCGCCGACGACCACCGCGGTCATCCCGGGGCCGACGCCGGCGGAGACGGCGGCGTGGTGGCCGGTGGGCAGCACGTCGCTGAGGGCCAGCACGGCGGCGTGACGGTCGGGCGAGGGCGCTTCGCCGAGCACGAAGCAGGTGGCGTCGGCGTTCGTCACGCGGGTGAGCTCGGCCTGTCCGCTCGCCGTCATCGCGAGCTCGACGCAGCCCTGCGTCTGCCCGGCGAGGCAGTGCACGCAGCGGCCGCAGCAGTGGTCGAACGGCACCACGACGAAGTCGCCGATCCGGACGCGCGCGACGTCCGCGCCGACGGCCTCGACGACGCCGATGGCCTCATGGCCGACCGTCCGTGGCTCGTCGACCGCGTTGACGCCCCGGTACGACCAGAGGTCGGAGCCGCAGACGCAGCCCGCGACGACGCGCACGATGGCGTCGGTGGGGCGCTCGATGGTGGGGTCGGCCCACGTCTCGACGCGGATGTCGCCGGGGGCGTGCAGGATCGTCGCTCGCATGCGTCCAGCCTGGCACGCCCGCCGCCGCTCCTACGGCAGGCGGTCGACCAGCTCGGACGCGAGGCCGGTGTACGTCCGTGGCGTGAGCCGGCGCAGGCGCTCCTTCGCAGTCTCGGAGATGTCGAGGCCGTCGACGAAGGCGATGAGCTGCGCCTGGCCGACGCGCTGGCCGCGAGTGAGCTCCTTGAGCTGTGCGTAGGGGTCGTCGATCGACGAGCTGCCCGCGAGCACCTCGGCGCGGATCACCGTCTGGATCGCCTCGGCGAGCACCTCCCAGTTGCCGTCGAGCGCGGCGTCGAGCGCCGCGTCCGAGACCGCGATCTCGCCGAGCCCGCGACGCAGGTTGTCGAGCGCGAGCAGCGAGTGCCCGAGCGCGACACCGATGTTGCGCTGGGTCGACGAGTCGGTGAGGTCGCGCTGGAGGCGGCTCGTCACGAGGGTGGCCGAGAGCGAGTCGAGCAGCGCCGACGCGAGCTCGAGGTTCGCCTCGGCGTTCTCGAAGCGGATGGGGTTGATCTTGTGCGGCATCGTCGACGAGCCCGTGGCGCCGGCCACCGGGATCTGCGTGAACGTGCCGAGCATGATGTACGTCCACACGTCGGTCGCGAGGTTGTGCAGGATCCGCCCGGCGTGCGAGATCGCGCCGAACAGCTCCGCCTGCCAGTCGTGCGACTCGATCTGCGTCGTGAGCGGGTTCCAGGTGAGCCCCAGGTGCTCGACGAACGCGGATGCCGTAGCCGGCCAGTCCGCACCGGGCTCGGCGACGACGTGGGCCGAGAAGGTGCCGGTCGCGCCCGCGAACTTGCCGAGCACCTCCGCGCCCTCGATGCGGGCGGCCTGCCGCTCGAGCCGCCACACGACCACCGCGAGCTCCTTCCCGAGCGTGGTCGGGGTCGCCGGCTGGCCGTGCGTCAGCGACAGCATGGGGCGGTCGCGCTGCTCGAGCGCGAGCTCGCGCAGCCGGTCGATGACCGCGCGGAACGCCGGCAGCCACACCTCGTGCACCGCGGCGCGGACGGTGACCGCGTACGAGAGGTTGTTGATGTCCTCGCTCGTGCAGGCGATGTGCACCGCCTCCGAGAGGCGCTCGAGCCCCTGCTGCGCGAGCCGGTCGCGCACGAGGTACTCGACGGCCTTGACGTCGTGGCGGGTCACGGCCTCCTTCTCGGCGAGCCAGTCGATCTCGGCCTGCCCGAAGCCCCGAGCCCAGGCGCGCAGCGCCTCGGCGTCGGCGGCGTCGACCGGCGTGGCGCCGAAGAGCCGGTGCTCGGCCACCCACAGCAGCCACTCGACCTCGACGTGCACGCGCGCGCGGTTGAGGCCGGCCTCGGACAGGTGCTCGGCGAGGGCCGACGTCTGCCGCTGGTAGCGGCCGTCGAGCGGCGAGAGGGGCTGGATGGGCAGCGGCATGGTGCTCCTTCAGGGGCGCATGGCGGGCTGGATCTGGCGGAACAGCCTGCCGACGGCGGTCTCGATCTGGCGGAGGACCGTGCCGAAGAAGGCGTCCTCCGAGTAGTAGGGATCCGGCACGTCGTGGCCGGTGGCGTCGGGATCGAACGACAGCAGCAGGCGGATCTTCGAGAGCTGCTCGTCGCCGCGCGCGAGCGAGCGGAGCGCGCGCTCCTGCCCGCGGTCGAACGCGATGATGAGGTCGAAGTCGTCGAGCCAGCGCGGCTTGAACTGCTTGGCCCGGTGGGCGCTCGCCTCGTAGCCGGCGGCGCCGAGCACGGCGAGCGTGCGCGGATCGGCGGTCTCGCCCACGTGGTACTCGCTGATGCCGGCGCTCGCGACCAGCAGCCGCTCGGCGACCCCGTGCCGCTGCGCGAGCCGCTCGAACGCGGCCGCGGCCATCGGGGAGCGGCAGATGTTGCCCGTGCACACGAAGCAGACGCGGAAGCGCGTCGCGTCGGCGAACTCCCGGTCGATGGTCACGGCCCCATTGTCGCAAACGCTCGCGGCTCCGGAGCGCGGGACGGGCGTCGGGCTCTCCACAGGGCCGGATGCGCTGCGCTCGCCGAGCGTCCGGCCGTGCGACCGTGCATCCGTGGAGGGACGATGACGGGGGCGGATGCGGAGGCGGCGCGGGTGAAGGCGGTCGCGCAGGCGCAGGCGGTGGAGTCGGCGGTGGATCGCGCGGCGCTGCTGCTCGACGAGGCGGCCTCGCTCGTCGTGCTGCGCGGGCAGGACGCGTGGCTCGGTCCTGCTCGGCAGGCGTTCGACACCCGGTGCCTCGCGCTGCACGTGCGCCTCTCGACGGAGGAGCACGAGCTGCGGATGCTCGCCCTCGCCATCGCGGGCGCGGTGTGAGCGACGGGCGCACCGGCGGCGGCGGCTCGATCGGCGGCCAGGGCTTCCGGACGCCGCCGAAGGCTGCGGTCGCGTGGGACCAGACCGTCACCGGCATCGCATGCGCCCGGCTGCGCGACGCGGGCTGGCTGGCTCGGCGCGCCGTGGTCGCGCTCCGGGCGGCGCCGACGCTGCGGCTCGAGCTCGCACCGGGCGTCGACGTCGCGGGGATGCGCGCGTGCACCGCAGAGCTCGACGCTCGGATCGCCGCCGCCACCGCGCTCGCCGACGAGCTCGAGCGCCTGCACGACGACACGATGCTCGCGGGGCGGGCGTACGAGCTGGCGTCCGACGCCGTGCTCGGCCTCGTCGAGGAGCTCGCGGGGGCGGCGGCGCACGCGCTGGGTGCCGCTGCGCCGGCGCTCGCGGTCGGTGCTGCCGTCGGCGTCGCGGGCTGGTCGCCGCTCATCGTGCTCGGCGCGGGCGCCGCCGTGTCGGTGGGCCTCGTCACGGTGCCGCTCGCCGCGCGGCTCGCGGTCACGCACCCGCAGCACGTCGCGTCGCTCCTGGGGCACGCGCACGCCGCGGGCGTGCCGCTCGAGCAGCTCATGGCGCAGGTGGCCAGCTTCTGGGACTGCGCGGGTGAGCGGCTCGTCGCGACGCCCGGCTTCGTGCCGGCGCTCGCGGTGGCGCTCGAGTCGACCGACGAGGTGCTCGCCGGGCTGCTCGGCGTCCCGGTGCCGGTCGCCGCCCAGCTGGAGGCGGCGATCGGTCAGGACGAGCTGTTCGCGGCGCTCGCCGCCGGCGCCGGGCTCGGGGTGCGCGTGGGTGCGGGCCTGCGGCCGGTGCGCGCCGCTGTGGTGCGCACCGCGCCGCCGCCCGCTCGTCCGGTCTCGTCGCCGGCGCACGCGATGCGCGTGATCGTCGGGCAGGACGACGACATCACGATCCACGAGCACCGCATGCCCGGCGGCGGCCGGCGGTTCCAGGTCTTCGTGCGCGGCACGGAGCGCTGGCTGCCGGACGCGTCGACCGGCTTCGACGGCCCGGCGAACCTCGAGAACGCCGGGTCGACGCCCGGTCGGCTGCGCGGCTCGGATGCCGCGCTCGCGCAGGCGATGCAGGCGGCCGGCATCGGAGCGGACGACCCCGTCGACCTCTTCGGCTACTCGCAGGGGGCGGCGGCCGCCGCGAACGTGGCCGCGACCGGGCGGTTCCGCGTCGAGACGGCGATGCTCGTGGGCGGGCCCGTCGCCGCCACCGAGCTGCCGGTCGGCATCGCCGTGCTGGCCGTCGCGCACGAGGGCGACCCGGTGGCGGCGCTCGGCGGCCTGGGCGACGGCCGCGGGCCGACGACGGTGACGCTCGAGAGTGCGGGAGGCCACGGGACCGGTGTCGCGGCTCGGCACGCGGGGGAGGAGTACGTCGAGTCGCTCGCGGGGGCGCCGGCCGACGACTTCGTGGTGGCGGGCTTCGCCGAGCGGCTGCGGGCGGCGACCGGCGGGGGCGAGGGGGTCGCCGGCTGGAGCGTCGCGGTGCGGCGCTAGGCCGCGGGGTCAACGCTCCCGGGGCCGCTCCTTGCCGAAGATCGGCCGCGTGACGATCGTGATGAACCATGTCAGGAACGCCACGCAGACGGCCGCGACCATGCCCCACCAGAAGGTCTCCACCTCGATGCCGAACCCGACGAGCTGCGAGAGCCAGTGCACGATCATCAGCAGGAAGGCGTTCACGAACAGCGCCACGATGCCGATCGTGAGGATGTACAGCGGGAACGCCACGATCCGGATGAGGTTGCCGATCGTGGCGTTCACGATCGCGAAGACGAGCGCCACGCCGAGCGTCGTGAGCGCGACCTCCCACCAGGCGCTGCCGATGGCGTCGATGCGGATGCCCGGTACGAAGAGCGTGACGAGCCAGATGGCGACCGCGGTGAAGACGACGCGGAGCAGGAAGCGCATGGGCCGATTGTGGCATCCATATCCCCGGCGGAGCCACTCGGCGCAATAGCCTGAACCGGTGACTGTGCGACTTCGACCCGAGATCGCGGCGGTGCCTCCCTATCAGCAGGGACGGGCAGCGCCCGAGGGAGGCTTCAAGCTCTCGAGCAACGAGAACCCCTTCCCGCCGCTGCCCGCGGTGGTCGAGGCGGTGCAGCGCGAGGCGCTGCGGGTCAACCGCTACCCGCGGCCCGGCGCCCCCGACCTGAGGGCCGCGCTCGCGACCGAGCTCGGCGTGGACGAGGCCCGCATCCTCATCGGCGATGGCTCGGCGACGCTGCTGCAGCAGCTCATCCACGCCGTCGCCGGCCCCGGCGACGAGGTCGTCTACGCCTGGCGCTCCTTCGACGCCTACCCGCTCTTCGTCCGCACCGGCGGGGCGACGCCGATCGAGGTGCCGCTCGACGCCGACCACGCCCACGACCTCGGCGCCATGGCCGACGCGATCACCGAGCGCACGCGCGCCGTCATCGTCTGCAGCCCCAACAACCCGACCGGCACGATCGTCGAGGCGGATGCGCTCGACGCCTTCCTCGCGCGCGTCCCCTCCGACGTGCTCGTCATGCTCGACGAGGCGTACATCGAGTTCGTGCAGGGCGCCGCGATCGACGGCGTCGCGCTCCAGCGCGAGCACGCCAACGTCGTCGTGCTGCGCACCTTCTCGAAGGCGCACGGCCTGGCCGGTCTCCGCGTCGGCTACGCCGTGGGCGACCCCGCGGTGCTGCGCGGCGCCGACCTGTGCGGCGTGCCCCTGTCGCAGACGGCGCTCGCCTCGGCGGCCGCGATCGCGGCCCTCGCGCACCGGGACGAGACCTACGCCCGCATCGAGGTGCTCGCCGCGCAGCGCGACGCGCTCTGGCAGCGCCTCGTCGACGCGGGCGTGCCCGTCCCGAAGCCGTTCGGCAACTTCTTCTGGGTGCCCTCGCAGCCCGGGCAGGAGGACGCGATCCACGACGTCCTGCACGCGAACCGCATCGTCGCGAAGGTGTTCTCCGACGGCGTCCGCATCTCCGTCGGCGAGCCCGAGGCCGACGACCGCATCGTCGCGGCCGCGATCGAGATCCAGGGGCTCCAGTGACCGGACCGGAGGTCGCGACCGAGCCGATCCGCCTGCTCGACGCCGACGGCTCGCTGGTGGAGTCCGACGCGAACGCCGAGTGGCGCGAGCTCGCCGGGCAGCTGAGCACCGACGACCGGCTCGCGATGCACGGCGAGATGCTGCGCACGCGCCGGTTCGACATCGAGGCGGGCCACCTGCAGCGGCAGGGCAAGCTG
This sequence comes from Agrococcus sp., assembly GCA_031178105.1. Taxonomy (GTDB): domain Bacteria; phylum Actinomycetota; class Actinomycetes; order Actinomycetales; family Microbacteriaceae; genus Agrococcus. The sequence continues at coordinate 20,744 of JAPSJX010000013.1, read as the reverse complement.
GGCCTCTGGGTGCCGTCGATCGGTCAGGAGGGGGCGCAGGTCGGAGCCGCCTGGGCTTCGCGCGACCAGGACACGATCTTCCCGTCGTACCGCGAGCACCTCATCGCCCTCCACCGGGGCGTCGACATGCTGCAGATCATCGACATCTTCCGCGGCGCGGTGCACGGCGGCTGGGACCCGCTCGAGACGCGCGGCATGCGCATCTACTCGCTCGTGATCGCCACGCACGCGCTGCACTCGACCGGCTACGCCATGGGCATCCGCTTCGACGGCGCGTGCGGCACCGGTGACGCGTCGCGCGACGAGGCCGTGATGGCCTTCTACGGCGACGGCGCGGCGAGCCAGGGCGACGCGAGCGAGGGCCTCGTCTTCGCCGCGAGCTACGACGCGCCCATCGTCTTCTTCGTGCAGAACAACAAGTGGGCCATCTCGGTGCCGTCCACGCGGCAGAGCCGCACCCCGCTGCACGAGCGCGCCCGCGGCTTCGGGCTCGATGCCGCCTGGGTCGACGGCAACGACCCGCTCGCGTCGTTCGCGGTGACGCGTCGGATGCTCGACGCGGCCAGGCAGGGTCGGCCCGGGTACGTCGAGGCCGACACGTACCGGATGGGCGCGCACACCACGAGCGACGACCCGACGCGCTACCGCCCCTCCGACGAGGAGGAGTCGTGGCGCAGGCGCGACCCGATCGCGCGGCTCGCCGCGCACCTGCGCGAGCTCGGCGTCGACGACGCGACGCTCGCCGAGCAGGACCGGGAGGCGGTCGAGCTCGCCGCCGACATGCGGCGACGCATGCTCGTCGCCGGCACCGCCGCGAGCGACGACATCTTCGACCACGTGTACAGCGAGCCGCACCCCCTGGTGCTCGAGCAGAAGCGCGCGCTCGCCGAGTTCGAGGCCGGCTTCGGAGGCGACGCATGACGAGCGACACCCAGACCCAGCTCGCGCAGCCGGGCCATCCCGCGGCATCCGTCACGATGCCCATCGCGAAGGCGCTGAACGCCGCGCTGCGGGAGGCGATGCGCGCCGACGACAAGGTGCTGCTGATGGGCGAGGACATCGGCCCGCTCGGCGGCGTCTTCCGCATCACCGACGGGCTGCACGCCGAGTTCGGCGAGCAGCGGGTGCTCGACACGCCGCTCGCGGAGTCCGGCATCATCGGCACCGCCATCGGGCTCGCGATGCGCGGCTACCGGCCGGTCATCGAGATCCAGTTCGACGGCTTCGTCTACCCGGGCTTCGACCAGATCGTCTCGCAGCTGGCGAAGATGACCGCCCGCCACAAGGGCCGCGTGTCGATGCCGATCGTCATCCGCATCCCCTACGGCGGCCACATCGGCGCCGTCGAGCACCACCAGGAGAGCCCGGAGGCGTACTTCGCGCACACTGCGGGCCTCCGGGTCGTGAGCCCGTCGACCGCGAACGACGCGCACTGGATGCTGCGGCAGGCGATCGAGAGCGACGATCCGGTGATCTTCCTCGAGCCGAAGTCGAAGTACTGGTCGAAGGGCGAGGTGCTGCCGGCGCCCGCAGCCCGGCTGCACCAGGCGGTCGTGGCGAAGCCGGGGAGCGACGTCACCCTCATCGGCCACGGCGCGATGGTCCACGTGCTGCTGCAGGCGGCGCAGATCGCCGAGGGCGAGGGCACGTCGTGCGAGGTCGTCGACCTGCGCTCGCTGTCGCCGATCGACTGGGCGCCGCTCGTCGAGTCGGCGCAGCGCACGGGTCGCGTGATCGTGGCGCAGGAGGCGCCCGGCCACGTGTCGGTCGGCTCCGAGATCGCGGCGACCATCGCCGAGCGCGCGTTCTACTCGCTCGAGGCGCCGGTGCTGCGGGTCTCGGGCTTCGACACGCCCTTCCCGCCCGCACAGCTGGAAGACATCTACCTGCCCGACGCCGACCGCGTGCTCGACGCGGTCGACCGCTCGCTGGCCTACTGACCGCACCGACGTTAGGACGACCGATGCAGGAGTTCAGGCTGCCCGATCCGGGCGAGGGCCTCACCGAGGCCGAGATCGTCACGTGGCGCGTGCAGCCCGGCGATGCCGTGCACGTGAACGACGTGCTGCTCGAGGTGGAGACCGCCAAGTCGCTCGTCGAGCTGCCCAGCCCGTTCGACGGCACCGTCGAGGCGCTGCTGGTCGAGGAGGGCCAGACCGTCGAGGTCGGCACCCCGATCATCCGCGTCTCCGGCGGCGACGCCGACGCGGTGGAGACGACGATCGACACCCAGCAGACGGTAGATCGCGACGAGGAGGGCGGCGCCGTGCTGGTCGGCTACGGCGTGCGCGGCGGCGCGGAGACGCGGCGACGCAAGCCGCACACCGTGCGCGACGTGCCGCCCCCGGTCGCGTCCGCGCGACCGGCCCCGCCCGCCTCGGTGCCCGCCGCATCCGCGACGCCCGTGATCGCGAAGCCGCCGATCCGCAAGCTCGCGAAGGACCTCGGCGTCGACCTCGCCGCGGTCGTCGGGACGGGCCTCGCGGGCGAGGTGACGCGCGACGACGTCGTCCAGTCGGCGAAGCAGGCGAGCGTGTTCCGGAACCTGCAGGCGCCCGAGTGGTCCGGCGGTCGCGAGGAGCGCATCCCGGTGAAGGGCGTGCGCAAGGTCATCGCGCAGGGCATGGTCGACTCCGCCTTCACGGCGCCGCACGTGTCGGTGTTCACCGACGTGGATGCGACGCGGACGATGGAGTTCGTCCAGCGGCTCAAGGCGTCGGCCGACTTCGCCGACGTGAAGGTGTCGCCGCTGCTGATCATGGCGAAGGCGATCCTGTGGGCGATCAGGCGGTCGCCGCAGGTGAACTCCACGTTCACGGGCGACGAGCTCGTCGTGCACCACTACGTGAACCTCGGCATCGCCGCGGCGACGCCGCGCGGGCTGCTCGTGCCGAACGTGAAGGACGCGCAGCAGATGTCGCTGCTCGAGCTCGCCAGGTCGCTCCAGCAGCTGACGACGACCGCCCGCGAAGGCAGGACGCAGCCGGCCGACATGCAGCACGGCACGTTCACGATCACGAACATCGGGGTGTTCGGCATGGACACCGGCACGCCGATCCTCAACCCGGGCGAGACCGGCATCATCGCGCTGGGCACGATCCGGCAGAAGCCGTGGGTCGTCGACGGCGAGGTGCGCCCGCGCTGGGTGACGACCGTGGGCGGATCGTTCGACCACCGCGCGATCGACGGCGACGTCATCAGCCGCTTCGTCGCCGACGTCGCGTCGATCCTGGAGGAGCCGGCGCTGCTGCTCGACTAGCGGGGGGCGACGCTCAGCGCCACCAGTCGTCGCTCGGCGCGACCGGCATCCGGCGCTTGTGCTCCGTGCGGTCGTACTTCCCCACGATCTCGCTCGCGACGTCGTCGGCGACGTCCTCACCGCGCAGGAACGCGTCGATCTCGTCGTAGCTGACCCCGAGCTCGTGCTCGTCCGCCTGCCCGGGCTTGCCGTCGAGCAGGTCGGCGGTCGGCTCCTTCTGCCACAGCCGGTCGGGCGCGCCGAGCTCCTGCAGCAGCTGCTTGCCCTGGCCCTTCGTCAGCCCCGACAGCGGCAGCACGTCGGCGCCGCCGTCGCCGTACTTCGTGAAGAAGCCGGTCACGGCCTCGGCGGCGTGGTCCGTCCCGAGCACGAGCATGCCGAGCTGCCCGGCGATCGCGTACTGCACGACCATCCGCGCCCGCGCCTTGACGTTGCCCTTGTGGTAGTCGACGACCTCGCCGATCGCCGCCTCGACCTCGCGCTCGAGCTCGTCCACGCCGGGCTTGACGTCCACGACCACCGCGCGGTCGGCGCCGATGAAGTCGAGCGCGAGCTGCGCGTCGGCCTCGTCGTGCTGCACGCCGTAGGGCAGGCGCACCGCCACGAACGAGACGTCGGCCCCCGCGGCCCGGCAGCGCTCGACGGCGAGCTGCGCCATGCGACCCGCGAGCGTCGAGTCCTGCCCGCCGGAGATGCCGAGCACGAAGCCCTTCGCACCGGTGGCGGCGAGGTAGTCGACGAGGAAGCCGATGCGGCGCTCGAGCTCGTGCGCCGGATGGATCGAGGGCTGCGCCGCGAGGGCGGCGATGATGGCGGACTGCGACGTGCCGTGGGAGCGCTCCATGGCGGGAAGCCTAGACCCGCGCGCTGACGATCGCTCGGAGGCTGCATGCGATTGACAATCGTTCTCAACAGCGGCTAGCGTGGCTCCGCACGGCAGGTGGTCGTGCCGGACAAGGATCACGCATGCGCAACCTCTCCGCCGTCGGCGCGCTCGGCGCCACGGCCCTCGTCCTGACCGGATGCGCAGGCACCGCGCCGGGTCGGGACGCGACCGACGACGGCCTCCGCATCGTCGCGACGACCACCCAGCTCGCCGACATCACGAGCGAGGTCGTCGGCGACGCCGCGACCGTGACGAGCCTGCTCGAGCCGGGCAGCTCCGCCCACGCGTTCGATCCCGGCCCCTCCGCCCTGTCGGCGCTCGCGAGCGCCGACCTGCTGGTGATCAGCGGCGCCGGGCTCGAGACGTGGCTCGACAGCACGGTCGAGGCCTCAGGCTTCACCGGCACGATCGTCGACACCTCCGCGGGGCTCGAGCTGATCCCCGCCGAGGACGACCCGCACGAGGGCCACGACCACGCCGAGGAGGAGCACGCCGGCGAGCACGCCGGCGAGCACGCCGGCGAGTCGGCCGAGGAGCACGCCGCGCACGCCGAGGAGGAGCCCGCCGAGGAGGAGGGCCACGAGGGCCACGACCACGGCGCCTTCGACCCGCACGTGTGGACCGATCCGGCGAACGCCATCGCGCAGGCCGAGGCCGTGCGCGATGCCGTGATCGCCGCCGACCCGGAGGCCGACATCGCCGCCTCCGCCCAGGCGTACCTGACCGAGCTGCACGAGCTCGAGGCGTGGATGCGCGCGTCGATCGAGCAGGTGCCGGTCGCGGAGCGCCTCGTCGTCACGACGCACGACACGTTCGGCTACCTCGAGCGCGCGTTCGACGTGCAGGTCGTCGGCACGGTGCTGCCGAGCCTGGACGACAGCGCCGACGCGAGCGCGGCGCACATCGACGAGCTCGTCGCCGAGATCCGCGAGACCGGGGCGCGGGTGGTGTTCAGCGAGAACGCGATCGACCCCCAGCTGGCCGCGACCATCGCCCGCGAGGCGGGCGTCGAGCTGCGCCAGGGCGAGGACGCGCTCGCCGCGGACGCGCTGGGCGTCGAGGGCTCGCCGACGGGCACCTACATCGCTTCGCAGATCCACAACACGACGGCGCTCGTCACCGGATGGGGTGCGGAGCCGCTGCCGGTGCCAGGATCGCTCTCATGAGCGCGAGCACGGCGGTGCCCTCCGACGCGACGGTCGTCGAGGTCGCCGACGCGGCGTTCGGCTACGGCGCGGCGCCGGTGCTCACCGACGTCGGCTTCCAGGTCCGCGCGGGCGAGGCGGTCGCGCTCATCGGGCCGAACGGCGCCGGCAAGTCGACGCTGCTCGCCGGTCTCCTGGGTCAGGCGCAGCACGAGGCGCGGGTCTTCCGCGTGCCGACGGGTCGCGGTGACATCGGTTCGCTGCCGCAGTCGAGCGAGATCGACCCGGCCTTCCCGGTGACGCTCGAGCAGGTCGTCGCGATGGGCCGCACGCCGCGCCTCGGGCTGCGGTGGCCGGGCGCCGCCGACCGGCGCATCGTCACCGACGCGCTCGACGCGGTCGCCCTCACCGCGCAGCGCCGCACCCGCTTCGGCGACCTCTCCGGTGGGCAGCGCCAGCGCGGGCTCCTCGCCCGCGCCCTCGCGAGCGAGCCGCGGCTGCTGCTGCTCGACGAGCCCTTCAACGGACTCGATCAGGGCTCGCGCGACGCGCTCCTCGACACCATCCGCGCCCTCAAGGCGCGCGGCGTCGCGCTCATCATCTCCACGCACGACCTCGAGCTCGCCCGCGCCGTCTGCGACCGCACGCTGCTCGTCAACCAGCGGCAGATCGCGTTCGACGAGACCGGATGCGTGCTCACGCTCGAGCGCGTCGAGGCCGCGTTCGCCTCGCACGTGATGGAGATCGACGGGCACACGCTCGCCACCACCGAGCACCACGAGAGCGAGCACGCCGGGCACCACCAGCACCTGCTGCAGGCCGAGGACGGGCCCGGCCGTCGCGACGCCCGATGACGGTGCCGTCGATCGCGGCGCTGCTCGATCCGTTCACCCCCTTCGCCGTGCCATTCATGGCGCGGCCCCTGCTGCTGCTCCTCGCGCTCGCGGTGGCCGCGGGCACCGTCGGCGTGCTCGTGCACCTGCGGCGGCTCGAGTTCTCGGCCGACGGGCTCACGCACGCGGTCTTCCCGGGGCTCGCGATCGGCGCCCTGCTCGGGGGCGCGGCGGGCCTGCTGCCCGGCGCGATCGGCGCGGCGCTCGTCGCGGCGGTCGTGCTCGCGCTCATCGCGCGCCGGGGCCAGCCCCGCGACACCGCCGTCGCGATCGTGCTCACGAGCTTCTTCTCGCTCGGCGTCGTGCTCGTCTCCACGACCGAGGGCATCGCCGGCAGCCTCTCGGACTTCTTCTTCGGCCGCCTGCTCACCATCACCTGGGGCGACCTCCGGATCGCGCTCGCCCTCATCGCGGTCGGCGTGGCGCTCGTGGCGGTGACCGCGCGAGCGCAGCTGTTCGCCGCCTTCGACCCCGCCGGCGCCCGCCGGGTGGGCCTGCCCGTGCTGCGGCTGGAGATGATCGGCACCGTCGCGATCGCGCTCGTGGTGGTCGCCGCGTCCGCGTCGGTCGGCACCCTGCTCGCGCTCGCCGTCGTCATCGTCCCCGCGGCTGCGGCACGGGCGGTCGCGCGGTCGCTGCGCGCGGCGGTCGTCGTCGCCATCCTCTTCGGCGCCGTCACCGGATGGGTCGGCCTCTGGCTCGTCGTGCAGCTGGCCGCGCTCGGCCTCGACGCAGCCCCGGGCGCGACGGTGGCGCTGACGATGATCGCCGGCTACCTCCTGGCGCTCGCGGCCGGAGCGCTCCGCGGCCGCTCGGGTCGCTCAGAGCCGGTCGCCGGCGGGGGCCGCTGATGCCCCAGCTCGACTTCTTCGCCCTCGCGATGCTCGAGGTCGTGCTCGCCGGCGCGCTCGCCGGGCTCATCGGCGTGCTCGTGGTGCTGCGCGAGCGCGCGTTCTTCACGATGTCGCTCACCCACGCGACCTTCCCGGGCGCCGTGGCGGCCGCCATGCTCGGCGGCTCGGTGCCGATCGGCGCTGCGGTCGCCGCGGTCGCGCTCATCGCCGTGGCCGTCGGCATCGGGCGCATCCGCTCGCAGGGGCCGGCCGTCGCATCGGGCGTCATGCTCACGGCGGGCTTCGCCCTCGGGGCCCTGCTGCAGTCGCTCGCGCCGCTGGCGATCGACGTCGAGTCGTTCCTCGTCGGCCAGGTGCTCGCCGTCACCGGCGCTGACATCGGGCTGACCGCCGCGGTGCTGGCCGCCGCCGGCGCGGTGTGGGCGCTCGCCGGCAGGCACCTCGTGTTCTCGAGCGCCGACGAATCCGGCTACCGCCGCGCGGGGATGCGCCCGGGGATCCCGGAGACGCTCTCGCTCGCGCTCATCGCCGGCACGGTCGTGTCGATCATGCCGGTGGTCGGCGCGATCCTCGGGGTCGCGCTCATCGTCGCGCCCGCGGCGGCGGCGCGGCTCCTCGTGCGCGACTGGCGGTGGATGCTCGTGCTCGCACCCGCGATCGGCATCGCGTCGGGCATCACGGGCCTGCTCGCGTCCCGCTGGCTCGACCTCGCGCCGGGCGGGGCGATCGCGCTCGTCGCCGCGGTGCTGTACGGCCTCGCGTGGGCCGTCACCGGGCTCCGTCCGGTCCGTGCGGCCGGTCGGCGCCGGTCCGTGGCACGATCGACGTGAGGACACCATGATCCACGCTGACGCCACCGACGCGCCGGACCCGGGCCCGCGCCGCACGACGAAGCAGCGCGAGGCCGTGCGTGCGGCGCTCGCGTCGAGCGAGGAGTTCGTGTCGGCGCAGGCGCTGCACCAGTCGATGCGCCAAGCGGGGTCGACCGTGGGCCTCGCGACGGTCTACCGAGCGCTCGCGACGCTCGCGGAGGACGGCGAGGCGGATGCGCTGCAGTCCGGTGGCGAGGCCCTGTACCGTGCATGCTCCCCCTCGCACCATCACCACCTCATCTGCCGTCGGTGCGGTCGCACGGTCGAGCTCGAGGCCGCTGCGGTCGAGCGATGGGCGGGCCAGGTCGCCGCCGCGCACGGCTTCGTCGAGCCCGAGCACGTCGTCGACATCTTCGGCGTCTGCGCGTCGTGCGCCGTGGCGAGGTAGCTGCCGGCTGTCCACAGTCGGCGCGCGCCTGCGGCGAGCGCCCAGGGATCGCTGTGATCATGGCGGCAGCACCCAGGAGGCCTCTGTGACGAACCCGCCCAGCGCGCACGGCGCGCCGCACCAGCACGGCGTCGATCAGCGCGGCGTCGACGACGTCACGCAGCGCAGGCACCGGCCGCAGCAGCCGGCGCCGACGTCGCACCCCCGCCGCATCCTCGGGATCCAGCCGGTGCTGTTCGTCGGCATCTGCCTGCTGGCGATCGTCACGATCATCACGGTGGTGCTCATCTTCGTCGGCGACTTCGAGAGCCAGGCGTCCCGCGTCGTGTGGACCGTGGTCGTCTTCCTCGCCTTCACGGGACTCCTCGCGCTCGACCTCGTGCTCGCACGTCGGTCGGCGACCCCGCTCGTCATCGGCGTCGCCGCGAACGTCTACCTGCTGGCCGTGCTGATGATCGCCATCTGGATGCACGGCACGGGTGCCGCGGAGCGTGAGCCGTGGGAGGACGACCTGCTCTTCGCCGAGCTGCTGGGCGTCGTGCTGCTCACGATCCTCGTGGTGCGGGCCGCCGCGGCGGGCGCATGGGGGCTGATCACGCTGGGCGACCGCGGTCGCGCGGCGATGGCGCGGGTCATCGGGCTCGTCGCTGCCGCGCTGCTCGGGCTCGTCGGTGTGCTGCTCACGCTCCACTTCGCCCTCGACGCCTTCGGCATCGACGTCGGGGAGTGGTACTGGCGCTCGACGGTCGCCGCGATCGTCGTGACCGCCCTCGCCGCCTCCATCACGGTGCTCCTCTACTGGAACCGCCGCAACATCGACTGGCAGGAGGCGGAGGCGCGCGGCGAGCATCCGCGCCCCGCGACGCGCGGCGCGTCGATGCCGCAGGTGCCGGGCCAGCAGCCGTGGCCGCAGCAGATCGCGTGGCCCGGCCAGCAGCCGGTGCCGCAGCAGGCGCCGCCGCCGCAGCAGGCGCCGCCGCCGCAGCAGGCCGGCCTGCTCCCGTGGCCGACCTACGCCGACGGCACGCCGCTGCCGATGGGCCCCGACGGGCAGCCCGCGTTCCCGCCGGCGCACTGACGTCTTGCCGCGCGGCAGCCGCATGGCGTAGCATTGCTCGTTGGTGCGGCTTCGGCCGCGCAGCGCACGCGCCTCCCACCCCGCAAGGACCAGGGTTCAGCGTGCGCAGGCAAGTGATCTTGGGTGGGCTCAGGCCCACGGTAACCACATGGAGGCACCAATGGCAGCCGTATGCCAGGTGACCGGAGCCGTTCCCGGCTTCGGGCACAACATCTCGCACTCGCACCGGCGCACGAAGCGTCGCTTCGACCCGAACGTGCAGCGCAAGACGTACTTCGTCCCGTCGCTCAAGCGCAACGTGACGCTCAACGTCTCGGCCAAGGGCATGAAGGTCATCGATGCTCGTGGCATCGAGGCCGTCGTCCGTGACATGCAGGCCCGGGGGGTGAAGCTCTGATGGCGAAGAAGTCCCAGGACGTCCGTCCGATCATCAAGCTCCGCTCGACGGCCGGCACCGGCTACACCTACGTGACGAAGAAGAACCGTCGCAACAACCCCGACCGACTTGTGCTGAAGAAGTACGACCCCATCGTGCGTCAGCACGTCGAGTTCCGAGAGGAGCGATAATGGCCAAGAAGAGCATGATCGTGAAGAACGAGCAGCGGAAGATCGTCGTCGCCCGCTACGCCGAGAAGCGCGCCGCCCTCAAGAAGGCGCTCGTCGACCCGAAGAGCAGCGACGAGGAGCGCGAGGCCGCTCGCCTCGGGCTGCAGAAGCTGCCCCGCAACGCCTCGCCGGTCCGCGTGCGCAAGCGCGACGCGATCGACGGCCGCCCCCGCGGCCACGTCGGCGCGTTCGGCATCTCGCGCGTGCGCTTCCGCGACATGGCGCACCGCGGCGAGCTGCCCGGCGTGACCAAGTCCAGCTGGTAAGCACCCGCTCCGCGCGAAGGGCCCCGACCGTGAGGTCGGGGCCCTTCGTCGTCACGCGCGCCGGATCACCGCATCGGCCGGCGTGACGAGCAGCCAGCGCCAGCCGTAGGCATCGAGCTCGAGCTCGAGCGTGCCGTCGACCGTGATCGAGGACTGGTCGAAGCGGTCGACGAGCGTCACCGGCCCCTCCTCCGACGCGAGCTCCAGCTTCACGGCGGCGCGCTCGTCGCGCAGGCTGTGGAGCGCAAGCATCGTCCAGTCGTCGCCGCGGCACACGTGCGCGAGCACCGACCGCTGCCGCACGCCGACGACCTCGAGGCTCGCCCACGCGAGCTCCGGGGTGTCGCGGTAGAGGTCTGTTAGCTGCTGGATGTGCCGCCACAGCGACGTCGGATCCCGCTGCTGGTCGGCGACGTTGACGCGCTGCGGCCCGAACTCGCCACCCGGGATCGGCCGGGTCCAGCTCCTCTGCGGCGCCGTGGAGAAGCCCCCGCTCGCATCCGGCTCCCACTGCATCGGCGTGCGCACCGCGTAGCGGCCCGGCACCGCGAGGTCCTCGCCCATGCCGATCTCCTCGCCGTAGAACAGCACGGGGCAGCCGGGCAGCGAGAACATCAGCGTGTAGACGAGCCGCACCGCGCGGTCGTCGCCGAGCATCGTCGGCAGCCGGCGCCGGATGCCGCGGCCGTACAGCCGCATCCCCTCGTCGGGCGCGAACGCCTCGAAGACCTCCTCGAGCTCGTCGGGCGCCAGCTTGTCGAGGGTGAGCTCGTCGTGGTTGCGCACGAAGTTGGCCCACTGGCTCGCGGGCGGCAGCTCCGGCCGGTCGCGCAGCGCCTTCGCGAGCGGCCGCGCGTCCTTCCTGGCGAGCGAGAGGAAGAGCTGCTGCATCGAGACGAAGTCGAACTGCAGGTGGAGGCCGCTCGCCTCACCCTCGGCCTCGAACCACTGCAGCTGCTGCTCGTGCGGCAGGTTCACCTCGCCGAGCAGCATCGCCTCGCCGTTGCGGCGCGAGACGAAGCGCTGGATGGCTCGCAGGTGGTCGGCGCCCTGGTAGTCGGGCGCCTTCCCGGTCGTCTCGGTGGCCTGGTCCGGGCTGCTGCTGAAGAGGAACGGCACCGCGTCGACGCGGAAGCCCGAGACGCCGAGCTCGAGCCAGAGGCCGAGGTTCCGCTCGATCTGCTCCCGCACGGGCGGGTGCGCGATGTTGAGGTCGGGCTGGTGCGCGCGGAAGTGGTGCAGGTACCACTGGCCCGTGCGCTCGTCCTTCGTCCAGGTGGAGTCCTCCTCACCGGGGAAGACGGGCGCGTCCTGCTCCGCCGGCGGCGCATCCCGCCAGACGTACCAGTCCCGGTGCGGGGAGTCGCGCGACGAGCGGGAGGAGCGGAACCACGGGTGCTCGGCCGACGTGTGGTTCATGACGAAGTCGATGATGACCCGCATGCCCTGCGCACGAGCGACGCGGATGACCTCGACGAGGTCGCCGAGCGTGCCCAGCCGCGGGTCGACGCCGAAGAAGTCGGTGATGTCGTAGCCGTCGTCGCGGTCGGCGGTGGGGAAGAAGGGCATGAGCCACAAACACGTGACGCCGAGGTCGGCGAGGGTGTGGATGCGGGAGACGAGGCCCTGCAGGTCACCCATTCCGTCGCCGTCGGAGTCCTGGAACACCTGCACGTCGAGGCAGTAGAAGACGGCGTTGCGCCACCAGCTGTCGGCGGCCTCGATCGGTCGCGGGCTCACGAGGCGACCTGCAGCGCGGGCAGCACGCGCTCGCCGAACGCGTCGATGAAGGCCGCCTGCTGCTGGCCGACGTGGTGCAGGTAGACGGCATCGACGCCGGCGCCGAGGATGTCGGCGATGCGGGCCTCGTGCACGGCGAGGTCGCTCGAGACGGTGACCGCAGCGCGGATCGCCTCCTCCGAGGCGTCGGCCGTGCGGCGGTCGAAGTCGTCGGGGAAGGCGAGGTCCCACGCCTCCGGCGGCGAGAGGGTGCCGCTGCGCCACTGGTCGCGAGCGATCGCGAGGGCATCCGCTTCGTCGGGCGCCCACGACAGGTGCAGCTGCGCCGAGACCGGGCCTCGCCCGCCGGCGTCGCGGTAGGCGGCGATGACGTCGCGCAGGGCGGTGACGTCGCCCGCGACGGTGATGAACCCATCCGCCCACTGCGCGTGCCTGGCGGCGGACTCCGGCGTGATGGCTGCGCCGATGAGCCTCGGCGGCGTCGCGGGCCGCGACCAGACGCGGGCACGGTCGACCGTGAACGTCCCCTCGTGCGACACCTCCTCGCCGGCCAGCAGCCGGCGGATCACGTCGACGCTCTCGAGCAGGCGGCGCTCGCGGATCGCCTTGTCGGGCCACGGGTCGCCCGTGACGTGCTCGTTCATGTTCTCGCCCGAGCCCAGCGCCGCCCAGAAGCGGTCGGGGAACATCTCGCCGAGCGTCGCGATCGCCTGCGCGGAGATCACGGGGTGGTAGCGCTGCCCGGGCGCGTGCACCACGCCGAACGTCAGCGGCGTCGAGGCGAGGGCCGCGCCGAGCCATGACAGCGCGAAGCCGCTCTGACCCTGGGCGTCGAGCCAGGGCGCGAGGTGGTCGGAGCACATCGCGGCCTGGAAGCCGGCCTCGTGCGCGTGGATCACGTCCCGCAGGAGCGTGCTGGGCGGGATCTGCTCGTGGGAGGCGTGGAAGCCGATGACAGCCATGCGCTCCACCGAAGCGTGGATGCGGCGGGCCGTCAAGCGCGGCGGCGCTCAGACCACCGCCGTATCGGCGACGCGGGTCGTCTGGGGCAGCTCGCCGGCGTGCAGCGCGCGCCAGGCGTGGCCCAGTCTCACCATCGCCTGCGCGGTGAGCGCCGGCTCCCAGGTGATCGGGATGCGCGCGAACCGGTCGAGCACGCCCGACGCCGAGAAGCGCGGACCGGGCGGCAGCAGCAGCCCGCGATCCCGGGCGCCGAGCGACAGGGCCGTCGACCACGGACCGCCGAGGTCCACCCAGGCGGCGAGCCCGCCCGGCATGGGCGGCATCCGGACGCCCGGCAGGTGCGCGGCGAGCCCGTCCGCGACCGCCGCCCGACCGGACCGCAGCCGGTCGCTGGTGCTCGCGAGCAGCGCGTCCATGTCGTCGAGGAGCTCCATCGCGATGCACTGCTCGAGCAGCGGCGTGCCGAGATCGATCGACGGGCGCGCGGCCAGGAGCGCGGCGACCTGTGCGCGGTCCCCCCGGATCCAGCCGATCCGCAGCCCGCCCCACGCGATCTTCGACATCGAGCCGACCAGGATCGCCGGTCCGTGCGCGGCGAACGGGCGGGGCGTCCAGCCGCGGTCGATGTCGAGCTCGGCGCACGTCTCGTCGACGACGAGGAGCGTGCCCGTCGCGCGCGCCACGGCGGCGAGCCGGGCCCGCTCGAGCTCGGGCATCGTGGCGCCGGTCGGGTTGTGGAAGTCGGCGATCAGGTAGGCGAGCGCCGGCCGCTGCGAGCGCAGCGTCTCGACGAGGTGGTTGGCGTCCCAGCCCCCTGTGCCGTCCGCATCCGGCGTCACCGGCGTCGGCACGAGCCGGTGCCCGGTGCGGCGCAGCGCGTCCATCGCGTGCGGGAAGCTGGGCTGCTCGACCACCGCGGCCCGGCCGCGCTCGCCGAACGCCGCGAGCACGACCGAGAGCGCGTGCATCGCCCCGCTCGTGACGACGATCTGGTCGGGATCGGTCGGCAGGCCCCGCTCGGTGTAGCGCTCGGCGATCCGAGCGCGCAGCTCGGGCAGGCCGTCGATCGAGTAGCCAAGCGTGCCGAGCAGGCCCGCGAGCCGATCGAGCGCCCGCACCGTCGCCGCGTGCAGCCCGGGGGCCGAGCCGACCGAGGCGATCGTCAGGTCGATGACCTCCTCGTCGGCGGCCGCCGGTCGCTGGATGCGCTGGGCCGGCAGGGCTGCGCGCGTGCCCGACCCGTGGGTGCGGACGACGTAGCCGCCCGCCTCGAGCAGCTCGTAGGCGCGCGCGATCGTCGCCCGCGACCGGCCGAGCTCGGCGGCGAGCGCCCGCTCGCTCGGCAGGCGCTCGCCGACCGTCATGCGACCGTCCAGCAGGAGCATGCGGATGCGGTCGGCGAGCGACTGCGCGACCGCCGTCGTCGCGCGCCACTCGCCGAGCTGCGTGCCGAGCCTGGATGCCATGCGGCCATTCTGCCGCCGCAGTGGACTGGACCGCACGAGCCACTTGCCGGGCAGTGGCCCGCGCCGCCGGGATGCCCGATGGAGTGGAATGGTCCTGTGACGACCGGCCGACAGGAGCAGCCCCCGCACCCGCCGACCTCGGGCGCGGTGCATGCCGCCCGACGCCTGCTGCTGCCGATCGATGCGCTCGGCCCCCGCGACACGGCCGCCCGGGTGGCGCAGCTGCTCGTCGGCCTCGCGCTCTACGGCATGGCGCTCGCGATGCTCATCCGCGCCGACCTCGGTGTCGGCCCGTGGGACGTGTTCTCGCTCGGGCTCGCGGTGCACCTGCCGATGAGCTACGGCATGGCGACCATCGCGGTCTCGGCGCTCGTGCTGCTGATCTGGATCCCGCTGCGGCAGCGGCCCGGCATCGGCACGCTGCTGAACGCCGTGCTCGTCGGTCCCTCCGCCGACGTCGGGCTGCTGCTCATCCCGGAGGTCGACGGGCTGTGGGCGCAGGTGCTGCTGCTCGCGGGCGGCATGGTCCTGCTGGCCTTCGCGACCGGCCTCTACATCGCTCCGCAGCTCGGGCCCGGACCCCGCGACGGCCTCATGACCGGCCTCGTGCGCATCACCGGTTGGCGGGTGTGGATCGTGCGCACCCTCATCGAGGGCACCGTGCTGCTGCTCGGGTGGCTGCTGGGCGGGCCGGTCGGCGTCGGCACCGTGGTCTTCGCGTTCGGCATCGGACCGCTCATCGGGATCTTCCTGCCCCTCTTCGCTCGCCGCCGCGAGGCGACGGTGACCCGGCTCACAGGCCGCTGACGGCAGATCCGCCCTCGCGATCCGTTCGCGAACCGCGGAAACACGCGGAAACTGCGGCGTGTCGGCCCAGTCCTGCCGTGGCCGACGGAGGTGGAGGGCTACGTTCGGGGTGGTCGGAGCCCTTCGGGCGCCGACGGATGCCCGCCCCCGGCGGGACGGACATGCCACCACCAGGAGGACATCATGGCTGAGACCATCAACAAGACGACCCTCGCTTCGAAGATCGCAGCGACGACCGACCTCTCGCAGGCGAAGGTCACGGCAGTGCTCGACGCGCTGTTCGACGAGGTCTCGTCGGCCGTCAAGGCCGGCGACAAGGTCTCGATCCCCGGCTTCTTCAGCGCCGAGCGCACGGAGACCGCCGCACGCACGGGCCGCAACCCGCAGACGGGCGAGGAGATCAAGATCGCCGCGGGCCACCGCGTCAAGCTGACCGCCGGCTCGAAGCTCAAGGCCGCCGTCAAGTAGCTCGCACCACCACCACCACAGCAGCAGGAGGGGCCCCGCCGTCAGGCGGGGCCCCTCCTGTGCGCCGTAGTCTGTGGTGATGGACGCGAAGGCGACGGGGCGCCGCGCCGAGGCGGCATCGCGGTGAGCATCGACGGAGACGGGCGCCGGCCCGCACGGACCGAGGCCGCCGAGCTCCTCGCTGCGCGGCTCGACCGCCCGATGGGCCTGCTGGGCGTGCTGTTCCTGTTCGTGGTGCTGGGTCAGCTGCTCGTCACCGAACCGGGCTGGAGCGGCATCCTCTCGATCGCGGGTTGGGTGCTCTGGGCGGTGTTCGTCGCCGAGTTCCTGCTCCGCGCCTACGTCGCGGGGGGCAGCGCCGCGTTCTGGCGCCGCAACTGGTGGCAGCTCATCTTCCTGGTGATCCCGTTCCTGCGGTTCGTCCGTGCGCTGCAGGCCCTGCGCGTGCTGCGCGTGGCGAGGGTCGCGCGGATCGGCGGGATCCTCTCCGCCGGCGTCCGCGGCTCGCGGTCCGCGGGACGGCTGCTCTCCAGCCGGATCGGGTGGCTCGCGTGCGTCACGGCGGTCGTCATCCTGGCCTCCGGTCAGCTGCTCTACGCCACGGATTCGCACGACGACTTCACCACGGCGCTGTACGAGGCCGCGATGGCGACCGTGACCGGAGCGGGCATCACCGCGGACGACGCCTTCGCGCGGGTGGTGCAGCTGCTGCTGGCGGTGTATTCCGTGGGTGTCTTCGCCGCCCTCGCCGGGTCGCTCGGCGCCTACTTCCTGCGCGCGGAGGCGACCCCGCCGGCGGCGAGCGGAGCGGCCCCTGCCGACGGCGGCGACGCATAGGGGCGACGACTACCCTGGGCGGGTGCAGCGCATCCGTCTCCTCGCGCCGGCGCTCGCGATCCTCGCGGGACTGGCCGCGACGTGGGCCGCGCTCGAGCTCGGCGGCGGCGCCGCAGCCCCGAGCCTGCAGGATCCCGGTCCGGCCGTGCGCTACGGCGTGCCCATGGCGACGATGCTGCGCAACGTCGCGATCGCGGTCGCGTTCGGCGGCGCTGTGCTCGCATGCTTCGCGCTCGTGCCGCGCAGCCGCGACTGGCATCGCACGCTCGACCTCGCGGGCGCCGCCGCCGGCATCGCGACCGTCACGCACGGCTTCGTGGGGTTCGGGTCGTTCCGGCAGGTGGTGTCGAACCCCGTCACCGCCACCAACGACTTCGGCCAGCTGCTGCAGTTCTTCTTCGTCGAGGTCGAGACGGGTCGGCTGCTGCTCGGCACGCTGCTCGCGCTCGCCCTGCTCACCGTGCTGCTGCTCGTCGCACGCGGTCCGGTCCCGGTCGCGGCCACGGTCGTGCTGTGGGCGGTGCCGTTCTGGCTCATCGCCTCGGGTGGCCACGCGGGCGGCACCGCCAACCACACGATCGCCGTGTCGTCGCTGCTGCTGCACCTCATCTTCGTCTCGATCTGGCTCGGCGGCCTGCTGCACGTGGGGCTGCTCGCCCGCGGGCACGATGCGGACGGTGCCCCCGACGTCGCGGACGCCGCCTACGGCGACGTGCTGCTGCGCTACTCCTCGCTCGCGCTCGCGAGCTTCGCCGTCGTGGCGTTCTCGGGCATCGTCTCCGCCTGGGTGCGCATGGAGGGCGACTGGCTGAGCGACTACGGCGTCCTGTCGCTCACGAAGGCGGCGCTGCTCGTCGTGCTCGGGTGCTTCGGCGCATGGCAGCGGATGCGCATGCTGCGCCCCGCCGCGACCCTGCGGGAGCGCGTGCCCGGTCGGGCGATCGCGCTGCTGCTCGCCCTCGAGCTGACGGTGATGGGCGTGACGGCCGGGGTCGCGGCAGCGCTCGCGCGCACGCCGACGCCGGTGGCCGAGGTGCCGCCGGGAGCCGAGGCGACGCCAGCCGAGATCCTCACGGGGCGTCCGCTGCCGCCGCCCTTCGAGCCGGCGCGGCTCGCCGACCAGTGGTCGATCGACCCGCTGTGGTCGGTCATCTGCGCGATGCTCGCGTGCTTCTACCTCGCGGGCGTCGCGCGGCTCGCCCGTCGCGGCGACCGGTGGCCGCTCCAGCGCACCGTCGCGTGGCTCGCGGGCGTCGCGCTGCTGTGGTGGTGCACGAACGGCGCGCTGAACCTCTACCAGGAGTTCCAGTTCTCGCTGCACATGCTCGTGCACATGCTGCTCGGCATGGCCGTGCCGGTGCTGCTCGTGCCGGGCGCGCCGATCACCCTGGCGATGCGGGCGATCCGGAAGCGCCGCGACGGCTCGCGCGGCGGCCGCGAGTGGCTCATGGCGGTCGTGCACTCGAAGTACCTCGAGGTGCTCAGCTCGCCGCTCGTCGCCGCCGGGCTCTTCGTCGTCAGCCTGTGGGTGTTCTACTACACGCCGCTCTTCGAGTGGTCGATGACCGAGCACCTCGGGCACATCTGGATGGTCGTGCACTTCGTCGGCTCCGGCTACCTCTTCGTGCAGGCGATCATCGGCATCGACCCGGGCCCCGCGCGCCCGCCCTACGCGCTCCGGCTCGTGCTGCTGCTCGGCGCGATGGTGTTCCACGCCTTCTTCGGGCTCTCGCTCATGACCGGCGACGCGCTGCTGCTCGCCGACCGGTTCGGCGCGATGGGCAACGGGATCGACGCGCTCGCCGACCAGCGCGTCGGCGGCGGCATCGCCTGGTCGGTCGGTGAGATCCCGACCGTCATCCTCGCGATCATCACCGTGGTGCTCTGGGCGCGCAGCGACCGGCGGGAGCAGGTGCGCACCGATCGCGCCGCCGCGCGCGACGGCGACGCGGAGCTGACCGCCTACAACGACATGCTCGAGCGAATGGGGAAGCGATGACCGAGGGACGCCACGACACGAGCGGGCCGGCCGACCGCGCCGAGCAGCACCTGCCGGAGGAGCTCGCCGCCTACGCCGAGGGGCGGGCGCTGCGGCTGCGCATCGTGCGGCACGCCGAGACCGAGCACAACATCAACCACGTGATGCAGGGCTGGTCGGACTCGCCGATCACCGAGCGCGGGCACGAGCAGATCGCCGCCGTCGCGGAGCGGCTGTCGGCCGAGCGCTTCGACCTCGCGTTCTCCTCCGACCTGCAGCGCACGCGCACGACCGCCGAGGGCATCCTCGCCGCGCTCGACCCGCAGCCGCCGATCAGCTACGACGAGGTGCTCCGCGAGTGGCACTTCGGCAGCCACGAGGAGCGCCCCGCGGCCGACGTCTGGCGCGAGGTCATCGTCGAGCACGGCTTCGAGGTCGACCGCGAGCTGAGCGCGCTCCGCGCGATCGGCGAGCAGGTCGGGTGGCGCGGGCTGTTCGACACGATCGCGCAGCTCGACGCGAGCGGGCAGGCGGAGCAGGCCGCCGAGACCGTCGTGCGCGCGGACGCGGCGCTCGAGCGCATCGTGCGCGCGGCCGCCGCCGTGCCCGGCGACGCGGAGGTGCAGGTGCTCGTCGTCTCCCACGGCGGCTTCATCACGTCGCTGCTGCGCCAGCTCGTGCCGGAGGTCACCCCCGACGTCATCCTGCCGAACTGCTCCGTCACGACGGTGTCGCTGCCCGCTGGCACGCGCGTGTGGCAGCTCGACGGCCTCGGCGAGACCGCCGACGCCCGCGCCGCAGGCTGAGGCGATGGCGACGATCCCCGAGCGCTACCGCTACCTCGTCGAGCAGCCGATCATCGCGCACCTCGCGACGATCCGCCCCGACGGCACCGTGCAGTCGAACCCGATGTGGTTCCAGGTCGTCGACGACGAGGTGCGGTTCACGCACACGTCCAAGCGGCAGAAGCTCAAGAACCTGCTGGGCAACCCGACGATGAGCCTCTCGATCGTCGATCCCGAGCAGCCGTTCCTGTACGCCGAGATCCGCGGACACCTCGCGGGCGTGGTCGACGACCCCACCGGCGCCTTCTACGTCGCGCTGCAGAACCGCTACGGCAACCCGTCGACGCAGGCGCCGCCGGACTCGCCCGACCGCATCATCCTGCGGATGGCGATCGAGCACGTGACCGGCAGAGTCTGAGCAGCCTCACGCCCGCCGGGCGTCGGGTGAGAGCAAGCCGCGTCGCGACCGTAACGCGCAGGTCGTCACGGGGAAACGCCCGACCGCGAGAGTGATGAGGACAGACCCGAGCCGACCGGCCCGGGCCGTCCCGACTCCCGGAGGCACGGCATGTCGTACGTGAAGCCAGCCGACCTCGTCGTCCGCATGATCGATGCGGGCCAGGCGAAGGTCCTCATGTCCACCCGCGACACCCTCATCCGCGCGTTCATGGCCGGCGCGATCCTCGCGCTCGCCGCGGCGTTCGCCGTGACGGTCTCGACCCGCACCGAGAGTCCGCTGCTCGGCGCGATCCTGTTCCCCGTGGGCTTCTGCCTGCTCTACCTGCTCGGCTTCGACCTGCTCACCGGCGTCTTCACGCTCGTGCCGCTCGCCTGGCTCGACAAGCGCGCGGGTGTCACGCTCCGCGGCATGCTGCGCAACTGGGGCCTCGTCTTCCTGGGCAACCTCGCAGGTGCGGTGGTCGTGGCGCTGCTCATGGCGATCTACTTCACGCAGGGCTTCACGCAGGCGCCGGATGCGGTCGGCCAGGCCATCGGTCACATCGGCGAGGGCCGCACGCTGGGCTACGCCGAGCACGGCGCGGGCGGCATGCTGACGCTCTTCGTGCGGGCCGTGCTCTGCAACTGGATGGTCTCGACCGGTGTCGCCGCCGCGATGATGTCCGACTCCGTCACGGGCAAGGTGCTCGGCATGTGGATGCCCATCATGCTCTTCTTCTACATGGGCTTCGAGCACTCGATCGTGAACATGTACCTGTTCCCCTCAGGCCTCATGATGGGCGGTGCCTTCACGCTCGGCGACTACCTCATCTGGAACGAGATCCCGACGCTGCTCGGCAACATCGTCGGCGGCCTCAGCTTCGTGGGCCTCACGATGTACGCCACGCACGGCCGCACCGGGCCGCTGCGCACGCCCGCCGAGGGCGTGCGGCTGCCGAAGGCCGGCGCGATCGTGCGGTGACGCACGCGAGCGACGGCGTCGCCGGGCCTCTGC
>JAPSJX010000012.1 GCA_031178105.1 Agrococcus sp. | reverse complement strand
CGCTCGAGGGCGGCACGTGCCTCAGCTTCGCGAGCGGCATGGCCGCCGTGAGCGCCGTGCTGAGCCTCGTGCCGCACGGCGGCGCCGTCGTCGTGCCGCGGCACGCATACCAGGGCACCCTCGCCCAGCGCGACACAGAGGCCGGCTCCGGCCGCTTCGAGGTGCGCCGCGTCGACATCGCGGACCCCGACGCGGTCGAGGCCGCGATGCCGGGGGCGTCGCTCGTGTGGCTCGAGTCGCCGACGAACCCGGCCCTGGAGATCGCCGACATCCCGCGGCTCGCGGCCGCCGCCCGCGCGGCGGGCGTGCTGAGCGCGGTCGACAGCACGTTCGCGTCGCCGCTGCTGCAGCGGCCGCTCGACCTCGGCGCCGACCTGGTCGTGCACTCGGCCACGAAGCTCATCGCCGGCCACAGCGACGTCGTGCTGGGCGCGGTCGTCGCCGGTGACGACGCGCTCGCCGACCGCATCCGTCAGCACCGCAGCCTGCACGGCGCGATCCCCGGCCCGATGGAGGCGTTCCTCGCGCTGCGGGGCCTGCGCACGCTGTCGGTCCGGCTCGAGCGTGCCGAGGCGAACGCGCGCGAGCTGGCGCACCGTCTCAGGGGTGCGCCGGGCGTCGTGGAGGTGCGCGACCCCGGCTTCGGCACCGTGCTCGGCGTCGTGCTCGCGGATGCCGAGGCCGCGGATCGCGTCGTCGAAAGGGTGCGGCTGTGGATCCCGGCGACGAGCCTCGGGGGAGTGGAGTCGACGCTCGAGCGCCGACGCCGCTGGGCGACCGAGGCCCCGACGATCCCCGAGGGCCTCATCCGCCTCTCGGTCGGCATCGAGCACATCGAGGACCTCGCCGACGACCTCCTCGGCGCGCTCGGCTAGGAGCGCTGCCGCCGGCGCTCAGCGCGAGCGCAGCGCCCGGACCGTGAGCACCGGGGCGCCCGTCTCGCTCCACCGCCGCGCGGCGGTCGAGGTCGGCTCGAACGCGCCGTCGACCGCCCGCTTCGCCGACGCGAGATCGGGGTGGCGACCCTTCGAAGCGCCCGAGCCGTCGACCGCGATGTAGTCGCCGAGGCTGCGCTCGACGAAGCCGAGGAAGTGCACGCCATCGGGCTCGATGTGCGATGCGACCCACAGGTCGCTGCTGGGCGACACCCACGTGACGGGGTGGTTCGACGCGCCGTCGGAGGAGTCCGTGCCGGGCACCAGGGTCTGCGACATCAGCCTTGCTCCTTCGATGGTTAGTTCGACGACCGAAATGTAGCACGCCGGAGCGGTATGCTTGCACAGCAGTCGAGAGAGAGTCGTGCGATGACGACAGCAGCAGCAGCGCAGTCGAGCGGGTACTGGTACCCGGAGCACAGCGCGCCCTCGAGCGTCGACGTGCTGAACCTGCTGCGGCGATACCGTGCGGCCGAGGGCGCGATGCGCGCTCGGACCCGGTCGTCGATGGGCATGGGGGAGACCGACCTGCTCGCGCTGCGCCTGCTGCTGCAGGCGCAGCGCCGCGGCGAGTCGATGCGGCAGCGCGACCTCGCGACGGCCCTGCAGCTCGCCTCGCCCTCCGTGACCGCGCTCGTCGACCGGCTCGTCAAGAGCGGCCACGTGCGCCGGGAGCCGCATCCGGACGACCGACGCGCGACCATCGTCGTGCCCACCACCGACACCGACCACGAGGTGCGCAAGACGCTCGGTGCGATGCACCGGCGGATGATCGACGTCATCGACGGGATGGGGGAGGCCGAGCGGCACGCGGTCGCGGGCTTCCTCGAGCGCATGTCCGCCGCGATCGAGCACCGCGACGAGCACGACGACCCGGCCACCGCCGCGTCGTGAGCTCGTCGTCGCGGGGAGAGCCCGGCCGTAGGATCCCGTGGTGACCTCCCGCACGCTGCCCGACGGCGCCATCCTCCGCGCCGCGCACCCCGGCGACGAGCCGGGCATCATCGCCCTCATCCACGAGCTGGCCGTCTACGAGCGCGAGCCGGATGCCGTCGAGAACACCGCGGAGCTGCTCACCGCGACGCTCTTCGGCGACGAGCCGCGTGCCTTCGCCCACGTCGTGGAGCGCGACGGGTCGCTCGTCGGCATCGCGATCTGGTTCCTGACCTACTCGACCTGGACCGGCACGCACGGCATCTGGCTCGAGGACCTGTACGTCGACGAGGCGCAGCGCGGCCGCGGCTACGGCCGAGCCCTCATGACGACGCTCGCGGCGGAGTGCGTCTACCGCGGGTACCGGCGCTTCGAGTGGACGGTGCTCGACTGGAACGAGCCGTCGATCGGCTTCTACCGCTCGATCGGCGCGGAACCGCTCGGCGAGTGGACGACGCAGCGCCTCACCGGGGCGCGATTGGAGCAGCTGGCCGCTGGCTGACCGCGCGCCGCAGGGCCACTGGCTGCCTCTCAGCGCTCCTGCACGAAGCGCCGATAATGCACATTATGTCGGAACGGGTTGCGCATCGACCTCCGGCAGCGCTCGATGGCTACGCGCGCGCCACGACCGACACCCGCTCCGCCAGCTCCGTGCCGGGCGCGGCGAGGCGATCCACCGTCTGGAAGATCACCTGCTGCATGGCCGCGGCAGCTGCGGATGGGCCGACGTCGGTGCGTCGCGCGAGGGCGACGGTGCGCGAGAGCTGCGGGCGCACGAGCCGCGTGCTCCGCAGCCCAGGACGATCGATCACCACCATCGCGGGCACGACCGCCACCCCGATCCCCCGCTCCACGAACCGCAGCACCGCATCCATCTCCGCGCCCTCGACCGCGATCGTCGGTGCGAGTCCGGCCGCAGCGAACGCGGCGTCGGTGGCGACGCGGAGGTCGTAGCTGCGGTTGAACACCACCTGCGGCATCGTCGCGAGCTGCACCAGCGTCACCCCGGTCCCGAGCGGGCGGCCCCGCTCCCCTGCGTCCCCTCCTGCCTCGGCCGAGGAGATGACGACGAGCTCCTCCGAGAGCAGCGGCACGAGCTCCGTCGCCGGCGCGGTCGACTGCGCGCCGCGCGTCACCACGAGCGCGAGGTCGAGCGCCCCCTCGTCCATCGCCTGCACGAGCGAGCGCGACCCGGCCTCGGTGATGTGCAGCTCGATGCCGGGATGCGCTGCGCGATATGCCGCGAGCACATCGGCCACGAGCGACACGCACAGCGTGGGCGGCGCGCCCAGCCGAACGCTGCCGCGGGCGAGCCCCGCGAGCTCGTCCAGCTGCTGCCGGGCGGCGCCGGCGTCTGCGAGCATGCGGCGCGCGATCGGCAGCAGCACCTCCCCCGCCGCCGTCAGGGTCACGCCGGCAGGTGCCCGGCGGAGGAGCTCCGTCCCGACCTCTGCCTCCAGCGAGGCGATCTGCCGGCTCAGCGACGGCTGCGCGAGGTAGAGCTCTTCGGCCGCTCTCGTGAAGTGGCCGATGCGCGCGACCGCTTCGAAGGAGCGCAGCTGATCGAGCTTCACGGCAATACGATATCGACATGAAAGCATGTCGCACAATGCATTGGACGTATCGTTCGTGCGTTCGTACCGTGGAGGCATGACCGCACCGCACGCATCAGAGCGCATCCTCTCCACCTCCGTCCTCGTCGTCGGCACCGGCGGCGCCGGACTCCGCGCCTCCATCGAGCTCGCGCAGCGGGGCGTGCAGGTGCTCGCCGTCGGCAAGCGTCGCAAGCACGACGCGCACACGACCCTCGCGGCAGGCGGCATGAACGCCGCGCTCGGGACGATGGACCCCGAGGACACGTGGCAGCAGCACGCCGCCGACACGGTGCGCGAGTCGTACTTCCTGGCCGACCCCGCCATCGTCGAGACGGTCACGAAGGGTGCCCGCCGAGCGATCGAGGAGCTCGAGGAGTGGGGCATGCCCTTCGCTCGCGAGGAGGACGGTCGCATCTCGCAGCGCTTCTTCGGCGCTCACACGTACCGCCGCACGGCCTACGCCGGCGACTACACCGGCCTCGAGCTGCAGCGCACCCTGATGCGGCGTGCCGCCGCCCTGCAGGTGCAGATCATCGACACGATCTACATCACGCGACTGCTGGTCGCGGACGGCTCGATCTTCGGCGCCTATGGCTTCGACATCGTCGACGGCACGCCCGTGCAGATCCACGCCGATGCCGTGATCCTCGCCGCCGGCGGGCACACCCGGATCTGGCGACACACGTCCTCGCGCCGCGACGAGAACACCGGCGACACGTTCCGGCTGGCTGCGCTCGCTGGGGCGAGGATCCGCGACGCAGAGCTCGTGCAGTTCCACCCGTCCGGCCTGCTCGAGCCGGACGACGCGGCCGGCACCCTGGTGTCGGAGGCCGCGCGCGGCGAGGGCGGGATCCTCACGAACGCGCTCGGCGAGCGCTACATGGAGCGCTACGACCCCGAGCGCATGGAGCTCTCGACCCGCGACCGGGTGGCCCTCGCGGGCTTCACGGAGATCGCGGAGGGGCGCGGAACGGAGAAGGGCGGCGTCTACCTCGACGTCTCGCACCTGCCGCGCGAGCGCATCCTGCAGCAGCTGCCGAGGGTGTACCGCACGCTCATCGACCTGCAGATGCTCGACATCACCACGACGAAGATGGAGATCGCACCGACCGCGCACTACTCGATGGGCGGCGTGTGGGTCGAGGCCGGCGATCACAGCACCGGCGTGGACGGGCTGTACGCGATCGGCGAGGCGTCGTCCGGCCTGCACGGCGCGAACCGCCTCGGCGGCAACTCGCTCATCGAGCTGCTCGTCTACGGACGCATCACCGGTGAGCATGCGGCGGCCTACGTGGCCGCGCGCACCGAGGTGCGCCGCGATCCCGCGGCGGTGGAGGTCGCTCGCGGGGAGATCGCGGCGCTGCTGCGGGACGGCGGCGACGAGTCCGCGCGCCGGCTGCAGCGCGAGACGCGGAACCTCATGTCCGAGCACGCAGGGGTCGTGCGCACGGAGCGCGGCCTGCTCGCTGCGCTGGACGCGCTCACGGGTCTCGAGGAGCGCGCACAGCAGGTCACCGCTCATCCCGACATCGCCGGCTTCGACGACCTCGCGCACGCCTTCGACCTGCTCGGATCGCTGCTCGCGGCGCGGGCGACGCTCGAGTGCGCGCTCGCGCGACGCGAGACGCGCGGCTGCCACAACCGCGCCGACTTCCCCGAGACGGATCCGGCGATGCAGGGCAGCTTCGTCTGGTCACCCGAGGAAGGGGTCACCTTCGAGGCCGTCGCACCGATCCCGGACAGCTTCCGCGGACTCGCGGAGGCCGGCATCGACGACTCGGTCGCGGGCAAGCTCGTCGAGTAGCGGCGCGGGTGGCGCTGCGGGACCCGCCGTGCGGCGGCTCAGTCCTGCTTCGCCGCTGAGACGTCGACGCAGATGACGCGCGTGTTGCCGTCCTGGTCGTCGATCACGGTGAGCGAGGGCGCTTCGCTGTCGTCGACGAACCACAGGTTCGGCACGCGCCCCGACGCTCCCGGATCTCGTCGCTGGGCGACCCGCGGCCCTGGGACTCGGCGCTCCCGGTCAGTGAAAGCCTCCACCCGGGAGTGAACCAGGATGGAGGCTTTACCTGACTGTCAGTTCGCCGGTGGCACGGGCGTCCCGTCGTCCCAAGTGTTGTTGCTCCACACGTTGCCCGGTGCCGCGGAGTCGAACGCGACGATGGGGCCCCAGATCCCGCACTTGCCGCTGGGGCCGCGCCTGAAGACGTTGTTGGTGAACCGGATGTTGTTGACCCCTTCGGAGAAGGGCTTCCCGGGCGTGGAGCCGCCGTAGGCGCAGTATCCCATCGAGCCGGCGGGGCCGCCGTCGATGAGGTTGCCGTCGATGGTGTTGTTCTCCACGATGCCGAAGTCACCGTACCCGGTGAGCGCAGCCGAGCATCCAGCGTCCGGCTCCACGGGCTGCGCGTCGCAGGTGATCGTGTTGCGAAGGATGGAGCTGCCGGCGCCCATCCGGATCGCCGACTCGTGGTCGATGCCGCGGAGGTCGCTGTACTGCCCGTGGAGGTAGGAGTCCTGGACCGTGCAGGCTCCGCAGTTCACCGAGCGGCTGCCGCCGGTGACCTCGACGCGCGTGAGGACGAAGTTGACGTCGCCCACGCCCGTCCCTGTGGACTGCGGTGCCCGCACCTCGCTGTCGGTCATCGAGAACGAGCCGTTGAAGCTCCCGGCGTCGTCGCTGTAGATGCGGCCGTTGATGATCGAATTGGTGATCACCAGGCCTGGCGAGAGCACCCGCATGTCGCAGTTGATGACCTTTGCGTCGATCACGACGTTCTCCTTCTGGATCGTGCACGGCCCGGTGTACGGAGTCAGCGTGACGCCCTCGGGCACGCCGGTGGTGGCCGCGGAGGGGAAGCCGGTGAGGGCCGAGGGGGAGCTGCCGCAGATGCCCTGGTTGAAGACAGACCCGGAGAGAGTTGTGGTGCCACCGAGCACATACAGTCGGGAAGGAGAGTATGTGTCATCCAACATGTCGAACGTTCCCTGCTGCAAGCAGCTGGAAGGTGTCAGCAGGAGTGGACCAACTTTCGGGGCTGCGGCGGCAGCAGCCAGAGCGTCAGGGAAGTTCTGGCCGGAAGCGAGGAACACTCGCTCGCGGGGGCCGTTCGCACCGACCTTCGCCAGCAGACGGTTCGTCTCATACCGGTCAGAACCGGCGATACGCGTCACAGCAGTTCCTGGGGCTGCGGCAGTGATCTGCTGAGCGGCGGCAGCGGAAACAGATGGGGTGCCACCAGCGATGGTCACGCGAGCAAGACGTTCTTCTCGCAGCCAGGCAGCGGTGACGGCTGTTGTGGAGTTCCGTGGAACCAGGATGACGGGAGCGTTCGCAAGAGCAGCGGCTGGTGCTGCGGAAAGAGCGTCAGGGAAGTTCTCACCAGAAGCGATGAAGGCTTCTCTCGCGTCAGGGAACGCATGCTTTGCGATGAGAACACTGGTCTCATACCGGTCAGCTCCAGCGATACGGCTCACAGCAGCACCTGGAAGGAAATCTCTCAACCTAGGGACAAGGTTGCTGGACACTGAAGTGTTACCACCGACGAGGATGACATGCTTCGGGTCCAAGCGCCGAAGCTCGTTGATCGCTTCCTGCGTGAAGATCTCACCTGGGGTGAGGATGATGCCATAGCCCGGGCGTGCTGCTGCTGGCGCTACGGAGAGAGCGTCAGGGAAGTTCGCACCTGTGACCAGGTAGACCGTGTGGACGCTTGCCGGGTCAGCGTTTGCTATCCGGGAGACGGCGGCGGCTGTCGCGTAACGGTCAGCTCCAGCGATACGGGTGGCGGTCATACCTGCAACCGTTGTGTCCGCTACCGCTGCGGTGGGGGCGAGGGTGAGACCAGTGACAGTCACCGCGAGAGCGGCTGTCATGGCAAGGAGCTTTTTGAGCATACGACAGTTTCTTTAGGATGGTTGAGGTCGGGGTTGCGTTGGCGTGGGAGTTCGAGCTCTACGCTGTGCAGCTCCACAGACTCATGTCGGTGACCTTGGAGGACAAAACCGACATTCATTCTTCCAAAGTGGGTATGCCTGTGTTGGGGGCTCTACCCTCTTGCTTCCCCTGGGCTTGCCCGTCCCCGTCTATCCCCTGTAGGGGCGCGTAGATGAACCCCTCCGCGTGATGCTGCTGACCGACGGGTCGGCGTCGAGCGAATGATCTGCGGCGATCCCGGAGATGCGTCGCGCGAGGTCGACGTCCTGCTGGGTCACCCATCCGCCGACGTGCTCGGTGCCCTGGCCGTCGCGGTAGACGGCGTCCTCGCTGATGAGCTCGAGGTCGACGTACCCGTCGCCGATCGAGACAGTCGGGTGGTGGCCGATCGGCGCGACTTCACCGTTCCCTCGGGGATGCCCAGCTCATCGGCGATGACGGCGATCGAGCGGCCGCCGTAGTAAGTGCACCTCCTCATCAAGGACACGAGGGCCGGGCCCGCACCTCGCGGATCCATCGGTGAACCGCGACGGCCGGCGCATCGTGTCACTGAGTTTGGACCCGCTCCCCGCCACCGGCCCCTTCGAGATCACCGGCCTGCCGCTTCCCCGAGACGGATCCGGCCATGCAGGGCAGCTTCGTCTGGTCACCGGAGGAGGGGGTCACCTTCGAGGCCGTCGCACCGACCCCGGACGCGCGGTGGCAGGTGGCACCGCTGCGGGACGCGCCGCGCTGCGGCTCAGTCCTGCTTCGCTGCTGAGACGTCGACGCAGATGACGCCCGTGTTGCCGTCCTGGTCGGCGATCACGGTCAGCGCGGGCGCGTCGCTGTCGTCGACGACGGTGCCGCCCGCCGCGACAGCGGCGGCGATGCGCTCCGCCGCGACCTCGGGTGCGACGTAGACCTCGAGGTGGAACCGCTGGCGCGAGGGCCCCTCGACGGCGTCGCCGAACCACAGGTTCGGCACCCGGCCGCCGGCATCCCGGATCTCGTCGCTCGGCGACCCGCGCCCCTGCGACTCCGCGCTGCCGGTCAGCAGCGCGGCCCACACCGGAGCGATCGTGGCCGAGCGCGCCGTATCGAGGCCGAGCTCCAGCTGGCTGACCGACGCCGGGTCGGCGTCGAGTCCGTGGTCGGCGGCGATCTCGGTGATCTGGCGCGCGAGGTCCACGTCCTGCTGGGTCACCCATCCGACGACGTGCTCGGTGCCCCCGCCGTCGCGGTAGATGGCGTCGTCGCTGATGAGCTTCAGGTCGACGAAGGTTCTGCCGATCGTCACGCTCGGATGATGGCCGAGCGCGTCGCCCGCCTCCCCCACCGCGACGACGAAGCGCGCGCCGGCGGCGAAGTCGCGCACGAGGTACCGAGCATGGAGGCCCTGCCCCAGCTTGCGCCAGTCCACGAGCTCCGCTGCGGCGATCTGGCCGCCACTCAGCATGTCCATAGGCGGGAGACTACGCCCGGCGAGCTACGGCGCGGCGCCCGGATCTCATGCCGCGTCAGCTGCGACCAGCCTTGCCGATGAGCGGCAGCGACTGCAGGATCCCCTTCTTCACGTTCTCGGGCCGCTGCATCTCGCCGTGCTTGGCTCCCAGCACGATGACCGTGCCGGCGAAGACCGGGATGATCCACTGCAGCACCTTGAGCTGCTGCTGCGCCGACTGCAGCTCGGGCGACGCGGTGGCCGACGGCTCGGTGGCGCCCACCGCGCCCTCCTCCGAGAGCGCGTCGACCTTCTTGCCCAGGATGCTCGAGTACAGCGTGATGCCGGCACCGGCGAGCGTCACGCCGGCCTTGATCCACGTCCAGCGCATCACGCCGTCCTGGCTGGCATAGCGCCCCTTGTTCTTCCAGAGGATGGGCACGAGCGACGCCAGGTGCCCGGCGAAGGCTCCGGTCTGCACCGGCGCCCATCGCATCCATCCGCGGCTCGACAGCCTGGTGCGCTCGGTGGGGTCCTTCGCCTCGGCAGTCGCGCCGTTGAGGCCGATCGCCCCCATGAGCGAGCCACCGAACCACGCCGCGGCGGTGAGGTCGTGGACTGAGCGGGCGAGGAGGTTCGTGTACATGGTGGCTCCGATGATCGGGTGACGTGTGGCCAACCGTGCTCCGTCTGCACCCCGAAGTAAAGGGCGACCCGGCGTGGCGCCCGCGTCAGCGCGGTCCGTCGACGTTCCCGAGCAGCCGGTCGACCGAGATCTCGATCACCACGCGCTCCGGGTTCGGTCGCGGCTGGCGGTATCGCTCGGCGTAGCGACGCACGGCTTCGGCCACCCGGTCCGGCTCGCCCGAGACCGTCGCGCGACCCTCGACGGTGCTCCACCAGCGTCCCTCCACCTGCGAGACCGAGACCCTGCTGCCCGGGTGCGCCCGCAGGTTCCGAGCCTTGTAGCTCGACCCGGAGGTGATCACGCGCACGAGCCGCAGCTCGGCGTCGAACGTGGCGCCGACGGGCACCTGGTGGATCGAGCCGTCGGGGCGCGGCGATGCCAGCATGCACAGCCGGCGCTCCCGCCAGAACCGCTCGAACTTCATGTGCTCCACCAGCCCTCCCCCGCCAGCGTAGGCGCCGAGCGCCGGCCGGCCGCGTTGCGGTGCGCGAGCCCCGCGTGCGACGCTGGCTCACCGACCGAGCATCGGAGAGGCGGATGGGCGTGCTGCAGCACATCGCCGAGGGCGTGCTCGCGCACGAGCGCGAGCGGCGGGGCTGAGGCAGTGGCGCAGTCGCTCCGCGCGCGTCTCCTGACGGCGCTCGCCGGTGACCCCGACGGCTCGCCCGCCTGGGTGCGGGAGCTCGCGGAGGGCGACGATGCGGGCTACTTCGCAGCGGACGGCGCCGCGTGGACGGTGCACGGCAGCATGGCGACGCTCGTCGCCGGCATCCG
Organism: Agrococcus sp.; assembly: GCA_031178105.1. Lineage (GTDB taxonomy): Bacteria > Actinomycetota > Actinomycetes > Actinomycetales > Microbacteriaceae > Agrococcus. The sequence goes on along the minus strand of JAPSJX010000012.1, from coordinate 28,855 downwards.
GGCACTGCTCCTCCAGGCGCTCCACCCGGGTGCGATGGCGGGCGTGCACGATTGGTCGACCTACCGGCAGGATCCGCTCCGGCGGCTCTCCGGCACCGTGCGCTGGGTCGTGTGCGTCACGTACGGCTCCACCGCGCAGGCGGACCGTGAGACGGCGCGGGTCGCGCGCTTCCACCGGCGGGTGGAGGGCGACTACGTCGATGGCGCCGGCGCCGAGCGCAGCTACAGCGCGGGCGACCCGGCGCTCGCGGAGTGGGTGCACCTGGCGTTCACCGACGCGTTCCTCACGTGCCAGCAGGTGTGGGGCGTCCGCACGCGGGGTGGACGCATCCCCGGCGGTGCCGACGCCTACGTCGAGGAGTGGGCGCGGGCGGGCCGGCTCATGCGGGTCGGGGATCCGCCGACGACCGAGGCGGAGCTGCGCCGCCGCCTCCGCGGCTATCTCGAACGCGGCGAGCTGCGAGGCGATGAGCGCGTCCGCGAGGTCGTGTCGTTCCTGCGACGCCCGGTGCTGCCGGGCGCCGCGGGCATCGGCTATCGGCTGCTCTTCGAGGGCGCCGTCGCGACCATCCCGCGTCCGTACCGCCGCCTCCTGGGCCTGCGGCGCTCGCCGCTCCCCGTCGTGACCGGCACGCGCATCGTGCTCGCCATCGCCGGTCGGGCGCTCGCGTCGGGCGAGGGGAAGCGGGCACAGGACTGGGCGCGGGATCGGCTCGCGCGGCTGCAGCGGGCCGGCGCGCCGCCGTCGCGACCCGCGTCGAACCCATAGGCAGCGCCTTGGTGGCGCAGCGGGAGGGGCCACTACGCTCGCCGCAACCCACGCTGAACGATGGAGGCCGGAATGACCCGCACACGCATGACCGCAGCAGCACTGATCGCCGCCGCGGGCCTGGCGCTCGCCGCATGCAGCGGGAGCACCGGCGCGACCCCGTCGGCCGAGCCGGTCGCGTCGAGCGCGGCCGCCGCGCCCAGCGCGACGGCGATGACCGACGAGACCGACGCGTCGAGCGAGCCTGCCGCGGCGGGCACCGCGCTGATCGGTATGGTGGGCACCTCCGAGGACCCCGATGCGTACGAGATCGAGCTGCAGGACGAGAGCGGCGCGCCCGTCACCACCCTCCCGGCGGGCGACTACACGCTGACGTTCGCCGACCGCTCCGCCGCGCACAACTTCCACCTCACCGGGCCGGGCGGTGTCGACGTCGGCACGGACGTCGGCGGCGTCGACGAGTCCACGGTCGAGATCTCGCTCGAGCCGGGCACCTACCTGTTCGTCTGCGACCCGCACGTCGGGAGCATGAGCGGGCAGGTCGAGGTCACCGGCTGACGCGGCCGGCGACAGACTGAGACGGTGACGACCCGGCTGCTGCTGCTCAGCGACACCCACCTGCCGAAGCGCGCGAAGGCGTTGCAGGAGCAGGTGTGGCGGCTCGTCGACGAGGCGGACGTCGTCGTCCATGCCGGGGACTGGGTCGACGTCGCGCTGCTCGACGAGCTGGAGGGGCGCGCGAAGCGGCTGGTCGGCGTCGCCGGCAACAACGACGGCCCTGCGCTGTGGGATCGGCTCGGGGAGGTCGCGCGCGTCGACGTCGAGGGCGTGCGCCTCGCGGTCGTGCACGAGACCGGCGGGTCGGCCGGGCGGGAGCGTCGCTGCGACGAGCGGTTCGGTCACGCATCGGACGACCCGTGCGACGTGCTCGTCTTCGGGCACTCGCACATCCCCTGGGACTCCACGACGCCGGGCGGCCTGCGACTGCTCAATCCCGGCTCGCCCACCGACCGTCGGCGACAGCCGGTCGGCACGGTGATGACGGCGATCGTGGCTGCGGGCCGGCTGGGGGCGGTGACGCTGGTCCCCACCCCGCGTTGAGGACTATCGTCCACGCATGGCCGACGCTCCTTCGAAGCCCTATCGGGCGATGAAGGCCGTCCTGCTCGCGTTCGGCACGGCCGCGCTCGCGAGCGGCGCGACCGCGGTGTTCGTCAGCTCCAACGACGCCGGCGCGGCGGCGCTCACCGTGGTCGGCGCGGCGCTGCTCGCGTTCGGCGTGCTCATCGAGCGCATCGTCTCGGTCAAGGCCGGCCCTGTCGAGCTGCAGCTGGAGCTCGTGCGGCTCCAGGCCGAGACGGCCGCCGCGGTCGAGCGCGGCGATCGCGACCGGGCCGCGCAGCTCAGCGAGCGCGCCGCCGCGCTCGTCGCGACCGTCGAGCCGCTGGCGGCGGAGTACGAGCGCGTGCGCAGCCTCCGGCCCAGCAGCCGGGAGCGCGCGCAGGATCTCAACCAGCGCATCGTCGAGACGGCCCGGCGCCGAGCGGTCGAGGACGACGTCTCCCGCGAGACCATCGAGTTCCTCTTCGACACCCGCGGTGAGGGCAACCGACTCACTGCGCTCGCCCTCATGCAGGGACGACCGGAGGCGGCGTCGCTGCCGGTGCTCGAGAGCGCGATCCTGCACGCGGCGTCCGACTTCGAGCAGTTCCACGCGCTGCTCTCGGCGGAGGCCGCGCTCGGATCCGGGGCGCTCGACCCGGCGCGCCGCGCGCAGCTCATCGCCACCGTCGAGGAGGCGGTGAGCACCGGCAAGATCCGCGACGCCTCGTCGGACCGGATGCGCATCGCGCAGCGGATCGTGAAGCTCGGGTAGGCCCCACGACCGATCGACGTCCGGGGTACATCCAGGCACGGCGCAGGTACCATGGATGCGACGGTGGAGGCAGCCATGCAGGCAGCGGATCCGCTCCAGCCTGGGAGCGTGCTCGTCGGACGGTATCGGCTCGGCGGGCTGCTCGGATCCGGCGGGATGGCGCTCGTCCATCGCGCGACCGACGAGGTGCTCGGGCGCGAGGTGGCGCTCAAGGTGCTCGGCCCCTCGAGCGCCGACGACGGCGAGCTGCAGCGCATCCGGTCGGAGATCGACCTGCTCGCGTCGTTGAGCCATCGCGCGCTCGTGACGCTGTTCGACGCGGGCACCACCGAGCTCGAGGGTCGCGCTGTGACCTACCTCGTGATGGAGCTCGTCGACGGACCGACGCTCGCCGCCCGGCTCTCCCTCGGCCCGCCGCCGGAGCCCGACGTCGCGCGCATGGCGAGCGACCTCGCCGAAGCGCTCATGGTCGTGCACGCGAACGGCGTCGTCCACCGGGACTTGAAGCCCGCCAACATCCTGCTCGCGCCGTCTCCGCTCCCGGGCCGCGAGTTCGACGCCAAGCTCGCCGACTTCGGCATCGCCTCGCTCGTGGATGCCGCCCGCCTCACGGCGACGGGCACGGTGCTGGGCACCGCGGCGTACCTCAGTCCCGAGCAGGCGACGGGCGCGCGCGTCGGTCCGGCGTCGGACATCTACTCGCTCGGGCTCGTGCTGCTCGAGGCCCTCACCGGAGCGCGCGAGTTCCCGGGGACGATGCTGGAGTCGCTCAGCGCGCGGCTCGCTCGCGACCCGGTGATCCCCGGTTCGCTCGGCTACGAGTGGAAGTCGCTGCTCACGGCCATGACGGCTCGTGACCCCGACGCGCGCCCGTCGGCGGGCCAGGTGCTCGACCGCCTGGAGGAGGCTGCGGTCCGGACACCGTTGCTCGCCGGTGGGGCGACCGCGACGGCCGCCGCGGCGGTCGGCGCAGCGACGACCCCCACGCTGCTGCACAGCCCAGCGGCCGACGCCGCGTCGTCGACAGCGGACACGGCGCCCGCTCGCGCACCACGCCGGTCGCGCCGACGCCCGTGGGTGCTGCTCGGCGGCGTCGGTGCGACGATCGCAGTGCTCGCGACGGTCGTCGCGCTGAACCTCCAGGGCGCGCCGACCGGAACGCCGGAGGTCGCACCGACGGAGTCGTCGCCGGCGGTCGCGGTGACGCCGCCGCCCGCGATCACGACGCCGGCGGTCGAGGAGCCGGTCGTCGAGGAACCGATCGTCGATGAGCCGGTCGTCCAGGAGCCGGTCGTCGAGCAGCCGGCCGTCGAGCAGCCCGTGGCGGACCAGCCGGCTGAGCAGCAGCCCGGAGCCGGTACGGGGACGACCGGGAACGGCGGCAACGGGAATGGGAATGGCGGCGCAGGCAACGGCACGGGCAGCGGCGCCGGAGCCGGCGGCAACGGCGGCGGCAACGGCGGAGCCGGCGGCAACGCCGGAGGCAACGCCGGAGGCGGTGGCAACGGCGGCGGCAACGGCGGAGGCGGTGGCAACGGCGGTGGCAACGGAGGCGGCAACGGCGGAGGCGGCGGCAACGGCTGAACCTCCGCGGCTCAGCCATCGGCGCTCGGCGCTCACATGCGCGCCTCGTGGCGGCGCGGCCGCAGCCTCGCAGGGGCCTCCATCGCCGGCACCCACTCGCATGTGAACGACCCGCGATAGCCGAAGAGGAACCCGAGCCGATCGTTGTGCACCTCGAGGTCGACGTGGAACCTGCCGTCTCGGTCGTCGAACCGCTCGCGCAGCCGCGCGCGGCCGCTCGACCACATCGGGAAGCGGAAGCCGACCGGTCCCTCGTAGAAGCGCTGCGCATCCGAGGTGAGCACGAGGCCGCCCTCGTCGTCGACGGCGAGGTCGAGGTCGACGGCGAGGTGCTGATGCGTGCCGAGGTAGTCGACGATGCGGCCGCCTGCGAGGATCATCGTCGCATCGAACCGCCGCCGCTGTCCGCGGATGTCGTACTCCCGCACGAAGGTCACGGTCTCCCGACCGAGCGGGTCGCGGTACGGGTAGTTCTCGATGCGGAACGGCACGTCGTCGGCGACGTCCGGCACGAGGATGTTCCGCATCCTGCCGATCTCGAGGAACGGCACGCTCCACCACGGGCCCCGGCGGATGCTCGTCATCACCCCGGTGCCGATGCAGGCCTCTCCGGCGTCGAGGCCGACGCCGAAGCGCCGCCGCAGCATCGGGTGCAGGCGAGCGAAGTCGCTGCCCATGGCCCGCTCGAAGATGGACGTCATCGCGGACGCGGCAGCCGCGCGAGCGCGTCGGGTGCGCCGCACAGGTGGTCGGCCCGCCGCGAGCCGCCGGCAGGCGCTCGGCGGCAGCGCGACGCTCGCGGACGCTCCGGGCGCCAGACCCAGAGCACGCTGCGCAGCGGCCACCGCTCCGGCGCCTCGCCGCGCTCGAGCCAGATCCGGAGCCGATCGAAGCTCCACGCGGTCGCCCAGCCGAGCAGCGGCCGCACCAGCAGATCGAGCGGTCTCCCCCAACCCGGCTGATAGTCGTAGCCGGTGACGAACCGCGTGCCGTCGCCGTCGGCCGCGTAGCGCCAATAGCCCCTTCCCTCGCGGATGGGCGACAGCGGATCGGCCGTCGAGAACCGCAGCGCCGACGTGCGCGTGCCGGACCGCGACCGCTCCCCCAGGCTCACGCCGGTCCCCGCGACCATGTGAAACGGCACTCGGCGCGTGTAGGTGAAGCGCATCGCGCCGCCGTGCGTCTCGCCCCCCGCGACGATCTCCGAGAAGCGCAGGTCCCAACGCCCGTGGCTCTCGAGGTCCTGGGTGCGCATCCACACAGCATCGAGGTCCGCGTCGATGCGGACCTCCACGTAGATGCCGCGCTGCGCCACGCGACGAGCCTAGGCGACCCGCCGGGCATCCGCCTGCCTTCGCGTAGCCTGGCCGCGGTCAACCGTCCGAGCCACGAGGAGCCCCATGCCGTTCGACGTCGCCGCGCTCCGCGCGCAGTTCCCGTCCCTCTCCTCGGGCATCGCCCACTTCGACGGGCCGGGCGGCACGCAGACGCCGGCCGTGGTCGGAGAGGCGATCGCGCGCACGCTGACCGCTCCGCTGTCGAACCGCGGCACGGTGACCGCGAGCGAGCGCAACGCCGACGACGCCGTCGCGGCCTTCCGGGAATCGATCGCCGACCTGCTCGCCGCCGATCCTGCGGGCATCGTCTACGGACGCAGCGCAACGCAGCTGACCTACGACATCTCCCGTGCACTGGCCAAGACGTGGCGCCCGGGCGACGAGGTGGTCGTGACGCAGCTCGACCACGACGCCAACGTGCGGCCGTGGATCCAGGCAGCGGACGCCGTGGGCGCGACGGTGCGCTGGCTCGAGCTCGACCCCGCGACGGGCGACCTCGACCTCGCCCGGCTCGACGACGTGATCGGCGAGCGCACGCGCCTCGTGGCCGTCACCGGCGCCTCCAACCTGCTGGGCACGAAGCCCGACGTCGCGCGCGTCGCTCGGCGCGCGCACGAGGTGGGGGCGCTCGTCCACGTCGACGGCGTGCACTATGCGGCGCACGCGGCGGTCGACGTCGCCGCCATGGGCGCGGACCTCTTCGTCTGCTCCCCCTACAAGTTCTTCGGCCCGCACTGCGCGGCGCTCGCCGCCTCGCCGGCCCTGCTCGAGACCCTCGCGCCCGACAAGCTGCTCCCCTCGACGGACGCGGTGCCCGAGCGCTTCGAGCTCGGCACGCTGCCCTACGAGCTGATGGCGGGCGCGACCGCGGCGGTCGACTTCATCGCGGGCCTCTCGCCCGTCGCCGGCACCCGCCGCGAGCGCATCGTCGCCGCGCACCACGCCGTCGACGAGCACGAGCGCCGCCTGCGTGGCCGAGTGGAGGCCGGCCTCGCCGATCTCGGCGATCGGGTCACGCTGCACTCGGTCGCGGCGGAGCGCACGCCCACGCTCTTCCTGACGTTCCGCGATCGCGACGCCGTCGACGCCTATCGCGACCTCGCCACCCGCGACATCCTCGCTCCCGCCGGCTCGTTCTACGCCTACGAGCCGTTCCGCGCGCTCCGCCTGCAGGTGGACGGCGGCCTGCGAGTGGGCCTCGCCGCCTACAACGACGATCGCGAGATCGACCGGCTGCTGGAGGCGCTCGCCGACTTCGTCGGGTAGGCGCGGTTCAGCGGTGGGCGAGGATCGCTGCCGCGACTGCCCGCGGGGCGAAGCGCTGTGCGTTGTGCGGCGCGCGCGGGATGTGGACGAGCGATGCGACGGGTGCGTTGCCGCGCACGAGCCGGCACCACCGGGTGCTCGCGATGGGGTCGCGCTCGCCCCGGACGATCAGCAGCGGCATCGTGAGGTCCCGGACGCGCTCCTCGATCGGATAGCTGAGCATCGGCCGGAGCTGCGCGACGTACCAGGGCACGCCGCAGCGGATGTAGTCGGTCGTGACGATCCAATTCGTGCCGGGCGGCTCGAGCAGCGTGTCCATGGCGAGGGCGCGCCCCTGCGCCGTGGCCGAGCGGTGCGCGACGTCGGACACCGGACCGATCACGACGACGCGCGACACCAGATCGGGCCGCTGGCGGCCGAGCTCGACGACCCACTGCGTGCCCATCGAGTGGCCGACGAGCACGACCGGTCCGGCGTCGAGCGAGGCCACGACCTCGGCGAGCGCCGTCGCCATCGTCTCGACGTCCACGGCCTTCGGCGGCTTCGGCGTCCCGCCGAATCCCGGCAGGTCGAGCGAGATCACCCGGCTGTGCGGCAGCAGCGCGTCGTGCAGGCGCGCGAAGTAGCGGCTCGACATGCCGATGCCGTGCACGAGCACGATCGTGGGCCCGTCGCTCGCCTGCCGCGCCTGCTCGGTCGTGAGGCCGAACGTGAGGTCTCCGACCTCGATCCGGCGCGCGAGGCGCCTGCGCGGGCGCCTCACGCGTGCTCTGCTGCGGCGCGTGACATGGGCCCACGCTAGCGGTCCCCGAGCGGCGGTCCGTGCCGTGGCGGGCCCCGGCCTCAGGCGAGCGCCCTACAGTGGTCGGTCGTGAACGCCCGCACGATCGTCCTCACCGGTGCCTCGGACGGGATCGGCGCGGCGTCCGCCCGCCAGCTCGCGGAGCGCGGGCACCGCCTGCTCCTGGTCGGCCGATCGGCCGAGAAGACGGCGGCCGTCGCGCGCGAGCTCGGCGTGCAGCACTTCGTCGCCGACTTCGCGCGGCTCGACGACGTGCGCGCGCTCGCGCACGACCTCGGGTCGGTGGTCGACCGCATCGACGTGCTCGCGAACAACGCCGGCGCCATCCTCGGGAAGCGCGCGCTGACGGTCGACGGCCACGAGCAGACGTTCCAGGTGAACCACCTCGCGCCGTTCCTGCTGACCCAGCTGCTGCTGCCGCTGCTGCAGGCCGGCGAGGGCATCGTCGTCAACACCGCGAGCTCGGCCGCGCGGCGGCTCGCGCGCTTCGACATCGACGACCTGGATGGCGAGCGCTCCTTCGGCCCGAACCGCGCCTACGGCAATGCGAAGCTCGCCAACATCCTGCACGCCCGCGGGCTGCAGGCGCGGTACGGGGAGGCAGGCATCAGCGCGGTCGCGTTCGATCCCGGCAACGTGCGCACGAGCTTCGCCACCGGCAGCACGAGCATCCTCCGCCTCGTCTACCGCACGCCGCTCGCCCGCCTGCTGCTCATCTCGCCCGAGCAGGGCGGCGAGAACCTGACCTTCTTCGTGGACGGCACGCCCGGCACGACGTGGCAGCCGGGCACGTTCTACACCGAGCGACATCCGGCGACGCCGGAGCAGACGAATCCGCTCGTGCACGCCGACACGCTCGTCGACCTCCTGTGGCAGCGCAGCGAGGCGATGCTCAGCCGCGCACGCTGAGCGTCATGCCGAGCGGGTCGCCGTCCGCGGCCTGGAACCCCAGCGCCTCGTAGACCGAGACCGCCTCGGGGCTCGCGAACAGGCCGACGACGGCCTCGGCCGGGGCCGCCGCGCGCACCCACTCGAGCAGCCGCTCGACGATCTGGGTCGCGATGCCCTGCTCGGATGCAGCCGGATCGACCATGACGTCCTGCACGTAGCAGTAGCGCACCCCGTCGCCGACGAGCCTGCCCACGCCGACCACGTCGTCGCCCTGCCGAGCGACGACGCCGTGCAGCGACCGCTCGAGCGAGCTGCCGATCGTCGCCCAGTCGAAGTGGTCGAGCCACCCAACGGCCTCCGCGACCGCTCGCTGCTCCTCGACGGTCGGCACGCGGTCTTCGAAGGTCGTCATGCCGAGCACCTTAGCCGCGGCCCGCCCGGAGCTCGCAGATGACGCCGGGGGTCCCCGACGGCCCGGCGTTCCTCCAGGCAGTCGTGGCAGGTTCTCCCCCATGACCGCATACGACGAGCAGCTGAAGACCATCGCCGACATCATGCGCTCGACGCGCATCGCCTCCCTCGCCTACCTCTCGATGGATGGTGGGCTCGTGTCGACGCCGATGGGCACCCAGGACTTCACCGAGCCCGGCACCGTCTGGTTCATCACCGAGCGCAGCACGTCGAAGGTCGCCGCGATCGAGGCAGACCCGCGCGTCAACGTGCACTACGCCGGCAAGAGCGGCTGGGTCTCGCTCGCCGGCACCGCGCGCTACGTCGACGACCGCGAGAAGCTCAAGCAGCTGTGGGATGCCTCGGCCGAGATCTTCATGTCCGGCACGCCCGACGACCCCGACAACGGCCTGCTCGAGGTGACGGCCTCGACGGCGGAGTACTGGGACTCGCCCGGCAAGGTCGCGACGGCGGTCAGCCTCGTCAAGGGGCTCGTCACCGACGGCGAGCCCGACCTCGGCGACACCGGGATCGTGCCGCTGTAGGCCGCCCGGCGGTGCACGCAGCGGTGGCGCAGCCTCGACCTCGCGGGCGCCCGCTCTTGCGCCGCGTGGTCACAGCTCGCGCACCTCGAGCGTGAAGCCCCGGCGGCGCAGCCGCTCCACGAGCACATCGCCCATCGCCACCGCCGGCGTGAGGATGCCGCCCTCCGGGCTGCACCGCTCGCCGTCGACCGCGAGCGCGAGGCCCGCCTCGCCGAGCATGACCGAGGTCGCGGCATAGCCGGGGTCCCCCTGCGCTGCGACCGTCGCGGCGTAGCGGCGCCCGGCCTCGGTGCGCGTCGTCGTCTCCATCGCGAACGACCCGGACCGCCGGCGCTCCTCGGACGGCCCCTCGCCGGGCGCCGGCAGCGCGCGGTCGATCAGGCGGCGCACACCGGGCGCGGCCATCCCGGCGACGAGCGCTCCCATACCTGCCGCGATGGCCGCGGCCCGCACCCGTCCGCCGAGGCCGCGCCCCGTGGGCAGCACCTCGCGGTAGCGGAAGCGCCCGCCGTACGCGCCGCCGAGCAGGGCGTCGGAGCGGCGCACGAGCCGGGTGTTGTAGCCCGCCATGACGAACGGTGCATCCCACTCCCGCGTGTCCGCGTCGAGGAACGGCACGTGCACGTCGGGCTGACAGGGCGTGACGTGGGCCCCCGCGCTCAGCGCACCCGGGTCGGCGAGCGCGCGCCGCAGCGAGGGATCCGCTCGCGCGCGGTCGAGCTGCACGCGCATCGAGTCGATCGTGCCGCCGCTCACCCCTCCGGCGAGGTGCAGGACGCGCAGCGTCGTATCGGTGAGGCCTCCAGCGCCGTCGGCCGTCGCGCGCCGATGGAGCAGGTGCACCGCGAGGTCGGAGGGCACGGCGTCGAAGCCGCACGACACGACGATCCGCGCTCCGCTCGCGCGGGCCGGCGCGTGCCAGCGCTCGATGAGCTCGCGCACGAAGAGCACCTCGCCCGTGAGGTCGGCGTAGTCCGCTCCGGCCGCGACGCACGCCTCGACGAGCGGCAGGCCGTGCAGCTGATAGGGCCCGACGGTGCTGACGAGGACGCTCGACCGCCGTGCGAGCGCTCGCAGGCTCGAGGGATCCGCGCTGTCGGCGTCGAGCAGCGGCCACGCCGCGGCCACCGGCCCCAGCCCGTCGCGCACGGCCTCGAGCCGCTCGCGCGAGCGGCCGGCGAGCGCGATCCGCGTCCCGACGGGCGCCTCGCGCGCGAGGTGCTCCGCGACGAGCCGGCCGACGAAGCCGGTCGCGCCGAACAGCGTCAGGTCGAGGTCGCGCTCCGGCGTCATCCCCTCGCTCCCCCGGCAGCGAGCCGGCTCGCGAGGTGCTCCTCGCGCGGACCGACGTGTCGTGGCATGGTGACCTCCCCGCGGCGCCCGGGCGTCGCACGACGCACGCTAGTGCGACGGCGCCGGGCCCGGAAGCCCCGGCGCCAAGGCTGCCCGTACGATGCCACGGTGGCAGTGCACCCCGATGACGCGGCGGCGATCGACGACGCGCGCTCGGCGCTCCGCGAGGTCGCGGAGCGCCTCGCGGCGGCGGGCGGGCGCGACGAGGCGCTCGCTGAGCACGTCGAGCCCAAGCCCGTGCTCGGCATCCCCCGCCGGCCGCGCATGCGCTCGCTCGGCCGCGCCTGGCGGATGGGCGCGCTGCTCGTGCAGGCGGACGGCGCGGTGTGGCGCACGGGCATCTCGACCCGCGTGGCGGAGCCCGGCCGGCCGCAGCACCACACCGCATCCGTCGAGCAGCGCCGCGCCTACCGCGCGGCCGCGCTCCAGGGCGGCTTCCCGATGGGCGAGACGGTGAACCACGGCATCGAGCCGATCCCGCTCGACGAATCGCTCGTCGGAGGTGCCGGACCGCTCGTCGTGCGCGACGGCCGGGCCTGGGTGCGGTGGGGGTCGGACGCGCCGGTGCCGCTCGAGCGCTACCTCGACGACCTCGCCGACCTGCTGCTGCATCCCCCGGAGGGCACGTGACCGCCTACCTCACCGCGCTCGGCGGCGGCCGCTACCTGCCGAGCGAGCACGCGGGCGGCGCCTGGCAGCCGGGCGAGCTGCACTTCGCCCCGCTCGGCGGGCTGCTGACGCACGCGATCGAGCGGCACCGCGCCGCGGCTGGCGGGTCGCCGCTCGTGCTCTGCAGGATCGCGTTCGACATCCTCGGCTTCCTCGCGCTCGACGAGATCGCGGTGCGGGTCGACACCCGCCGTCCGGGCCGCACGATCGAGCTGACGGAGGCCACCGCATCCATCGCCGGTCGAGACGTGGCCGTCGCGCGGACGTGGCACAGCGTCGCCTGCGACACCGGAGCCGTCGCAGGGGGTGCTGCGGCGCCGCTTCCGCCGCCCGAGCAGGCGCATGCTGCCGCCTTCGATCCCGCCTGGGGCGGCGGCTTCGTGCGGTCGCTCGAGCTGCGACAGGCCGGCGATGCCGCTCCGGGCAGGAGCACCGCGTGGGTGACGAGCCCGCTCGAGCTGCTCGAGGGCGAGGCCGCGAGTCCGCTCGCGCGCTGGCTGGGGCTGGTCGACGTCGTCAACGGCGTCGCCGTGCGCGCGACACCCGACGCGTGGATGTTCCCGAACCTCGACCTCACGGTGCACCTGCTGCGGGAGCCCGCCGGCCCCTGGCTCGGGCTCGACACCACCGTCGCCTTCGGTGCCACCGGCCAGGGCATCACCGCCGCTGCCCTGCACGACGAGCGCGGGCACGTAGGCCTCGCGATGCAGACCCTCACCGTCCGCCCGAGCCCGCGCGGCTGAGCCGCACCTGCGCCGACCCCGGGGCGGCAGGTCCTCGTCGTCAGCGGGCGCAGCGCGCGACGACCCAGCCGAGCAGGGCGTCGCGCTGAGCGTCGGGCACCGGCAGCAGCAGGTCCACCGGCTCGCCGGCTGCCGTCGCGCGGATGCGGAAGATCGTGCCCTGCTTGTCCTCGGCGACGGCGTGGAGGTCGCAGCGGCCCGGGACGAGCGGCACGTCGACGACGGTCGGGGCTGCGCCCGCGATGACCTGGAGCGCGACCGGCAGCGCCTCGAGGCGCGCGCCCTGCGCATCCGCCGGAGCGAGCAGCACGGTCGCCGCGATCTCGTCGACGCTGCCGAGCACCTCGCCGGCGCCCGCCGCGGGAGACACCTCGAGCCGCAGCACGGCCGGCCCCGAGGCGTCTGCGGGGCTGCCGGGCTCGAGCCACCGGATGCTCGCCACATCCCTCGCGAACGCCCGCGCCTCGCAAACGAGGTCGTCGAGCGCGTCGAGCTGCCCGTGCGGGTCCTGCGGCTCGCCCTCGACGACCGTCCCGTCCGCCAGCTCGAGCGTCGCCCGGTGCTCGATCGGGCCCTCCGCGCACGTGGGCTCGGGCAGCTGCAGGCGCAGGTTCCGACGCGCGCCCGGCGGGATGCGCGCCTCGTCGGCGCGCACCATCGTCGCGGTCCACGCGCTGGAGCCGTACGAGGCGCGCTCGATCACGAGCTCATCCGCGCGCTGGTTCGTCACCCGCAGCTCGACGAAGCCGCCGGCGACGTCGCCGCGCAGCTGGAGGACCTCGAGCAGCATCGGCACGGCGCTCGGTGGCACGGCGCTCGGCGGCTCCGCGGCCGGCGGTGCGGTCGCGCAGCCCACGAGCGCCAGCGCGGCGCACACGGCCGCCGCGGCCGGCCGGATCGCACGTCGTCGCACGCGGTCATCCTGCCACCGCAGCGCGACGCGATCACCCCGCTCGCGCGGGGCGCGGCGCTACCCCTCGAGCGCGGCCCGGAGCGCCGCCTCGACGTCCTCGTAGCGCTGCAGCTCGAGCATCTCGCCATCGACGAAGAAGGTCGGCGTCGAGGACGCACCCAGAGCGGCAGCGGCGTCCGCGTCGAGCTGGACGCGCTCGAGCGTCGCCGGATCGACGATCGCCGCATCGTACGCGGCGAGGTCGAGGCCGAGCTCCTCGGCGTAGCCGCGGAAGGCGGCCGCGGCATCGTCGCTGCCCGACCACTGCTGCTGCCGCTCGAGGAGCAGCACGTGCATGGCCTCGAACGCGTCCTGCTGCGCAGCCGCCTCGGCCGCGAGGGCCGCCGGCACCGCGTCGGGGTGCATGGCGAGCGGGAAGTAGCGCACCGCGAAGGTGACCTCGCCGGCATAGCGCTCGCGCAGGTCCTCCACGACCGGGTGGAACTGGCCGCACGACGGGCACTCGTAGTCGAAGAACTCGACGAGCACGGGTGCTCCCTCCCCAGCGTCGTCGAGGATGTGCGTGCTCTCGTCGACGAGCGGCACGTTCGCGGCATCGCCCGCGGGCTCGGCCCGCTCCCACGGCCGCACGACCGCGAGGGCGACCGCGACGATCAGGAGGAGCGCGCCGACGACGGTCGCGATGCTGATGATCGCCTGCTTCTGCATGGAGCCAGGCTATCGGCGCCACGGGCCTTACGGCGCGGCGCCGGGCGCCGCGGCGGTAGCGTGCGGGCATGGAGCTCGACTTCAGCGCGGTCGCGATCGAGTGGCGAGGCCCCGCGCCCTTCGTCTTCCTGCCGGTGCCACCCGACGAGTCCGAGCTGATCCACGAGAGCGCGAGCGAGCTCACCTACGGGTGGGGCGCGATCCCGGTGGAGGCGACCATCGGTCGCACCACGTTCACGACCTCGCTCTTCCCGCGCGACGGCGGGTACCTGCTGCCGCTGAAGGTGGCGGTGCAGCGCGCGGAGGGCGTCGGCGTCGGCGACGCGATGGACGTGCGGATGCGGCTGGGTCGCTGACGCGCCGTGCGCGGTCAGCGGCCGCGAGTAGCATCGGCGTCGCCTCGGCGACCGTCCGGCCGGGGCCTGGCACGAGCGGGGGCGCGGATGAGCATCGCAGCACGGATCGGCGCGGCCGCCGCCTCGACGTCGAAGCGGGTGGAGCGCACCGTCCACCGCCTCGCCCGGCCCGCTGCGTTCGCGCTGGCACCGGTGCTGCTGCGGCAGGGCAAGGCGCTGCAGTCGTCGCTCGTGTGGCTGCCGGAGCCGCAGGGCGCCCGCTCGGGCGCCGTCGGCGAGGGCGACGGCGCGCCCCTGCGCGTGCTCGCGATCGGCGATTCCACGGCGACGGGCGTCGGGGTGGATCTGCTCGACGAGACGCTCGCCGTGCAGACCGCGAGGCGCCTCGCCGGTCGACGCCGGCAGCGCGTGGAGTGGCGCATCGAGGGCCTCGAGGGCTCGACCGCCGCGCAGGTGCTCGAGCGCCACCTGCCGGCGATCGAGGGTCGCTGGGACGTCGTGCTGCTGCTCGTCGGCGCGAACGACGCGCTGCAGCTCGTCGGGCGGGCCGCCTTCGAGCGCACGGTTCGCGCGCTGGTCGGCGGGCTCCGCGAGCATCTCTCCCCCGGCGGTGTCATCGGACTCGCCGGCGCGCCGCAGATCGACACCTTCGAGTGGCTGCCGCAGCCCGTCCGGTCGCTCATCGGCGGCCACGCCCGAAGCCTCGACGACGCGCTGCAGCGGGTCGCGGCGAGCGAGCCCCGCGTCGTCCACCTCCCGACGCCCGCGATCCTCGACCCCTCGATGCACGCCGCCGACGGCTTCCACCCGTCGGCCGCCGGCTACTTCGTCTGGTCCAGCCTCATCGCCCCGCTCGTCGACGGCGAGCTCGGCCCGGCCGCCCCGGCACCGTCCGAGCTCGCCGCCGACGCGCTCACCGCGCGGCACGGCATCGTGCCGCCCTTCCTGCTCGAGCGGATCGCCGCGGCGCCCACCGCGGCCTCCGCCGTCGCCGAGCGCACGCTCCGGCTCGACGGCGACCTCCGAGTGGGCCGCGTCGCGCGAGCCGCCCGTGCTGAGGCTCCGCGGCCCGGCGGCGCGGCGGCCCGCCCGACGCTCGTGCCCGGCGAGGCTGCCCCGGACCGCACGGTGAGCGACGCGAAGGGGACGACCACGCTGCCGGGCACGGCAGTGCGGTGGGAGGGCGACGAGCCCACCGGCGACCCGGCGGCCGACGAGGCGTTCGACGGCCTCGGCCTCGCCTGGCGGATGCTGCACGATGCGTTCGGCCGCGACTCGCTCGACGACGCCGGCATGCCCCTGCTCGCGACCGTGCACTACGGCACGCGCTACGACAACGCCTTCTGGGACGGCGAGCGGATGGTCTTCGGCGACGGGGACGGGGAGGTCTTCGCCGGCTTCACGCAGTCGATCGACGTGATCGGGCACGAGCTCGGCCACGGCGTCATCTCGTCGACCGCCGATCTCGTCTACCGCGATCAGCCCGGTGCGCTGAACGAGTCGATCGCCGACGTGCTCGGGGCGCTCGTGAAGCAGCACTCGCTCGGCCAGACGGCCGCTGAGGCCGACTGGCTCATCGGTGCCGGCGTCTTCACCGAGCAGGTGCAGGGGGTGGCGCTGCGCTCGATGGCCGAGCCCGGCACCGCGTACGACGACCCGGTGCTCGGCAAGGACCCGCAGCCGGGCCACATGCGCGACTTCGTCGTGACGACCGACGACCTCGGCGGAGTGCACATCAACTCCGGGATCCCCAACAAGGCGTTCCACCTCGCCGCGACCGCGATCGGCGGTCACGCGTGGGAGGCGGCGGGGCGCATCTGGATGGATGCGCTGACCGGCGGCCTGCCCGCCACCGCCGACTTCGCGGCGTTCGCGACCGCGACGGTGGAGGCGGCACGAGCACGCTTCGGCGACGACGCGGCGGAGACGCGCGCGGTGCGGGACGCCTGGGCGGCGGTCGGCGTGGGCGAGCCCCCGGCCGGCGAGGGCTCGCCGGAGGAGGCGATCCGCGTCGCCCGCACGGGCGGCATGCTGGGGCGCACGCGCGCGGCGGTGCTGGAGCTCGAGGTGATCCCCGGCGACGACCGGGAGCGCCTCGACACGCTCGTGGCATCCGGTCGGCTCGCCGAGCTCGACGGGCATGCGCTCCCCGATGCGCCGCTGTGGCGGGTGACCGTCGAGACGCGCTACGACGTCACGGTCGCCGAGCCGCTGCTGCCCGAGGAGGTGCTCGAGCTGTTCCGCCGGCTGCTCGAGCTGGGCGACGCTCCGGAGGGCTGACCGCCTCCGCTCAGCCGCGCTCCGCCTCGCGCATGGCCGCCTCGCGCACCTCGACGATGTAGGGCGCGACCACCTGCCGGCTGATGCGGCAGTCGGCGACGAAGACGCCGTCGGCGCCCGTCGCGAGCCACGCCTCGAGCTGCGCGAGGTCGTCGAGCCGCTCGATGACGGCCGCCTCCGCGCCGAGCGATCGGCCGAGCGCGGCGAAGTCGACCTGCTCGATGAGCATCGGCTCCTCGGCGACGCCGCGCACCGCGTACTGGTGCACCTCGGCGCCGTACGCCGCGTCGTTGCACACGACCACGACCCCGCGCCGCACCGTGCGCACGACCGAGTCGAGGTCGGCGAGCCCCATGAGCGCGCCGCCGTCGCCGGTGACGAGCACGATCGTCGACTCCGGCCGCGCAGCGCCGGCCCCGACAGCGCTCGGCAGGCCGAGACCGATGGTCTGGAACGCGGTGCCGACCATGATGAGCCGCTCCGGATCGGCGACGGACAGGTGCGTCGGTGCCCAGCCGATGAAGTGGCCGCCGTCCTGCACGATCACGCGGTCCTTCGGCAGCACCAGCTCGAGCGCGTGGAACAGGCTCCGAGGATCGAGGCGACCGTCCTCAGCGAGCTCGTCGCCGGCCGCGCGCTCTCGTCCGACGGCGGTGACGTCACCGAATCCGGCCTCCGCCCATCCCGCATCGCCGTCGCCCGGCTCGGTGAGCGCGAGCAGCGCCTGCGCGACGAGCCGAGCGTCGCCGCGCACGAGCTCGTCGACGCGCGCGTTCGTCGCCGCATCCGAGATGTCCACCTGCATGACGTGCGCGTCGGGCGCGAAGGCGTCGCCGAAGCGCGTCTGGAAGGCGTTGAGACCGGCACCGACGACCAGCACCGCGTCGGCCAGCTCGATCGCCTCCGCGGCACGCTCGGAGGCGAAGCCGCCGCAGATGCCGAGGTGCCGCTGCGCGTCGGCGAAGACCCCGCTGCCGAGCGCGCTCGAGGCGGTGCGAGCGCCGACCCGCGCTGCGAGATCCCGCAGGCCCTCCGCGGCACCGGCGAGGTGGGCCCCGCGGCCGGCCAGCAGCAGCGGACGGCGCGCATCGCGCAGCCGCTCGGCGACGCCCGCGAGCTGCTCCGCATCGAGCGCGATGAACGGGGCGACAGGTGCGTGGACGGTTGGGCCGTCCCCCTCGCCCTCGAGCTCGGCGTGGGCCACGTCGTACGGGACCGCGAGCACGACCGGGCCGCGCTCGGCGAGCGCCGTGTCGACGGCCCGCCGTGCGGCCGCGCGCGCATCGCCCCGCCCGACGACGATCGTCGGCGCGCCGACGGCCGTCGCGATGCCGGCCTGGTCGACGTCGAACGGGCGCGGGCCGGTCGTCGGCCGGTCACCGACGACCACCACGACGGGGATGCGCGCGCGCGCCGACTCGGCGAGCGGCGTGATCGCGTTCGTGAAGCCGGGGCCATAGGTCACCGACGCGATCGCGAGCCGGCCGCTCGCGCGGTGGTACGCGTCGGCGGCGGCGATCGTCGCGGCCTCGTGGCGGACGGCGGTGAGCGCCATCGCGCCGCGGCGCACGACCGCGTCGAGGAACCACGCGTTGCCGTTGCCCATGAGGGCGAAGACGTCGGTCGCGTGCTGCTCGAGCTCCGCCGCGATCGCGGCGGAGACGGTGATGGGCGTGTCAGGCATGGGTGCTCCGGAGGAGACGGGAGGCTCGGCGGCACTGCACGAACCTCGTCGATGGGGTCCATGTGTGTCGCGCGCGGCCGCGCGTGGCCCCATTTCTCGAGACCCGGCGCTCGGGGCGCCTGACGAAGCGATGCTAGCCGACCGAGGCAGGTCCGGCGTCGCGGGACGGCGACCGCGCATCGGGACCGGGCACCTCGCGCCGCTCGTCGGGCAGCACGTCGCGCCGACACGGCTCGGCGCGCCCGCCCCGACGCGAGGTCGTGGAACGATGGCGCCCATGCTCGCCGTCCCGCTGCCCCGGCCGCTGCGGCTGGGGTTCTGGACCGCGGGCGCGCTGCTCGCCGTGAACCTCGCCGCCGCGACGCTGCTCGCGCTCGGGATCGGTGACGCCGGGCTGCTCGAGCAGCTCCGGCTCGTGCTGATGTGGGCGATGCTGCCGCCCGTCTGGCTCGCGCTCATCGCGATCGGTGCCCTGCGCCACGTCGTCGGCCGCTGGCACGTCGCCGCGGTCGTGCTCTGCGGGCTCGGGGACGGCCTCGGCGCGACCACCGACCTCACGATCGTGCTGCTGGGGATGTTCCTGCTGGGGCACATCGCCTACCTGGTGGCGCTGTGGCCCACGCGCCGCCGCTCGCTCGCCTGGGGGCCCGCGGGCATCGCGTACGCGATCGTGGGTCTGATCAGCGGCGGCATCATCGCGCTCGGGGCCGGGCCCCTCGCGGTGCCCGTGCTCCTCTACGCGCTCGTCCTCGCGGTCGTCGCTGCGTTCGCGGCGATCGATGTGCCCGGACTCCTCGGCGGGCTGCTGTTCATGGTCAGCGTCCTCGTCCTGGGGCTCGGCCTGTTCGTGCTCGACATCCCTGACCCGCTGCGCTCGATCGTCGTGCTGTCCGCCTACGCGGGCGCGCAGGCGCTGCTGGCGGTCAGCCTCCAGCAGCGCCTGCGGCTGGGAGTCGGGGACGACGACATCGACTGACGACCCGGCCCATAAGCAACACCATGGGCCCGGACAGCGAACACAGGCTGGACTACTGTCTGGTCGCGTGCTGAGATCGACGCATGGACACTCGCGAACACACCCTGGGCATCCTCGGCGGCATGAGCTGGCACTCGACCGAGGCGTACTACCGCGCGATCAACGAGCACGTCGCCGCCGCGCGCGGCGGTCACGCGTCGGCGCGCATCCTGCTGTCGAGCCTCGACTTCGCCGAGGTGCGCGACTGCCAGGTGCGGGGCGACTGGGCGGGCGCCGGCGCGATCCTCGCCCGCGAGGCCGCCGCGCTCGAGCGTGCGGGCGCCGGATCGATCGCGATCGCCACCAACCTCATGCACCGGGTCGCCGGCGATGTCGCGGAGGCGGTCGGCATCCCGCTCGTGCACATCGCCGACGCCGTCGCGCACGCCGCCCGCCCCCTCGGTGCGCGCACGCTGGGGATCGTCGGCACGCGGTGGGTGATGTCCGAGCGCTTCTACGCCGACCGGCTCGCCGAGCACGGCATCGCCGCGCTCGTGCCTCCGGCCGGCGTCCAGGCCGAGCTCGACCGGATCGTCTTCGACGAGCTGACGCAGGGGCTCGTGACGGATGCGTCGCGCGCGGCGTTCCGCGATGCCTTCGCCGGGCTCGCGGCCGAGGGCGCGGACGCGATCGTGCTCGCCTGCACCGAGATCATGCTCCTCGTCGACGCCGAGGACGCCGGCGTGCCGCTCATCGACTCGTGCGCGGCGCACGCCGACGCGCTCGCCCGCATCGCGCTCGGCGAGCGGTCAGCGCTCGCGCTCGCCCCAGAGCTGCTGCATCGCGCCGAGGACGGTGCTGATGGCCGGCACCCGCTCGGCACCGTGCCGGTGCCGCAGCGAGACCGTCCGGCCTGAGCCGTCCGAGAGCGGCGCGACGACCACGTCGTCGCGCGTGAGCACCCGCAGCGCCATCGTCGGCAGCAGCGCGACCGAGCCGGTCGCGGCGACGAACGACTGCGCGGCGACGAAGTCGTCGGTCTCGAACTGGATGGCGGGGGCGAAGCCGGCGTCGGCGGCGAGCGACTCGAGGTGCCTGCGGCAGCGCTCGCAGCCACCCACCCAGTCCGCGCTCGTGAGCGCCGACAGCTCGACCGGCGACCCGTCGGCCAGCTCGTGGTCGCGCGGCAGCACGACGCACGATGGGTCGTCGCCCAGCTCGATGCGGGTGAGCTGGACGTCGTCGTGGAGCTCGTCGTACTCGAACGCCACGGCGACGTCGGCGTCACCGGCGAGCACGGCCTCGATCGCCTCCGGCGGCTCGAGCTCGATGACGCGCGCGGTCAGGCCCGGCACCGCCAGGCGCGCTGCGGCGATCGCGCGGGGCACGAAGTCGGCGAGCGCCGACGGGAACGCCGCGATCGTCACCGTGCCGGCGCCCTCCGCGAGCGAGCGCAGCTCCGCCTCCGCCGAGCCGAGCAGCCCCGCGATGCCGTCGGCGTGGCGCAGCAGTCGCGCGCCGGCCTCGGTGAGCGTCACGCCCGTCGACGAGCGCAGCAGCAGCGCCTGACCGACCTCCTCCTCGAGGAGGCGGATGTGCTGGCTCACGGCGGGCTGCGTCCACCCGAGCGCGCGAGCGCCGCCGGACACGGACCCCTCCCGCGCGACCGTGCGGAAGATGAGGATGCGACGCGGGTCCAGCTGCATGGCCCCAAGCATGCCGCATCCCGCCCGCTCGCCGTCCAGGCTCGAGGCGTAGCGTGCAGTCATGACCGAGCAGATCGAGATCGTCGACAACCCCCAGGCCCAGCGCTTCGAGGCGCACGTGGACGGTGCGCTCGCCGGCTTCGCCGACTACCGCGACGGCGAGGGCGTGCGGGGCTTCCCGCACACCGAGGTCGACCCGGCGTTCGGCGGCCGCGGCATCGGCGCCACGCTCGTCGACGAGGCGCTCCGGCGCACGATCGCCGAGGGCAGGCGCATCCTCCCGCAGTGCTCGTTCGTCGCCGCACGCGTCACCGCGGACGAGTTCGCGGCGCACGTCGCGCGGTAGCTACTCGCCGAACCCCTCGCGCACGAGGGCGCCGATGGCGTCGATCGCGTCGTCGGCCTGCGCCCCGGTCGCCTCGACGAGGATCGTCGAGCCTCGGTCCAGCCCGAGCGCGAGCACGCGCAGCAGGCTCCTCGCGTCGACGCCGTTCACGGTGACCGCGGCGTCGAAGCGGCTCGCCGTGCGCACGAGCTCGGAGGCGGGCCGCGCGTGCAGCCCGTGCTCGTTCTCGAGCACGATCTCGAGGGTCGCCGCGGCACGGTCCTCCCGGGCCGCGGCAGACGGGGCGGCCGGCGGCTGCGCTGCGGCGACCACCTCGGCCATCGATCCCCCTGCCTCCGCGGCGACCGCGGCGGCGACCGCGCCCTCGACGATCGGCGCGTCGGCGATGCGGATGCGCTCGGGCGCCTCGGCGAAGTCGATGGCCGTCTCGGCAGTGAGCACGGCGGAGCCGAGGTCGCACAGCACCACGACGCCCGCGCCGGAGTCCGCCTCGCCGAGGGCCGCCTGCACGCGGTCGAAGCTCGTGCCGATGCCGCCGTCGTCGGTGCCGCCGGCGGCGATCATCGTCACGGTCGGCGCCATCTGGGCGGCGAGCTCGACCACCCCCTCGGCGATGCGCGCGGAGTGCGAGACGATGACGAGCCCGACGCTCACGCCGTGTCCGCCGCGGCGCGCAGCATCAGCGAGGTCGACTCGCTGCCCGGGTCGCGATGGCCGACGGCGCGCTCGCCGAGGTACGAGGCGCGGCCCTTGTGCGCCACGAGCGGCTCGGTCGCGGCGGCACCCTCGGCGGCCGCGGCCGCGGCGGCCTGGAGGGCAGCCCGCACGTCGTCGCCGGCAGCCGCCGCGGCGTCGACGGCCGGGGTCCACGCATCCACCATGGTCTTGTCGCCGGGCTCCGCCTTGCCGCGGGCGACGATGCCGTCGCGCGCCGCCGTCAGCACCTCGACGAGGGCGGCCGCGTCGAGCGCAGCGCGGTCGCCCGCCGCCATCGAGCCCTTGAGGAACGCGGTGCCGTAGAGCGGTCCGGCGGCGCCGCCGACCGTCGAGATGAGGGTCGTCGCGACGAGCTTCAGCACCGCGCCCGGCGTCGCATCGTCGTCGAGCGCCTCGAGCTTGCCGAGCACCGCCCGAAACCCGCGGTCGAGGTTCTCGCCGTGGTCGGCGTCGCCGATCGCGCGGTCGAGCGCCGTCAGCTCCTGCTTGCGGCGCGCGACCTCGGCGGCGACCGCCTCGATCCAGCGCCTCGTCCACGCACCGTCGAGCCCGGCGCCGTCCATCCCGGCCACGGCGCCGCTACCGTCCCCACCGCAGCGCGGCGGTCTGCACGGGTGCGTCGTAGAGGCCGAGCAGCTCGTCGTCGACCTGCAGCAGCGTGATCGACACGCCCTGCATCTCCAGGCTCGTGACGTACGAGCCGACGAGCGAGCGCGCGACGTCGATGCCGCGCTCGGCGAGCACCTCGGCCGCCCGGCGGTACACGATGTAGAGCTCCGACTGCGGCGTGCCGCCCATGCCGTTGACGAGCAGCACGACGCGGTCGCGCTTCGCGAACGGCAGGTCCTCGAGGATCGGCTCGAGCAGCCGGTCGACGATGCGGTCGGCCGGCTCGAGCGCGATGCGCTCCCGACCCGGCTCGCCGTGGATGCCGATGCCGATCTCGACCTCGTCCTCCGCCAGGGTGAAGCTCGGCTCGCTGGCGTGGGGCACCGTGCAGGGCGACAGCGCCATGCCCATCGTGCGCACCCGGCTGTTGACCGTCCGCGCGACCTCCGCGACCCGGTCGAGCGAGTCGCCGCGCTGCGCTGCCGCACCGGCGAGCTTCTCGACGAGCAGCGTCCCCGCGACCCCGCGACGACCGGCGGTGTAGAGGGAGTCCTTCACCGCGACGTCGTCGTCGACGATGACGGTCTGCACCTCGATGCCCTCCGCGAGCGCGAGGTCGGCGGCCGTCTCGAAGTTCAGCACGTCGCCGGTGTAGTTCTTCACGATGTGCAGCACGCCGGCGCCGGCGTCGACCTGCTTCGTGGCCTCGAGGATCGGGTCGGGCGTCGGCGAGGTGAACATCGCGCCCGGCACCGCGGCGTCCAGCATGCCGAAGCCGACGAACCCGGCGTGGAGCGGCTCGTGGCCCGACCCGCCGCCCGACACGAGACCGACCTTGCCCGGCACCGGCGCGTCCTGGCGCACCACGACGAAGGGCGGATCGACGACGACGCGCACGATGTCGGCGTGCGCGGCGGCGAAGCCTGCCACGCCCTCGTCGACCGTCTTGGTCGGGTCGTTGATGAGCTTCTTCACAGTGCGCCTCTCCTTCTGCTGGGCCGGTTGCGCTCACGCTACGCCCCGGTGGCTGGAATCTCGATCACGCCCATCGAAGATCTCTCGGATCCGGCCGCGGCCACCACTATCGTGTGCCGTACCACCCGGATGGGCGGTACGGGCGACGGCGCCCGTGGACGAGAAAGCAGGGACTATGGAACCCAACCTCGGTCTGGTCTTCCTCTCAGAGCTGGTGGGCACGGCGATGCTCGTCCTGCTCGGATGCGGCGTGGTCGCGAACGTCGTGCTCAAGGGCAACAAGGGCTATGGCGGCGGCTTCCTGATGATCAACTTCGGCTGGGGCCTCGCGGTCTTCGCCGGCGTGATCGTGGCGGCGTACTCCGGCGCCCACCTCAACCCGGCGGTGACCTTCGGGCTCCTCGCCCGCGACCTCGCGAGCGGCACCGAGGTCGACTGGGGCCTGCTGCCCGTGTACCTCGCGGCGCAGTTCCTCGGTGCCTTCATCGGCGCCGTGCTGTGCTGGCTCGCCTACAAGCAGCACTTCGATGTGGAGGAGGACCCGGGCGCGAAGCTCGGCACCTTCTCGACCGGTCCCGGCATCCGCCACAACGGCTGGAACCTCGTCACCGAGATCATCGGCACCTTCGTGCTCGTCTTCGTCGTCATCGGCTTCGGTGCGCAGAACGGCACCGAGGACGGCGTGCCCGGCGGCCTCGCGGCGCTCGGCGCCCTGCCCGTCGCCCTCCTCGTCGTCAGCATCGGCGCCTCGCTCGGCGGGCCGACCGGCTACGCCATCAACCCGGCGCGCGACCTCGGGCCCCGCATCGCGCACGCGGTGCTGCCGATCAAGGGCAAGGGCGCGAGCGACTGGAGCTACGCCTGGGTCCCGGTGGCCGGTCCCATCATCGGCGGCGTGATCGCGGGCCTGTCCGCTCCCGCGCTCATCGCCGGCGTCTCCGGCTTCGCCGTCTGATCGCTCCACCACATCCATCACTGAACGAAGGAGTCCCGGTGAACGACTACGTCATCGCGATCGACCAGGGCACGACCTCGACTCGTGCCATCCTCTTCGACCACTCGGGGAGCATCGTCTCGACGGGCCAGCTCGAGCACGAGCAGATCTTCCCGCAGGCGGGCTGGGTCGAGCACGACCCGAAGGAGATCTGGAACAACACGCGCGAGGTCATCGGCCAGGCGCTCTCGAAGGCCAACGTGACGCGCCACAACGTCAAGGCGATCGGCATCACCAACCAGCGCGAGACCGCCGTGGTCTGGAACAGGCGGACCGGCGAGCCCGTCTACAACGCGATCGTGTGGCAGGACACCCGCACGCAGAAGATCGTCGACCGGCTCGCCGACGGCGACACCGACCGCTACAAGTCGAAGGTCGGCCTGCCGCTCGCGACCTACTTCTCGGGCACGAAGATCGTGTGGATCCTCGAGAACGTCGAGGGCGCGCGCGAGGCGGCGGAGGCAGGCGACCTCTTGTTCGGCACCACCGACAGCTGGGTGCTGTGGAACCTCACGGGCGGCGTCAACGGCGGGGTGCACGCGACCGACGTGACGAACGCGTCGCGCACGCTCTTCATGGACCTCGAGTCGCTCGAGTGGGACGACGCGATCCTCGCCGACTTCGGCGTGCCGCGCTCGATGCTGCCCGAGATCAAGTCGTCATCGGGCGAGTTCGGCGTCGCGGCGTCCGAGTCGCTGCTGCGCGAGACGCCCATCACGGGCATCCTCGGCGACCAGCAGGCGGCGACGTTCGGTCAGGCCGCGTTCGACCAGGGCGAGGCGAAGAACACCTACGGCACGGGCAACTTCCTGATCTTCAACACGGGCGAGGAGATCGTCCACTCGAAGAACGGGCTGCTCACGACGGTCGGGTACAAGATCGGCGACGAGCCCACCCACTACGCGCTCGAGGGGTCGATCGCGGTGACGGGATCGCTCATCCAGTGGCTGCGCGACAACCTGGGCCTCATCCCAGACGCGCCGGCGGTCGAGCAGCTCGCGAAGTCGGTCGACGACAACGGCGGCGCGTACTTCGTGCCGGCGTTCTCGGGGCTCTTCGCCCCCTACTGGCGGCCGGATGCGCGGGGCGCGCTCGTCGGCCTCACGCGCTACGTCAACAAGGGTCACATCGCGCGAGCCGCGCTCGAGGCGACCGCGTTCCAGACGGCGGAGGTCGTCGACGCGGTCAACGCCGACTCGGGGGTCGACCTCACGGAGCTCAAGGTCGACGGCGGCATGATCGCCAACGACACCCTCATGCAGTTCCAGGCCGACCTGCTGCGCGTGCCCGTCATCCGCCCGGTGGTCGCCGAGACGACGGCGCTCGGCGCTGCCTACGCCGCCGGTCTCGCCGTCGGCTTCTGGTCGTCGCTCGACGAGCTGCGCGAGCAGTGGCAGGAGGACCGCCGCTGGGAGCCGCAGATGGACCAGGAGGCGCGCGACCGCACGTACCGCAACTGGAAGAAGGCCGTGCAGAAGACGCTCGACTGGGTCGACGACGACGTGTCCTGACCGGACGCGGCCCGCATCGATCGGCGCCGAGGGGGCGGCTGCGGCCGCCCCCTCCGTCGTCCGTCCGTCGATCCGGGGCGCGGTCCGTCGGTCAGAGCTGCGCGCGGTAGACGGGGTCGCTCAGCCAGATCACGGCTGCCGCGATCGCGACGACCACGAGGGTCATGCGGGCTGTCGCGACCACGAGCACGATCGACGCCCACCAGTCGTCGTCGGCGGAGAGCCGACCGCGGGCGATCGGCTGCTTGGCCGAGATGGCGACGGTGAGCGCGATCGGATCCAGTCCGACGAGCATCGTGATGACGGCGGAGCGCAGGCGCTGCCCCTCCCCCGTGCGCGACGCGCGGCCGGAGCCGTGCGGCTCCGCCACGTTCGCGACCGGCAGCAGCGCGCGCATCCAGCCGTCGAGCCACCACGCGAGCAGCACGAGCCCGAGCACGAGCACGAGCATCACCGCGCGCACGATGAGCTCGTCGAGCGTCGTCGCCGTCTCCTGCCACGGGTTGCTGAAGAGCCGCGCCCGGAGTGCAGGGAGCGCCCGGCCGAAGAAGGCGGCGCCCGCGGTCGCGTAGCCGAGCGCGACGATCAGGATCGTGAGCGGATGCCGCATGCGCACGAGGCACCAGCCCACGACGAGCGCCGCACCGGCGCAGAACTCGACCGCGTCGAGCGCGCCGTAGGTCGTCGCGCCCAGCAGCGAGGTCGACTGCATGAGCACGATCACGGCCTGCGCGGCCGCGAAGAGCACGATGCAGTAGAGCGCGCCGACGCGGTAGCCGCGCGACGCCGGGGCGACGAGGGCCGCGAGCACCAGCAGCAGCACGCCGATGCTGCGGAGCGTGACGGACGGCGTGAGCGACGGCGGGCGGTGCAGCAGCAGCGTCAGGCCGTAGCAGGCGAGCAGCCCGCCGAGCGCGAGCGCGACGAGCAGCAGCGAGCGCGAGGCGCGGTCCGCCCAGGCGAGGGGCCAGCTGCGCCACACCTCGTCGCGCGACCACGTCGACTGCCGCTGCGCCCTCGGATGCTCGGCGACCTGCCCGCTCACGCGATCAGCGCACGGCGGCGCGCCACGCGTCGAGCGTGCGCGTCGCCGCCCCGGAGTCGATCGCCGCGCGTGCGACCGCCAGCTCCTCCGCGAGCCGCTCGATCAGCGGGCGATCCTTCTGCCGCACGTCGCCGTCGAGGCGCCAGGCGACGAGCGCCGCCGCGGCGTTCAGCAGCACGATGTCGCGCACCGCGCCCGGCTCGCCGGCGAGCGTGCGGCGCAGCACGTCGGCGTTGTGCTCGGCCGATCCGCCGCGCAGGTCGTCGAGCTGCGCGCGCGGGATGCCGAGCTCGCGCGGGTCGAGGTCATGCTCGACGATGTCGCCACGAGCGACCTCCCACAGCTCCGAGTGGCCCGTCGTCGTGAGCTCGTCGAGGCCGTCCTCGCCGCGCACGACGAGCGCGGTCGCGCCGCGCGTGGCGAAGACGCCGACGAACTGCTCGATCACCCGCTTGTCGGCCACACCGACGAGCGACACCTCCGGCCGCGCGGGGTTCACGAGCGGGCCGAGCACGTTGAAGACGGTCGGCACCCCGAGCTGCGCGCGCACCGGGCCCGCGTGGCGGAAGCCCGGGTGGAAGCGCGTCGCCCAAGCGAACGAGATGCCCGCCTCCTCGAGGATGCGGCGCACGGCGGCCGGGTCGTCGTCGGCCGGCACGAGCCCGAGCGCGCCGAGCACGTCGGAGGCGCCCGAGGACGACGAGACCGCGCGGTTGCCGTGCTTGAGCACCGGCACGCCCGCGGCCGCGACCACGATGCTCGCGGTCGTCGAGATGTTCACGGTGTGCTGGCGGTCGCCGCCGGTGCCGACGATGTCGACCACCCGCGTGTCGCCGGGCAGCGGCACGGCGGCCTCCAGGACCGCGTCGCGGAAGCCCACGAGCTCCTCGGCGACCACGCCCTTGCTGCGCAGGGCGATGAGGAAGCCGCCCGTCTGGGCCTCCGTCGCGCGCCCCGCCACGATCTCCGCCATGGCCCACTCGGCCTGTCGGATCGCGAGATCCTCGCCCTCCAGCAGCGTCTCCAGCACGACTGGCCAGGTCAAGAGGCGATCCATGGTTCCAGCCTAGGTGTTCGCGGCGCGCTGGCCCGTCAGGTCGTCTCCCAACGGTGAACTGTCACTAGGATGGGAGCGTGTCCACTACTGCGCTCTCCCCGTCGCCGTCGGCGCCGATGATCAGGCGGCCGAACACCGTTGCGGTCGGCACCATCGTCTGGCTCGGCAGCGAGGTCATGTTCTTCGCCGGCCTGTTCGCGATCTACTTCACGCTGCGCTCGATGTCGGGGGATCTCTTCTCGACGGAGGCCGAGAAGCTGAACGTGCTCTTCGCCACGATCAACACGATCATCCTGCTGGCCTCGAGCTTCACGTGCCAGGCGGGCGCGAACGCGGCGGAGCACCACCAGGCGTTCCGGTCCGGCGGCCGGTTCCAGTTCGCCAAGTGGGGCATGGTCGAGTGGTTCTACCTCACCTACGCCATGGGCGCGGTCTTCATCATCCTGCAGGTCTTCGAGTACATCGTGCTCATCAGCCACGGCGTGACGCTGTCGTCCAGCTCGTACGGCTCGGCCTTCTACCTCACGACCGGCTTCCACGGCCTCCACGTCACCGGCGGGCTCTTCGCCTTCCTCTTCGTGATCGGCCGCGCCTACGCCGTCAAGCGGTTCTCGCACAAGGAGGCGACGAGCGCGCACGTCATCTCCTACTACTGGCACTTCGTCGACGTGGTCTGGATCGGCCTGTACCTCGTCATCTACTGGCTCAAGTAAG
>JAPSJX010000011.1 GCA_031178105.1 Agrococcus sp. | reverse complement strand
GCTGCGAAGGCGCGGCGTTCATCGCGTGGGGCCGGTGCGACGCCCCGGCGACGGAGGTCGACCACGTCTTCCCCTCGTCGAAGGGTGGCCCGACCGTCGAGAGCAACGGGCAGGCGCTGTGCCGCGGGCACAACCGCTCGAAGGGCGCGATGACGCCGCCGTGGTGGTACGTGCTCGGGCTCGAGCGTCGTCGCCGCGACTACTTCCCGCCCGGCGCGGACGTGCGGGTCTTCGCCGTCATGAGCGCGGAGGACCGCGCGGCGCGCGAGGCGACCCGCGGGTACCAGCGCGGGCGCATCCGCTCGTAGGCTGACAGCGGAGGTCGCGATGACCGAGACGGTGCCTGACCTGATGGCGGAGCTCGCTGAGCTCGACGACCCGCGCATGCGCGAGGTGAACGAGCGTCACGGCGACGACCACGGCGTGAACCTCGGCAAGCTGCGAGCGATCGCGAAGCGGCTGAAGACGCAGCATGAGCTCGCGCTCGAGCTCTGGGCGACCGACGACACCGCCGCCCGGCTGCTCGCGCTGCTCCTCTGCCGGCCGAAGGCGTACTCGCGGGACGAGCTCGACCGCATGCTGCGCGAGGCGCGCGCGCCGAAGGTGCACGACTGGTTGGTCGGCTACGTCGTGAAGAAGCATCCGGAGGTCGAGTCGCTGCGCGAGGCATGGGTCCACGACGCAGACGCGGTGGTCGCGAGCGCCGGATGGGCGCTCACGAGCGAGCGGGTGGTGAAGCGTCCCGAGGGGCTCGACCTCGACGGGCTGCTCGACACGATCGAGGCGGAGATGCGCGGCGCGCCCGACCGGCTGCAGTGGGCGATGAACACGTGCCTCGCGCAGATCGGCATCGCGCACCCCGAGCACCGCGCGCGGGCGATCGCCATCGGTCAGCGACTCGAAGTGCTGAAGGACTACCCGACGCCGCCGAACTGCACGTCGCCGTTCGCGCCGACCTGGATCGAGGAGATCGTGCGGCGGCAGGAGGCCGCGCTCGCCGCCCGCTGAGCGCTGCTGCTGGGAGAGTGCGTGCGCGGAGGGTGCGGCCCGACGGGCTCGTGCCGGCGCCTCAAGCGCCGGGCTGCTCGCCCCGCCGCAGCGCCCGCATCGACGACGCGGCATGGCGCAGCCGACCGCCGGCGTAGGGCACGCCGCCGGCCGCCCGCCACGCGAGCGCGACCCAGGCCGTGAACGCCCGCTCCGCGACCCACGCCGGTGCCCACAGCGCCGCCGAACGCGAGTACACCGTCCGGCCTCCGGCAGCCCGCCGCCCCCGCTCGGCGACTGCGACGGCGACAGCCGCCCACACCAGGAACCCGCGCGGCGCTCGGGTCTGCAGCAGCAGGGCGGGCAGCAGCGCGAGCTCCACGGCGAGCCGCGCCGGCTGGGCCTGCGAGTCGTACGCCTGCCGCACCCGCTGCGCCCAGAAGTGCCGAGCGCTCGGCGGGCGGCGCGCGATGAACACATCCTTCGCTCGCTCGACCCGGCCACCGCGCGCGGCGACCGTGCGGATCAGCTCGAGGTTCTCGAACAGCACGTCGCCCCGGTAGCCACCAGCGGCGACCTCGCGCCGCAGCGCGAGCGTGCCCGGGTAGTCGGTGTCGATGGCGCGATTGATCAGCGAGCGCGCCGTGTCCCACCGCGCATGCCAGGGGAGCGGCCGGAAGTGGTTCTGCGGCATGACGATCTCCGCTCGGTCGAGCCGGCGCGCGACCTCCTCGAGCCCGCGCCGGTCATAGCGGACGTCGTCGTCGGCGAGCACGATGTGAGGACCGTCGGTGGCGCGGATGCCGGTCAGCACACCCGCGACCTTCCCGTTCGGGGTCGATGGGCCGTCCGGGCGGATGTGGCGCACGAGCGACGTCCAAGCGCGATGGTGCGTGGCGAAGACCTGCGGCTCCGAGCCGTCGACGACCACGACATCCGCCCAGTCGCGAAGCCGCGACAGATAGGCGGTCATCTCGGGGAGCTCGCGGCGCGAGGTCTCGGCGTCCCAGCGCAGCGGCAGGATGTAGTCGATGCGCACCCGCTCAACCCCCGCTCGGGTCAGCTCGCGGCGAGGAACGTCTGCGCGACCCTCGTGAGGTCGTGCAGGTCACTGACGCCCGCCAGCTCCCGTGCCGAGTGCATCGAGAGGATCGGGATGCCCACGTCGACCGCGCGGATGCCGAGCCGCGTCGCGGTGATCGGACCGATGGTCGAGCCGCAGGGCACCGCGTTGTTCGAGACGAACGGCTGCGTCGTGACGCCTGCCGCGTCGCACCACGCCTGCCAGGCCGCGGCACCCGGGCCGTCGGTGGCGTAGCGCTGGTTCGCGTTGATCTTCAGGATCGGACCGGAGCCGAGCACGGGCTGCACCTGAGGGTCGTGCTTCTCGGCGTAGTTCGGATGCACCGAGTGCCCCACGTCGCTCGAGATGCACCACGACGACGCGAGGGCGCGCATCCTCTCCTCGCGGCCAGCGCCGAGCGCGATGCCGATGCGCTCGAGCACGTCCTCGAGGAACGGACCGGCCGCGCCCGAGCGCGTCGCGGATCCGATCTCCTCGTGGTCGAACACCGCGAGCACGGGGATGTGCGGTGCGTCGAAGCCGTCGGCGGCCGCCGCGAGCGCGACCGTCCCGGCGTGCACGCTCGCGAGGTCGTCGAGCCGGCCGGCCGCGAAGAAGGCGTCGTCCTTGCCGAACACGGCGCCTCGGGTGCTGTCGGCGGTCACGAGGTCGAAGCCGCGGATGCGCGACGCGTCGACGCCGCTCGTGGCCGCGACCTCGCCGAGCAGGTCGGCGGACTCCGGTGCGCCGAGGCCCCACACGGGCTGCGTGTGCGCCTGCTTGTCGAGCGTCAGCCCGTCGTTCGCGCCGCGGTCGAGGTGGATCGCGAGCTGCGGCAGCCGCAGCAGCGGCCCGGAGTCGGCGAGCACGTGGGTGCCGTCGTCGAGCACGAGCCGGCCTGCGAGCCGCAGCTCGCGGTCGAGCCAGGAGTTGAGCAGCGGCCCGCCGTAGACCTCGACACCGGCCTGCAGCCAGCCGAGCCGGCCGGTCGTCGGCTGCGGCTTGAGCTTGAAGGCGGGGGAGTCGCTGTGCGCGCCGAAGACCCGCACGGGCGTCGTCGCCGTCGCCGACGCGGGCACGATCCAGGCGATCACGGCGCCGTCGCGCACCACCAGGTACCTGCCTGCGGCGTCCGGCCACGCATCCGCCTCGTCGAGCGGCGTGAAGCCCGCGTCCTGCAGCCGGCGGGCGACCTCCGCGGCCGCGTGGTAGCTCGATGGCGACGCGTCGACGAATGCGGCGAGGTCGTCGGCGTGGGCGCGGGCGGTGTCGGACACGGGTGCTGCGGGCACGGGACCTCCTGGGCGACGGGCTCCGATCGTATCGAGTGGCTCTCAACGGAGCGGCTGGTAGTGCGAGGGGATACTGCCCTCGCGCTGCCGACCGCTCCGTTGAGATCGACCGCTTGTGAGTGTGGGGGGTCAGCGGACGGCGACGGATGCGCGGATGTAGTCGGATGCGGCCCGCGGCTCGATGCCGAGCGCGCGCAGCGGCGCGTCATCCGTCGTGCTCGGATGGGTGTCGTGGAAGAGGGCGACGCCCAGCATCGAGGCGAGCGCCGGCTTCATGTTCCAGAGCGCGCGCGACGCCAGGTCGAGCGCCCCGCGCGGCACGTGCCGCACGCGCAGCTGCCGGTCGGCGGCCGCGGCGAACGCGGCGACGACCTGGTTGCGGGTGAGCGCCTCCGCACCGCCGACCTCGACGAGGCGAGGCGGCTCGTCGACGATCGCGAGGTGCGCGCAGAGCGCCGCGAGGTCGTCGATCGCGATGTAGCGGTGCGCCGCCTGCCCCCGCCCGTAGATCACCGCCTTCCCCCTCTCGGGCTCGATGCCCGAGAACGGCTCGAGCCACACCTCCATGAACATCTCGCTGCGCACGAGCACCTCGCGCATCGGCGAGGCCTGCAGGGCCTGCTCGACGTGCCACTTCGCTTCGGTGTGCGGCGCCATGCGCTCGAGCCCTCGCCCGACCCCGGTGGCTGAGACGAAGACGAAGCGCCGCACGTCCGCGTCCTGCGCGGCTCGCACGAGGTCGAGGGTGCCGTCGCGGTCGACGTCGTCGATCGTGAGGTCCTTGTCGCCGTCGAGGATGCGCGAGACGGCGGTCGCGGTCGTGACGACGGTGTCGACGCCCGCGAGGGAGGCCCGCACGCTCGTCGGACCGCGCAGGTCTCCGCGCGCGATCGCGGCGCCCTGCGCCTGCAGCGCCGACGCATCCGTATCGGGACGGACGAGCGCCCGCACCTGCTGGCCGCTGTCGAGCAGACGCTCCGCGATCCGGCTGCCCAGCAGCCCGGTGGCTCCGCAGACGAGGATCATGACCGCTCCCTCGGCGTCGGGGCGGGCCGCCTGCGCGGCCTGGCGTCGCCCCAGCGTGGTGCCGCGAGGCTACTCCGCGGCGCGACCACCGGACAGGGGAGAATCCTGCACGTCTGCAGGACGGGGACCCCGCGCGTGAGGCCGTCAGCGGATGGCGCGCTTGATGGTCTCGCGCTCCTTCTCGAGCTTCCGCACGCGGCGGCCGAGCTTGAAGAGCCGCACCGACCCGAGGAGCGCCGCGATGAGCACGCCGGCGATCGCCGCGAAGAGCATCGCGACGCCCAGCGGCAGGTTGAATCCGAAGCCGAAGTAGGCGAAGTCGGCGGGGACGTTGTTCTGCAGGATGAAGATGAGCAGCAGCACGAGGATGAGCGTGCCGAGGATCAGCGCGATCCACGTGCCGCCGGTGACGCCCTGCCGCTGGTGCGAGTCGAGCGACGGGTCGAGGCTGATGCGCGTGGGCTCGACGGATGCCGGCGCAGCCTGCGTCGTCGGCGTGCGGTCGGTCTCGTCGTGCGTGGACGTCGAGCCGTCGCGCGAGCGGTCGTCGACGCGCCCGGTCTCGACGCGCTCGGTCTCGACCCGCTCCCCGGGCGCGCCGCCGCCGTCTGCGCCACGCGGGGCGTTCGAGTGGTGGTTCTCGGCCATGACGCTCTCCTTGCTCGCAGGGACTGCCCTGCGGGACACGCTAGCCCCGGCAGCCTGGGATCCCATGGGGATCGTGGCGCGGTCAGCGCGGGCGCCGCTCCGGCGCCGGCGGCACGGTCTTCGCGGCGACGATGTCAGCCATGGCGACGACCACCTCGCCGCGACGGGTGACGACGGTGCACGCCGCGGCATCGACCGCGACCAGGTCGCCGAGCGCATCCGTCGCGCCGTGCGAATCGCCGTGCAGGCGGTAGCGCACGACGACGCGCGTGCCGAGGGGCAGCGCGCGCAGCTCGGCGGGCGTCATCGGGCCGTCACCAGGAGCCGGGTGCGTAGTCCTTGAGGAAGACGCCGAACAGGTCGTCGCCCGCCTCGCCGCGCACGATCGGGTCGTACACGCGGGCGGCGCCGTCGACGAGGTCGAGCGGGGCGTGGAAGCCCTCCTCGGCGAGCCGCACCTTCGTGAAGTGCGGGCGCTCGTCGGTGATCCAGCCCGTGTCGACGGCGGTCATGAGGATGCCGTCGCTCTCGAACATCTCGCGCGCGCTCGTGCGCGTCAGCATGTTGAGCGCGGCCTTCGCCATGTTCGTGTGCGGGTGACCGGGGCCCTTGTAGCCGCGGCCGAAGACGCCCTCCATCGCCGACACGTTGACGACGTACGTGCGGCGGGCGCTCGATGCCGCGAGCGACGGCCGCAGCCGCGAGACGAGCAGGAAGGGTGCCGTCATGTTGGCGAGCTGCACCTCGAGCATCTCGAGCGGCTCGACCTGATCGACATGCTGCGTCCAGGAGTTGATGTGCTCCTCGTCGGGCACGAGGCCGCCGGCGTCGATCGCGGTGCCGGCCGCGAGCCGCTCGAGCGAGCTGGAGCCCGCGGCCATCGCCTCAGCGGTCAGCTCGTCGGCGGTGCGCGCGGTGCTCGCGAGCACCGGGTGCGCGGCGACCGATGCGGTGAGGGAGAGCGGATGCGCGTCGTTCGTGTGCCCGAAGGTCACGAGCTCGGGCATCGGGCCGCCGTTCGGGCCGCGCTCCGGGAGCGGTTCGAGCTCGGCCTCGACGAGCGGCGCGTAGGCGCCGGCGGAGCGGCGGACCGTCTGCGCGGCGTTGTTGATGAGGATGTCGAGCGGGCCGGCGGCCGCGACGTCCTCGGCGAGCCCGATCACCTGGGCGGGATCGCGCAGGTCGATGCCCACGACCTTGAGGCGGTGCAGCCACTCGGCCGAGTCGGGCAGCGACGAGAAGCGGCGCACCGCATCCCGCGGGAACCGGGTGGTGATGGTTGTGTGGGCGCCGTCGCGCAGCAGCCGCAGCGCGATGTGCATGCCGATCTTCGCCCGGCCGCCGGTGAGGAGCGCGCGCTTGCCGGTGAGGTCGGTGCGGGCGTCGCGCTTCGCGTGGCTCATGGCCGCGCAGTCGGGGCAGAGCTGGTGGTAGAACGCGTCGACGAGCGTGTACTGCTGCTTGCAGATGTAGCAGCCGCGCGAGCGGATGAGCGTGCCGGCGGTGGGCGCGGCGGCGCGGGTCGCGAGCGGGATGCCCCGCGTCTCGTCGTCGATGCGGTCGGGCGCGCCGGTCGCGGTCGCCGCGACCACCGCGCGGTCAGCGGCCTGGATGCGCGCGTGCTTGGCCTTGCGGCTCGCGAGCTTGACCTCCTTGAACATGTTCGCGGTGGCCTGCCGCACGGCGACGTAGTGCGGGTCGTCGCGGTCCATGCGGTGGAGCGTCTCGAGCACGCGGAGGGTCGTCGCGACGTCGGCGGGGTCGAGGGTCGCGGCCGCGGCCGCTGCGGCGGCAGACGCGGCGTCGGCGGACGCGGCGCCGGGGGTCGCCGACTCATCCGCGGGCGCGCGGGAAGGGGCCGAATGGTGGGGGAGCACAGGAGATTCTACCGAGCGGGGCGTCGTGCGGGAAGATCGAGGCGATGAGCCTCCTCGACCACGCGCCAGCGACCTGGGATCCCGACGCCGCGTTCGAGGCGTTCGCCGCCTGGTCGGCCGAGCGCGGCCTGCCGCTCTACCCGGCGCAGGAGGAGGCGCTGATGGAGATCGTCAGCGGCGCGAACCTCGTCCTCTCGACGCCCACCGGCACCGGGAAGTCGCTCGTCGCCGCCGGCGCGCACTTCGCCGCGCTCGCGCAGGGCAGGCGCACGTTCTACACCGCGCCCATCAAGGCGCTCGTGAGCGAGAAGTTCTTCGCGCTCGTCGAGATCTTCGGGGCCGAGAAGGTCGGCATGGTGACCGGCGACTCATCCGTGAACGCGGACGCGCCGATCATCTGCTGCACCGCCGAGATCCTGGCGAACCTCGCGCTCCGCAACGGCGACGCGGCGGATGTCGACCAGGTCGTGATGGACGAGTTCCACTTCTACGGCGACCCGCAGCGCGGCTGGGCCTGGCAGGTGCCGCTGCTGACGCTGCCGCACGTGCAGTTCGTGCTCATGTCGGCGACGCTCGGCGACGTCACGCGCATCGCCGACGACCTCAGCCGCCGCACCGGCCGCGAGACGGCCGTCGTCACCGGTGTCGAGCGGCCCGTGCCGCTCTCGTACGAGTACGCGATGACGCCCGTGCACGAGACGATCGAGGAGCTGCTCGCCACCCAGCGCGCGCCCGTCTACATCGTGCACTTCTCGCAGGCGGCGGCGCTCGAGCGCGCCCAGGCGCTCACCTCGGTGAAGGTGATCAGCCGCGAGCAGCGCGACCGCATCGCCGAGGCGATCGGTGAGTTCCGCTTCACCACACGCTTCGGGCAGACGCTCTCGAGGCTCGTGCGGAGCGGCATCGGCGTGCACCACGCGGGCATGCTGCCCAAGTACCGGCGGCTCGTCGAGCAGCTCGCCCAGCAGGGGCTCCTCCGCGTCATCTGCGGCACCGACACCCTCGGCGTCGGCATCAACGTGCCCATCCGCACCGTGCTGCTCACAGGCCTCACGAAGTTCGACGGCACGCGGATGCGGCAGCTCACGGCACGCGAGTTCCACCAGATCGCCGGCCGCGCCGGTCGCGCCGGCTACGACACCGCCGGCACGGTCGTGGCGCAGGCGCCGGAGCACGAGGCGGAGAACGCGAAGCAGCTCGCGAAGCTCGGCGACGACCCGAAGAAGCGCCGCAAGCTCGTGCGCAAGAAGGCGCCGGAGGGCTTCGTCTCGTGGGGGCAGCCCTCGTTCGAGAAGCTCATCGCCGCCGAGCCTGAGCCGCTCACCTCGCACATGCAGGTGAGCCACTCGATGCTGCTCAACGTGATCGGCCGCGGCGGCGACGCGTTCGCCGAGATGCGCGAGCTCATCGCCTCCTCGCACGAGCCGTGGCGCTCGCAGCTCGCGCTCGAGCGGCGGGCGCTCGCGATCTACCGGACGCTCCGCACGGCGGGCGTCGTGGAGCAGCATCCCGACCCGCGCGATCCTGAGGCGCCGCCGCGCATCCGCCTGACCGTCGACCTGCAGCCGAACTTCGCGCTCAACCAGCCGCTCTCGCCGTTCGCGCTCGCGGTCATCGACATGCTCGACCCGGCCGAACCGACGCATCCGCTCGACGTCATCTCGGTGATCGAGTCGACGCTCGACGATCCGCGGCCGATCCTGTCGCAGCAGCAGTTCCTCGCGCGCGGCGAGGCGGTGGCGGCGATGAAGGCCGACGGCATCGAGTACGACCAGCGCATGGAGCTGCTCGAGGCCGTGACCCACCCGAAGCCGCTCGACGAGCTGCTCATCGAGGCGCTCGCGGTGTTCGCGTCGTCGCAGCCGTGGGTGTCGGACTTCGCGCTCTCGCCGAAGTCGGTCGTGCGCGACATGTGGGAGCGCGCGATGACCTTCGCCGACTACGTGCAGCACTATGCGCTCGCTCGCAGCGAGGGGCTCGTGCTGCGCTACCTGTGGGATGCGTACCGGGCGATCCGGCAGACGGTGCCCGACGAGGCCAAGACCGACGAGCTGCTCGACCTCATCGAGTGGCTCGGCGAGGTGGTGCGGCAGGTCGACTCGAGCCTGCTCGACGAGTGGGAGGAGCTCATGCACCCCACCGCGCCGGGCGAGGCGCCGATCGCGCCGCCGCCGCCGCCCTCGGTGGTCGCGAACCCGCGCGCGTTCCGCGTGCTCGTGCGCAACGAGCTGTTCCGGCGCGTGCAGCTCGCGGCCCTCGACAAGCACGAGGAGCTGGGCGAGCTCGACGCCGAGTTCGGCGCCGACGCCTGGGGCGACGCGCTCGACGCCTACTACGACGAGCACGGATCGATCGGCACCGGCGCGGATGCGCGGAGCGCTCGCATGCTGCAGCTCGACGAGGGCCCGGCGGTCTGGGAGGCGCAGCAGATCCTCGCCGATCCCGCGGGCGATCACGACTGGCGCATCTGGGCGTCGATCGACCTCGCGGCCTCGGCGGATGCCGGCACCGCGGTCGTGCGCGTCACCCGCGTCGGCCGCCTCTAGCCCCAGCGCGGGAGATTCCCAACGGAGCAGCTGGCAGCGCGAGGGCACTATCCCCCCGCGGTACCGGTCGCTCCGTTGAGAATGGGGTGCGCCTGGACGCGCTGCTCCGGCCATGCTGGGGGGTTCGCACGACCGCGCGGACTACGCTCGCGGTGACGAAGGAGCACGCATGCCATTGACAGGCGAGTACGCACCCAGCACCTCCGAGTGGGCGCGCAAGCAGGCCGAGGCGTTCGAGGCGTCGGACGGCGCAGAGGCGAACACCCTGCGGGGCAAGCCGATCATCCTGCTGACGAGCGTCGGCGCGAAGAGCGGCAAGTTGCGCAAGACCGCGCTGATGCGGGTCGAGCACGAGGGCGAGTACGTGGTCGTCGCGTCGAAGGGCGGCGCCCCCGAGCATCCGGTCTGGTACTACAACCTCAAGCAGCAGCCGCTCGTCGAGCTGCAGGACGGGGCCGAGCGGCACGACTACATCGCGCGCGAGCTCGAGCCGGGTGCGGAGCGCGATGCCTGGTGGGAGCGCGCGGTGGAGGCGTGGCCCGACTACGCCGACTACCAGACGAAGACCGACCGCCTCATCCCGCTCTTCCTCCTCACCCGCGCCTGACTCTCAACGGAGCGGCTGGCGACGCGAGGGGATACTGCCCCCACGTCACCAGCCGCTCCGTTGAGAAGTCAGCGCTGGGGGGTGAACTCGGCGGCGAGCTCGTCGGCGAGGGCCGTGACGTCGGTGTGGCCGCTGAAGTCGCGGTCGGGCTGCGCGGCGCGGTCGGCGTCGGAGACGAGCGCCTTGACGCGCTTGACGACCGTGCGCGCGGGCGTCGTGCGCAGCTGATGCCCGACCGCCGCGAGCCACGTCTCGGCGGCTGCCTTCAGCGCGACGTAGTTCGCGTTGCCGGCGGTGGGGCGCTCGACGCCGGTGGTCGAGACGATCGCGATGACGCCGGCCTCCGACCGGCCGATGGCGTCGGCGAAGGTGCGCGTCGTGTTGCGCAGCGTGCCCATCACCCGGGCCTCGAGCCACGCCCAGTCCTCGTCGGACTGGCCCGCGAGACCGCCGCCGCCGCGCCAGCCGCCGACGAGGTGCAGCAGCCCGTCGAGCTCACCGACCTCCTCGCCGAGCTCCGCCACGGCCTCCAGGTCGGTGAGGTCGCACTCGAAGCGCTCGGTCAGATCGACCATGCCGAGCCGGTCGGCGTTCGAGCCGACCGCGATCACGTGGTGCCCCGCCTGCAGGAGGGCGGATGCGGTGGCGTGGCCGAGCGCGCTCGTGGCGCCGGCGATGAGGATGCGCATGGGGACCAGTGTGCCGCGTCCGGCCACGGCAAACGGGCTCAGCTGGCGGCGACGACGAGCCCGGCCGCGATCGAGACGGCCGTGACGGCCGCGGCGACGAGGCTCACCCGGAAGGCGCTCCGCCGCAGCATGGCGAGCGCGACGGCGGCGACGACGGCCGCGATCAAGATCCCGAGGGGCAGCTGCCACGTGAGCAGCATCGCCCACGTGCGAGCCGCACCGCCCTCGGGGTTCCAGGCGAAGAGCAGCACGCCCATGACGACGCTCGCGGCGTAGCCGAGCACCGCCGTTGCGACGAGCACCGCACCGCTGCCAAGCAGGTCGGCCGTGCGGCGGCTCGGCCCAAGGGGCGGGATGAGCGATGGCATGGCGTCAGCGTAGGGGCGCGCGGTCCACGCGTCACGTCTCGGCGCGAGGCAAGCCCCAGAGACGGCCGTCGAAGGGCGACGGGGCGGCGTCGGTCGTCAGCCGGAAGAGCCACACGGTACGACCGGAGTCGCGCTCGTACTGGCGGTAGCCGGGCCACTGCCGCTCGATGCGCGCCCAGGTCGCATCGCGCTCCTCGTCGGGCACGCGCTCGGCCCGCACGCCGAAGCGCCGGCCCCGCACGACGACCTCGGCATCGCGCTGCGCGATCAGGTTCGCCGTCCACCCCGGATGCGCCGCGCGGGCGAAGCTCGTGCCGGCGACGATCGCGCCGCCGTGGCCGTCGGGCG
This sequence comes from Agrococcus sp., assembly GCA_031178105.1. GTDB lineage: Bacteria > Actinomycetota > Actinomycetes > Actinomycetales > Microbacteriaceae > Agrococcus. The sequence continues at coordinate 27,779 of JAPSJX010000011.1, read as the reverse complement.
TGTACATGAGCTCCGACCGGCGCGGCTCGCCGGTCCTCGCACCGGTCGTGTGCAGCACGAGCGAGGGGACGAGGATGCCCGACACGACCAGGCGTCCGCCGGTCGCGCGCCGCAGCACCCGCTCGGCGACCGGCAGCGCTCGCGGCCCGACGCGGCGGAACCAGCGCGTGCGCGACACCGGTGCGGCGATGCGTCGCAGCGCGCGCAGCACCGGGCCCGCCACGGTCAGTCGGGCTTCGCGGCGCCCGCGCGCGCCTCGCGCACGAGGTCGCGCACCTCAGCCTCGCCCGGCGTCGCTCCGCCCGCGTTCAGCTGCTCGAGCACCGCGGCGACCGCGTCGTCCTCGCTGCCCTCGAGCGGCACCCTTAGGCCGCGCTTCGGGAGCTCGCCGTAGTCAGGGATCCAGTCGACATCCATGTGAGCACTGTCGCAGACGAGCGCCGGCCGCGACAGGGGCGGATGCCGGCGGGTCACGACCGGTGTCCGCGCCACGTCCGCGAGCGGTACCGGATGGTCGCCTGCGGTCGCGCGAGGCGACCATCCGGTACCGCTCGCGCGGGGACGCGACTCAGTACGCGAACGAGATGTGCTGGCGCCGGTGCGCGTCCGCCTCGATCTCGTCGACGACCGCGAGGGCGAAGTCGGGCCCGGAGATCGTCGACTGGCCGTCGGCGTCGAAGATGGCGCGGTCGCCGCCGGAGCGGTACTCGCCGCGACGCGTCTGGTCCGGCACGAAGCCGCCGAAGATGCCGGCCGGGCTGATGTACGTCCAGTCCACCTCGAGCGCGCTCACGCGCTCGAGGGCCGCGAGCAGCTCGAGCGACTCGGGGCGGTACTCCGGCGCGAAGCCGTCCGTGTTGACGATGCGCTCGCCGTTCGCGTCCTTCAGCGAGCCGAACCCGCCCACGATGAGGAAGCGCACGTCGCTGCCCTCGAGCCGCGCTGCCACATCGGCATACGCATCCGCGACCTTGCCCTCCATGTCGCCGCGCGGCGCGAGCGCGCCGACCACGACCTCCGCACCGTCGAGCGCCTCGGTGAGCGTCGGCCCGTCGAGCACCGAGCCGAGCTGCACGCGCACGCCCTCGGGCAGCTCAGCGGGGGTCGAGCGCGACACGGTCGTCACCTCGTGCCCTCGCGCCGCCGCCTCGCGCGCGATCCAGCCGCCCGCGAATCCGGATCCACCGAGGATCGTGATCTTCGCCATGTGTGTTCCTCCAGGGTCTGCGGCCCGTCGGTGGGCCCGCAGACGGGCAACCGCGCAGCGGCGGTCGTCATTCCGGACGCGTCGACGGGCCCAGTGCGAAGCGCGCGAGCTCCTGCTCGACGAGGGTCGCCGCGCGCGCCGGCCCGCCGGCCGCGGCGAGGCCCGCAGCGACCGCCTCGACGCCCTCGCGCATGCTGCAGGCCTCCGTCACGGCATTCCGGAGGCGCTCGGGCGTGAGCGAGCGGCGTGGCACCCGCACCCCCGCACCCGCGTGCTCCACTCGGGCGGCGACCTCGAACTGGTCCCGGCCCCACGGCACGACGACGACCGGCACGCGCCGCGCGAGCGCCTTCTGCGTCACGCCGAGGCCGCCGTGCGTGATCGCGCAGACGGCGCGGTCGAGCAGCGGCCCGTGCGGGGCGTGCTCGACGAGGCGCCCGTTCGGGGGCACGTGGATGCGCGCGTGCGACCCCGTCGGCATCGTCGCGACGACCGTCACCGGCTCATCGCGGAGGGCCGCGAAGGCGGTGCGCACGATCGCACCATCGCGCTGGAACTCGCTCGAGACCGTCACGAGCACGATCGGCCCGTCGATCTCGTCGAGCCACGGCAGCGGCCCGGTCGGCGGCTCCCAGGTCGTCGGTCCGACCATCTGCAGATCGGGCTCCCAGTCGACGTGGTGATACTCGAGCGGCTCCGCCGTCGTCACGAGCATCAGCGGCGCCCGGCGAACGAGCGCGCCCGCCGACGGCGCAGGCGGAAGGTCCGCCAGCCGGGCGCGCAGCGCGTTGCGCTGATGGAGCATCATGCGCTCGGCGGGACCGAGCGCGAGCCGGTCGAACACCGCGTCGCGCACCGCGGCGCGCCATCCGGAGGCGGGCGGGAAGCCGGGCCCGTACGGGGGCCACCCCTCGGAGCGCACGAACGGCACGGACGGGGCGAAGGCGACCCACGGCAGGCCGGAGGCCTCGGCGACCGCCGCCGCGCCCCAGGTGTTGAGGTCGGTGATCACCAGGTCGGGCCACGCGTCCTCGAGCAGCGACCGCAGGTCCGGGCCCTCGAGCTCGCCGCGCGCGCAGAAGGTCGCGATCATGCCCTGCATGCCCTCGCTCAGCGGCCTCGCGCGCCAGTCGTCGAACTCCATGCGCTCGAGCCGCGGGTCGAGCGCATCCACGTCGAACCCGAGCGCGCGCATCCGCGGCACCTCCCGCTTCATCGTGCGCAGCCGGATGCGGTGCCCGCGCGCCTGCAGCTCGAGCAGCACGCCGACCAGCGGCAGCAGATGGCCGATGGACGGGCTCGTGTACGCCGCGATCGTCGCCAAGCCACCCTCCTCATGGCCAGGCTATGTCGTGCTCCGCAGCAGTGGCAACGTTCGGAGCGCCAGCCCGCACCGTGCCTGCGCGCGACGCAGGCCGCCGCCCGTCGTGCGAGCGGCAACCTCACAGGCTCCGTCGGCGGCGATTCCGTTGACGTACCCCGAAGGCCGCGCGTACCGTCGCGGCCACGGCCTGAGGCCGGCGTGACCTCGGGCGGATCGACCGGAGGCCCCATGTTCTTCCATCGTCAAGAGCTGCAGCACAAGGCGACGCCCGACAAGCCCGACGCGGTCTACGCCCGCAAGCTGCAGGAGGTGCTCGGCGGCCAGTACGGCGAGATCACCGTCGCCATGCAGTACCAGTTCCAGGCCTGGAACATGCACATGCCGGGCAAGTACCGCGACCTCGTCTTCGGCATCGGCGCCGAGGAGATGGGGCACGTCGAGATGCTGGCGGTCATGATCGCGCAGCTGCTCGAGAAGGCGCCGCTCGGCGTCACGAGCGACGCCGTGCAGGCCGACCCGACGGTCGCGGCGGTCATCGGCGGCACTGACATCCAGCACGGCATCGTGGCGGGCGCCGGTGCGCGCGCCGTCGACTCGATGGGCAATCCGTGGCTGGGGAGCTACATCACGGCGAGCGGCAACCTGCTCGCCGACTTCACCGCGAACGCGAACGCCGAGATGCAGGGCCGGGTGCAGGTCGCCCGGCTCTATCACATGACCGACGACCATGGCGTGCGGGACCTGCTGCAGTTCCTCCTCGCCCGCGACACCATGCACCAGAACCAGTGGATGGCCGCGGCCGCCGAGCTGCGCGAGGAGGGCATCGAGGACTTCCCGGTGCCGAGCAACTTCCCGCAGCGCAAGGAGGACACCGACGTCTCGTACGAGTACATCAACTTCAGCGACGGTGCGGCGGCGAGCGAGGGCAGCTGGGCGAGCGGGCCGACCCCCGACGGCCACGGCGAGTTCTCCTACCGCGACGAGCCCCAGGCGGGCGTTCCGATGCCGCCGCCCACGCGGCCGGACGCTCGCTGGTACGGCACGACCGACAAGCCGAACACGATGGAGAAGATCGCCGGCGAGGTGCAGGACAAGCTCCACATGGAGTGATCCGGCGCCTTGCGCGAGCGGTGCTCGACGGGATGAGGGGTGCTGGTGGACCAGCACCCCTCATCCCGCGCGGCACCCCTCGGGCAACTCGGCTCAGACGGACGCGGCAGTGATCCCCTTCGTCGAGGCGATGACGTCGCGCATCTTCTTCTCGAACGCCTCGTAGAACATCGAGAGCGGGAACTCGTCGTCCATCACGAGGTCGGTGAGCTGCCGCGGCGTGCCCTCGAGCGGCAGCTCGCCCGCCTTCCAGGCGGATGCGGGGTGCGGCTCGACGACGGACGACACGAGCTCGTACGCGGCGAGCCAGTGCGCCACCTTCGGCCGGTCGATCGACTTCCAGTACAGGTGCTCGATCGCCTCGCCGAGCTTGTTCACCACGTCGGGCACCTCGTCCCAGTCGAAGGCGAGCTGCGTGTCGGTCCAGTGGAGGACGCGGTGCTGGTGCAGCCACGCGAACAGCAGCTGGCCGCCGAGGCCGTCGTAGTTGCGGGTGCGCGTGCCGGTGATCGCGAAGCGGAAGATGCGGTCGAAGATGACCGCGTACTGCACGAGCTTGGCGTGCTTCGCCAGGTCGCGCTCAGCATCCGTCGCGTCGTCCTTGGCGGCGATCCGGCGCTCGATCGCGACCGACTCCCGGAACGCGGTGAGATCGCAGCGCAGCTCCTCGAGCGAGTACAGGAAGAAGGGCATGCGCTGCTTGATCATGAACGGGTCGAACGGCAGGTCGCCGCGCATGTGCGTGCGGTCGTGGATGAGGTCCCACATCACGAAGGTCTGCTCGGCGAGCGACTGGTCGGCGAGCATCTCCGCGGCATCCGCGGGCAGCTCGAGCTTCGTGACCGCGCACGCTGCCTCCACGACCCGGCGGAAGCGCGCGGCCTCGCGGTCCTGGAAGATGGCGCCCCACGTGAACGTCGGGATCTCGCGCATCGCGACCGTCTCGGGGAAGAGCACGGCCGAGTTCGTGTCGTAGCCGGCGGTGAAGTCGATGAACCGCAGCGGCACGAAGAGCGCGTTCGAGTAGTCGCCCGCCTCGAGGTCGGCGATGAAGTCGGGCCAGATGACCTCGACGAGCACCGCCTCGACGAGCCGGTCGCTCGAGCCGTTCTGCGTCACCATCGGGAAGATCACCAGGTGCTGGAGCCCGTCGACGCGGTGCTGTTGCGGCTGGAACTCCACGAGCGCGTCGAAGAAGTCCGGCGCGCCGAAGCCCTCGGCCGCCCACCGCTCGAAGTCGACCGCGGCCTGCTCGAGGTAGGCGGCGTCGTGCGGGAACTCCGGCGCGATCTCACGGATGCTCGCCGTCAGCTCGTCGACGTGGCCACGGGCGGCGTCATGGTCGGCGGCATCCTCGATGGCGCCGCTCTTCGACTGCATGGGCTGCAGGGCGGTCGCGGCCGACTTGATGCGGAGCCAGGCGGGGTGCTGGCGGAGGTCGGCGGCGGTGGCCTGGGTCATCGTCATGGGAGCCTCCATGCTCGGGTCGGGATGCGGGGCGATCGAGTGGTGCGCGGCGTCTACACCGCTCGATCCGTGCGTGAATCCAGCGTATGGAGTCGCTTGCGCACGTTTGTTGCACCCGACCCCGGCTTTCCTGCCGGTTCTGAGCGTCGCGCGCGGTCCGGCTGTCGCCCGCAACGCCCTTGCGCGCGACTCCCGAGCGCAGGCTGTGGCGCCGGTGGTCAGACGAGCGTGGATGCGACGAGGAAGCCCGCCCAGCTCACGACCGCGGCGAGCGCCGGCGGCACGATCGCCCATCGTTGCCGCGTCGCCGCAGCGGCTGCCCCGATGCCGTTGCCGACGATGGTGGCCCCGAGCAGCGTGACCCAGAACGTCAGCCTCGCAGGGCCGTCGTCGACGCCCGCCGCCTCGGCCGCCTGCACGAGCCCGCCGTCGCCGAGCGGCGCGAGCAGCAGCACGCCGAGGAGGTTCGCGAAGATGAGCACCCATGCCGCGAGCCGCCGCCGCTCGACCGGCGTGCGCTCGCGCCGCGGCTCGAGGTCCTCCCAGTTGTCGACGCCGGCGCCGGTGCCGCTCATGCGAGCACCGGGTCCGGCCGCGTGGGCCCGGCGGTCAGCGGCGCATCCGTCATCAGAAGATCATCGGGCGGTCGTCGTCGAGCTCGGTCTCGAGGTCGAGGTCGACGACCACCGGCACGTGGTCGGATGGGGCGTCGCCCTGTCGCTGGCCGCGATCGATCGAGGCGTGCGAGACGAGCTCAGCGAGCTCGGGCGTGCCCAGGACGAAGTCGATGCGCATCCCCTCGTCCTTGTTCCACCGCCCGGCCTTGTAGTCCCAGTAGGTGTAGCCGGGAGCGCGGTCGCGCACGACGTCGACGAGTCCCGCCTGCAGCAGCGCGTCGAACGCGGCGCGCTCCGGCTTCGACACGTGCGTCGCGCCATCGAATGCGCGGATGTCCCACACGTCGGTGTCGAGCGGCGCGATGTTGAAGTCGCCCATGAGCGCGAGCGGGCGCCCGCCCCAGGCGCCGAGGTGGTCGGCCAGCACGCGCAGCCACTCGAGCTTGTAGCCGTAGTGCGCGTGCGCGAGGTCGCGGCCGTTCGGCACGTAGAGGCTCCACAGCCGCACGCCCTCGACGGTCGCGGCCATGGCGCGCGCCTCGACGACCGGGTCACCCGTGTTCGCGTAGCCGGGCTGCCCCTGGAAGTCGCGCTCGACCTCCGTCATCGGCAGCCGCGACGCGATCGCGACGCCGTTCCACTGGCTGAAGCCGTGCGCCTGCACCTCGTACCCCGCGGCCTCGAACGCTGCATAGGGGAACTGCTCGGTCTTGCACTTGATCTCCTGCATCGCTAGCACGTCGACGTCGCTGCGCTCGAGCCAGTCGACGATGCGAGCGGTGCGGGCGCGCACGGAGTTCACGTTCCAGGTGGCGATGCGCATGCATCGAGCCTACGGGCGAGGCGGATGCGGGGGCGCTGCCACGCGCATCCGGTCCGCGGCGCGCACGTCGCCGTGCCGCCGCACATGCGACCGGGCACTATGGATGGATGGGCACCGCTCGCGATCGCTACCTCCAGGCACTCGACCTGTTCTCCGCCGAGGCCCGCGCCGGCGCCGACCGGCTCGGCCTGCAGTCCGCGTGCACCGAGTGGTCGATCGCCGACGTCGTCCGACACGTGACCGGCGTGCAGGCGGCGTATGGGGGGAGCGCGCTGCTCGGGCGCGCGGAGGGAGCGGGCGACCTCGCCGCGGATCACAGCCGCGTGACGGCGCCCGGCTCCGACTTCGAGGCGGTCGAGGCCTGGGAGGTGCTCGCCGCGCGGCTCCGCTCCGCCGCCCACGACGCCGACGAGGGCGCGTTCCAGGCGCTGCCGCTCGCGACGCTCGACATGGCGCTCCACGCCTGGGACATCCGCTGGGGCTCGGCGCGCGTCGGGTTGGCCGGCAATCTCGACTTCCCCTCCGAGCTGCTGGCGTGGATGGAGGACTACCGCGAGCGCGCCGAGGAGGCTGCGATCCGCACGCCGGCGATCTTCGCCGCGGCCGTGGAGCCGCCCGCCGACGCGAGCCGGTCGGAGCGCTTCGCCGCCTGGGCCGGCCGCGAGACGCGCACGGGCCGCGCGCGGCGCGGCGACAGCCTCCCCGCCCCGGGCGACGGCTGAGCCGGGGCGCCGGGTAGCCTGGGACGCGTGACCGCGCGCGACCAGCTCATCCAGCTCATCCGGGACGAGGCCGTCTTCCACGGCGACTTCGTGCTCACCAGCGGCAAGCGCGCCAGCTACTACATCGACCTGCGCAAGCTGTCGCTCGACCACCGGGCCGCGCCGCTCATCGGCGACGTGCTGCTCGACCTCATCGCCGACATCCCGGATGTCTCAGCGGTGGGCGGTCTCACGATGGGCGCCGACCCGCTCGCGAACGCGGTGCTGCACCGCGGGCTCGCGCGCGGGCTCGAGGTGGATGCCTTCGTCGTGCGCAAGGAGCCGAAGGACCACGGTCGCGGCAGGCAGGTCGAGGGCCCCGACCTCGAGGGCAAGCGCGTCGTCGTCGTCGAGGACACGTCGACGACCGGCGGCAGCCCGCTCAAGGCGATCGAGGCGCTGCGCAAGGTGGGGGCGGAGGTCGTCGCCGTCGCGGTGATCGTCGACCGCGCCACCGGAGCGCAGGCGGTGATCGAGGCCGCAGGCGTCGAGTACCGCGCGGCGATCCGCCTCGACGATCTCGGTCTCGAGGCGCAGTAGCCCGCACCCCGTCCTGCTGGTCGAGCCGGTCAGGTGGGCCGCCTGCCGAGTCGCGACCACTGCGGCTGGCGTCACCACCCTCGCCGTGATGTCAGACTTCTCCTGACCAGTTCACGGAACACGGAGGTGGCATGGGCGGCGTGCTCATCGGCTTCGCCGTCATCGGCTTCGTCATCTTCGTCGGCTGGCTGCTGGCTCGACTGCACGTCGTGAGCCAGGAGGGCCGCCTGGTCCTCAACAAGACCTCGTTCTTCGCTGCGAGCCCCGCGCTGCTGTTCATCATCCTCAGCGAGGCGGATGTGGGGCTGCTGTTCTCGAGCGTGCTCGCGGTGGCGCTCATCGGCTTCGTCGCCGTCGCCGTGATCTACAGCGTCGTCGCCCGCATCTGGTTCACGCGCGACCCGAGCCGCATCGCGCTCGCCGCGACCGCATCCGGCTACAGCAACATCAACAACATCGGCCTGCCGGTCGCGATCTACGTCATCGGCGACGCCGGATTCGTGGGTCCGATGCTGATGCTGCAGCTGCTCGTGCTCGCGCCGCTCCTGCTGGCGACCCTCGACGTGCTCAACGCCGGCCGCGCATCCTTCGTGGGGATCATCACGCAGCCGCTGCGCAACCCGATGCTCATCGCTGCGGCGATGGGCGCGCTGGTGTCGGCGCTCGGCATCCGGCTGCCCGAGCCGGTGCTCGCGCCGCTCGAGATCCTCGGCGGCGCGGCGGTGCCGCTCATGCTGCTCGCCTTCGGCATCTCGCTGCGCGGCGAGCGCCCGCTCCAGCCGGGCTCCGGCCGCAAGGAGGTGGCGCTCGCGGTGGCGCTGAAGTCGCTCGCGCTGCCCGCGATCGCCTACCTGCTCGCGCGGTTCGCCTTCGGCCTCGACGAGCAGCTGGTCTACGCGTGCACCGTGATGGCGGCGCTGCCGTCGGCGCAGAACATGTACCAGTACGCGCTGCGCTACGACCGCGCGACCGCGATCACGCGCGACATCGTGCTGCTCACGACGATCGCGTCGCTGCCGGTGATGCTGCTGATCGCCTGGCTGCTGAAGCCCGCCTAGACCGCCCACTGCGTGAGCGGTGGCGCCGCAGCGCGTCCGTCGGCACGGGCAGCCAGTGCTGGTCACCGAGTCCGACCGCGCCGGAGCCGTCGAGCTTCACGCGCACTGCCGTCGACTCTCCGGCGGACGCCGCGGTTGGGATGCGCTTCAGTACCCGGCGCACGGCAGTGGCGCACTCGCCAGCACGCAGCCTGGACCGACCGAGCCGCGCCCCAGGTAGAGCCGGGCGTCGTCCTCACCGACCGCGCCGAGCACACCGATGCGCATCGCGGCCACCTCGAAGCGTCCTCCCGGCAGCGCGTCCCAGTCGTGCGGCTGAGCGGAACCGGCCTGCGGCGCGTTCTGCGCGTTCACCGTGACGGCCACGATCCCGCTCGCGAAGAGCGTCGAGTAGACGGTCGACGCCGCGGCGACGATCGGGTCTGCCAGCGCCTCGATCTCGGCGGGGATGCTGCCGACCGCGGAGAGCGCGCCGTCGACCGTGGTGCCGACGACCTCGCCGGCGCCGGCGACGAGCGCGGCGGCCAGACCGTCCAGCTCTGCGGTGAGCGGCCCGAGCACGTCGGACAGCAGTGTCGCCTCCGCTGTGACGACCCCGCCGCTGTCGAGGAGGCTGCCGAGGCTTCCCGAGACGTCGACGTCGATCCTCGCGACGTCGACCCATTGAGGAGCGAGCAGCGGGAGGGCGACGTACGTGCCGAGCGAGATCGATGCCTTCGCCGTGATCGCGACGGCGTCGATCGCCGTCACGAGCGCTGCCTCGACGTCCGCGATCCAATCGTGCAGGGCGGCGCCGAGGGCTGCGGTGAGCGCCGTGACGATCCTGGGATCGCTCAGCAGATCCGTGTTCGGTGGCAGGCCGTTCAGCCCGTCGGTGTACTGGCCCGGGTAGGCGGCGGTGAGCAGCGCGGCCGTGTCGACGCTGATCGTGCCAGCGCCGGGGTCGACCGTGACGACGCCGCCGGCGTCGCCGAAGGGCTGAGAGACGAGCGCCCGGACAGCCGCGAGCTCGATCGGAGCGCCGAGCTCCGTGACGGTGACCGTGCTCAGTCGCAGTCCGCTCGAGCTGTCCAGCGCGCCGTCGACCAGAGCGGTGAGCCCGCTCGTGATGCCGCCCCTGACAGCGGCGTTGCCGCCGATGCCGTCGGCCGCGCGCTGGAGGGAGTCGACCGAGGCGTCGACCGCGCTCGTCAGCGCCCCGACGGTCGGGGAGGTGATGTCGGTGCGCAGCGATGCGGCCAGGTAGTCGCGCGTGACGGCGGTCGCGGGGCCGGACCATGCCAGCGCGCATCCATCGACCTCAGACCTGCCCGTCACGGCGCCAGTGATCAGCGACACGTCGGCGACGCCCTCCAGCGCCGGCGCCGCCGTGGGGTTGATGGTCCGCAGCAGCTGCGACACGTGCACGGTCGCCAGCTCGGGGTACTGGCCATCGGTATCGAGGGCGATGCCGCCGGACGGGGTGAGCGCTCCCGCGGCGCCGACGGCCGTGCCGTCGGAGCTGGACCTGGCGTACTGCCCGGCGATGCCGAGGTCTGTCCCGAGCGGGAACTGCAGCACCCCCGGCAGCTGAGCCTCGACGAGACCCAGCGCCTGAGCGCTCAGCGGGTCGGCATAGGCGTCCGGCGCGGGATCCGCCGGCGCCGCGCCGGAAGCGTCGGGGCGGCTCCGGCTGCCGTCGTTGGTGACGACGAGCCCGTCGACGGAGGCGATCCGGTCGAGGTCGATCCCGAGCAGCGAGCCGCTCAGGAGACGCCCGGCGCTGCGCGAGGCGAAGTCGCCCTCGGCGGCGGCGCAGTCGAGCGTGCTGGCGGCGCCGTGCACGAACTCGCGATCGTTCCACGACGCATCCGTCGTGACACCTCCATGCGCCACGAGCGCGACGGACGCCACGATGGCGGCTGCCGCCGCCGCCGCGCCCCGTGCTCGCACCCTCCGCCCGCTCACGCTGCTGCTCGCATCCGACGTCGGGCCACGAGGCATGCGCCGAGTCCGAGGCAACCGGCGCCCAGGAAGCCGATGGCCGACACATCCATGCCGGTGACGGGCAGTCGCTCGGGCAGCGCTGTCTGCGGAGCCGCTGGCGCGGGCGAGTCGCCGGCGGCGTGCAGGCCGACCCCCACGGTGGCGGTCGCGCCGGCGACCGCGGCGGGGTCAGCCGAACGGGGCAGGTGCAGCGAGACCAGCAGGTGCCGCGGATGCCCGCGCTCGAGGTCGGCGAGCGCGAAGCGGCCGCTCGACGCGCTCGCGAGCTCGGCCAGCGGTGTCTCGGCGAGCACGGCCGTGGCCGACGTCTCGCACGACGGCGCCGCATCGGACGTCGCGTCGACGAACGGAGTGGTGCACGCCTCGACCGCGGCGGTCAGGCCAGCGGCGACGAGCCCGCCCTGCGCTTGGAGCTCGACGCTCAGCGAGCCGGTCGGTGCATCCGAGAGCGACGCCTCGATCGGCCAGTGCAGCGAGTCCCCGGGGACGACGCCGGTCCAGTGCGGTGCGGCGGGCCCGGCGCGCAGCGCCAGCATCCCCGGCGCGCCCGTCTCGGCCACCTCGTGCAGCACGGCGGCAACACGCGTCGCGGTCAGCCCGGATCCGGCGAGGAGGAGCGTCGCGAAGAGCACCGTCAGCGCGCTGACGATGCCCTGCCGGGTGCGACGACTCATGCGGCGGGATGGGTCGCCGGCGTCAGCGCGTCGGCGTGCGCAGCGCTCGGCGCTGCGTCCTCGGCTCGAGCGACATCGGCCCCGGCGTCGGCGGCTGCGGCGTCGTCGGCCGCGTCGTCGGAGCGCCGAGGCCAGAACGCCCACGCCGCGAGGGCGCCGGCGAGCACCGTGAGCCCGCCCATCCCGACGGGGGACTGCAGCACCATCAGGGCGCTGCCCAGATGGGGCACCGACAGGACGACGCGGCGGACGTCGGTGACGAGGTAGGGCTCCACGTCGGGCGTCGCGTTGGCGTCGCCCTGCAGCACGAGCTCCCGCAGGCGCGGGTCCGACGCCTCGGCGGGCACCCGCACCTCCAGCACGCGGTGCGTGATCGGGAGCGAGCCGGGCTCGCGCTCGACGGTGACGACGTCGCCCGCGCTGAGCGCATCCGCCCCGGTCGGGAGCGTGACGGCGACCGCGCCCTGAGGCATGGTCGGCGCCATCGACCCCGTGCGGAAGGTCACGAGCGTCGCACCGCCGAGCCAGGCGAACACGAACCACGCTGCGAGCGCGACGACCGTCACCGCGACGATCGCCGTCACGGCCACGCCGAACGTCTTCTTGATCATGTCCACACCGAGGTTCGCGTCACTGCGAGATGGAGGCGAACTCCCAGGCCGGAGCGATCGTGCGACCCTGCAGGGTGTCCGGTGCGTCGGCAGGGAGGGTCAGCGCGAAGCAGTAGTGCTGGGTCGAGCCGGCCTTCTCGGCGAGGCTCTGCGTCGTGGTGGTCGCCGCGGTCGCGAGCAGATCGTCTGCCACGATCTGCGTCCAGTCGGCGGCCACGAAGTCGTTCGTGCATGCCGACGGCGGGGTGGGGCCGGTCGCGGTGTAGACCGACACGCGCACAGCGTTCCAGAGCGCGGCCCCGGCATCGTCGACCTCGATGCCGGATGCGGGCACAGCGGCCTGCAGCGCGACGGTGCCGGCCACCGAGGGCTCGGTGGTCCGCAGCGCCACCGGTGCGAAGACCGTGTCGCCGGGCGTCAGCGCGAGGGCGTCGGCGGTGAACGTGAGTCCGTCACCCGGATTGGTCTCGTAGTCGCCCCAGTTCGCCGACGTGTCCGCGTACGGCGCCGCAGCGTTCTGCTGCACCTCGAACTCCGAGCTGCCGATCCCGGCAGCACCGGCGAGTCCACCGTGGACCCACTCGGAGTCGTTCCACGAGGCGAGCGTGTAGGTCGCGCCGACGCCGATGACCAGCGCCCCTACTCCGATCGCGGCCAGCTTGCGCGTCTTGTGCTGCGTCATGACGTCCTCCTCCTCGTAGAGTTCCTTGGGCTCGCGCAGTCGCGCAATCTTCGCCCGCTAAAAAGGATGCAGTTCGAGCACATTTACAAACACAGTGACGCCTGAAGGACCACCGAGGTCCCCCGGAGGTGTCGCTCAGCGCCGGGGTTCGCTGAGGCCAGCCTCAGCGCAACCGTCGTCCTGACCGGCGGCGCGCACTCCGCGCACCCCGCCCGGCCACCGGCTCCGCAGGCGTAGCGTTGCAGCGTGCGCTGGTCGGACCGCCTCTTCACGCGGCCGCCCCTCATCGTCGCCGGGCAGCCGGCCACGGGGTGGGTCGGGATGCTGACGTCGTGGGCGACCGCGGGCTACGGCGCCGCATCCGCGTCGAGCGCGACCGGCATGCTGCTCTCGGCCGACGAGGGCGCGTGCGGCTCGCTGTCGACCGCCGTCTGCCAGGTGGCCGGCTGGGGCGGGCTGCTCATGGGCGTCGTCCTGCTCGCCGTCGCCGCCCTCGTCGGCCTCACGGTGGCTCGCGGCTTCGGACCGCCGATCACCTGGTGGATGCTGCCGCTCATGCTCGGTGCGCTCGCCCTCGCGCCATTCCGCGCCGCGGCAGGCGCGTCGGTGCCGTGGCTCTGGCTGCTGCTCGCCGTGGTGTCGGCGCTGCTCGCGCTCTCGCTGGCTGCGGCGGCGGTGAGGAGGGGCAGGGCTGCGCTCTACGGGTGGATCCGGCTCGACGGCCTCGACGCTCGAGAGGCCGCGCACCGCCCGATCGACCGCATCCTCGCGCCCGCCGCGCTCGCCGCGGCGGTCACCGCAGGGCTCTTCGGCGCCCATGTCATCCGCTTGCTCTCCGAAGCCTGAATCTCAACGGAGCGGCTGGCAGCGCGGGGGCACTATCCCCTCGTACCGCCGATCGCTCCGCTGAGAATCACGCAGCGGGGAGCTAGAGGTCGGCGCGGGGCTCGTCGAGCTCTGACTCGGGGGGCATGGCGTCGACGAGCTCGTAGACGCCCTGCAGCGTCTCGTCGGGCCGGAACGGATACGTCGCCACGAGTGCCGGGTCGGAGATGCCCGTCATCACGAGCACGGTGTGCAGACCCGCCTCCATGCCCGCGATGATGTCGGTGTCCATGCGGTCGCCGATCATGCCGGTGACCTCGGAGTGCGCGCCGATCTTGTTGAGCGCCGAGCGGAACATCATAGGGTTCGGCTTGCCGACGATGTAGGGCACGCGGCCGGTCGCCTTCGTGATGAGGGCGTTGATGGCGCCGGTCGCCGGCAGGATGCCGTTCGCGCTGGGGCCGGTCGCGTCCGGGTTCGTCGAGATGAAGCGCGCACCGGCCGCGATCAGGCGGATGGCCTTCGTGATCGCCTCGAAGGAGTACGAGCGCGTCTCGCCGATGACGACGAAGTCGGGGTCCGACTCCGTCATCGTGAAGCCGATCTCGTGCAGCGCGGTGATGAGGCCCGCTTCGCCGATGACGAACGCCGAGCCGCCCGGCATCTGGTCGTGCAGGAAGTCGGCGGTCGCGAGCGCGCTCGTCCAGATGCGGTCCTCCGGCACGGCGAGGCCGGACGCGCGCAGCCGTGCCGCGAGATCGCGCGGCGTGAAGATCGAGTTGTTCGTGAGCACGAGGAACTCGGTGCCGGCGTCCTGCCACTGCTGCAGCAGCTCCTTGGCGCCGGGGAGCGGCCGCTCCTCGTGGACGAGCACGCCGTCCATGTCGGTCAGCCAGCATTCGATGTCACCACGGGTGCGCATGCGCTCAGGCTACGCGCCGCCGCTCCTTCGAGTGTGTCGGAGGTGTGAACAGCGCGATTCGTTCGGTTTTGAACGACCTTCAGGAGAGCCTGAGCATCGTGTGAGCGATGCTCAGGCGGCCTTCAGCGCGATCGGCAAGTTTGCTGAGTCCAACTCATTACGTTTATCGCATCTTGACCGGGCGCTCCGCACGCCGACCGGTCGTCTCCGGCTAGGTCCTCCTGCCCACCTCTCCTGAAGGCACGCACACATGCGCACTCGTAGGCCCTCCGCACGGCGCAGCCGCCGAGCCGCCGTCGCGGCGCTCGCGCTTGCTGTCGTGGGGGCGCTGCTGATGCCGCTCGCGCCGTACATGCCTGCGTCGGAGGCGCAGGCCGTCAAGGCGGCCGGCGGTGCCGGGCGCTTCACGCAGGCGATCGAGTGGTTCTCGTGGGGCACGCCGGGCACCGTGGTCGGGAACGGCACACGCACGACCACCTCCACCGTGGCGGGGCAGCAGCTGACGATCTCATGCACGATCTCGAACCTGTCCGGCGGTCTCGTCGCATACCGCCCCGGGAGCTGGATGGGCGACGCGTTCGACAACCTCTACAACGTCGGCGGCGCGGACTCGCTCAACCGGCTCGATGTCGGGCTGGCGACGCGGCTCAACGGGGAGACGAGCACCTTCAACCTCTCGTGCGGGGCAACCGTGGGCGGCGTGCATCAGCCGCTCGGAGGGCTGGTGTTCGCCGACGCGGAGCAGTCGCGCAACGCCGAGCACGTCGGAGCCACCGCCCCGAGCGGCTCCACATGGCGGATCATCGATCGCTACCGGGCCAGCTGCACCCAGGCGACCACTGCCGTGCGACCCGCCGACGAGCGCACGCGCCTCGAGCTCCACGGGGCGACGGCGAGCACCGACTGCCCGTCGGGCCCGGCGGCCGTCGCGTTCGCCGAGAACGCCACGTCGCTCACCCGCGTGACGGTCTCGGGCAGCGGCAAGAGCGCGATCGCGCTGGGCGTGATGCTCGCGGTCGACTACGGCGACGCGCCCGTCGGCTACGGGTCGGCGGCTGCCGTCTTCCAGCCGGGCTGGAGCGGGGGCACGACGACCGAGCCGTCGTGCCTGCTCGGTCTCGTGTGCGAGCCAGGTCGCACCAACGTCTTCGACGCCGGGTACGTGCTCGCGCAGACGACGGCGCCGACCCCGCGGCTGGGCGCGCTCGTCGACGCCGACGACGGCTACCCGATGGCGTCCGATGGAACGGCCGACGACCTCGCCGGCACGGACGACGAGGACGCCTCCTTCGGCTTCCGCAACGCCGACGATGTGCTCGTGCAGAACCAGCCGCGTGTCGACCTCCGCGCGCTGCCCGGCACGAGCCAGGACATGACCATCTCGTGCGTCGGCGCCGGCGCTCCTGTGCGAGCCTGGCTCGACTTCGACAGGAGCGGTGCCTTCGACGCCGACGAATCCTCTACGGCCGGCTCCTGCAGCTCCGCCGGCCAGGCGACGGTGCGGTGGACCATCCCGGCGGATGTCAAGCCGGCGACCGAGGCCGATCCCACGTTCATGCGCGTCCGCATCGTCGCGTCCGGCGCGCTCGAGCCGACCGGCATCACGTCGAGCGGAGAAGTGGAGGACCACCGGGTCGCGCTCGCGGCACCCGCCCTCGCGACGACCAAGACCACCGACGTGGCAGCCGGCACGGTGCAGCGGGTGGGCGGCGTCATCCGCTACACGGTCACGCTCCGCAACACCGGGCGCACCACGCTGGCGGCGCCGACGGTCGTCGACGACCTGAGCAGAGTGCTCGACGGTGCGACGCTGGCCGCCGCGGGCGTCGCTGTCTCGGTCTCGTCAGGGACCTCCGGCTCCGTGACCAGGAGCGGGACGACCGTGAGCTGGAGCCGCAGCGATGCGCTCGCCGTCGGCGCGACCGTCACGCTCAGCTACAGCGTCACCGTCACGGAGCAGCGTCGCGGCCAGCAGCTCCAGAACACCGCGACCGGTGCCGGCTCGACCCCCGCCGGAGCACGCCTCACCGCCCAGGCCACGACCTCGAGCACCGTCGGCGTCGCGCTCGTGGTCGACAAGCGCTGGGTCATCGACGGCGGCACGGCGCTGGTGCACGGGTCGCAGCCGTCGTGGCTCACCGCTGCACCGACGATCTCGGGGCAGGCGGGCGCGCTGTTCGGCTCCGTCTACGAGGGCTATGCGCCGGGCGGCGTCGTGCAGGTCGGCGAGACCGTCGGGGCGATCCCGGCCTGGCTGCCCGGCTGCTCCATCGACGCCCGCACCATCACCGAGGTGAACGGCGTCGCCCGAGCGACGAGCATCGCCAGCGGCAGCGCCGCCATCACGCTCACGCAGGGCCTCAACCGCGTCGTCGTCACCAACGCTGTCACCTGCAGGACGACGCTGTCGCTGGCGAAGGTCGTGCAGAACGGCACCGCGAGCGCTGGTGACTTCACCCTGAGCGCCACCGGCCCGACGGGGTTCTCGGGTCGGGCAGGGACGAGCGCCGCCTCTGCCCCTGTCACCGCCGACGCCCCGTACGTCCTGTCGGAGTCCGGCCCCGCGGTCTACACGCAGCAGGGCGGATGGGCGTGCGTGCCGCTGAACGCGGCCGGTGCATCCGCCACGGGCTCCGGCTGGACCGACGCCGTGGACGACCGCGTCAGCGCGCCGCTCGGCATGCACGTGCGCTGCACCGCGACGAACGCCACGGCCGCGCTCGTGCTGCTCGAGCGCATCGAGGGGACGACGGCCATCGCGGCCCCCCAGTTCTCGCTCACGGGCAGCCCCGCCTCGCTCGTCGGCCTGACGACCGCGACGGTCGTCGGCTCCGAGTCGGTGTCGAGCGCCAACACGATCGCCGTGCGCCCCGGCCATGCCTACGCGCTCAGCTCGAGCTCGTCGGCGCCGCACGTCGCGCTGCGCGTCGAGCAGTACCTCGGCGCGGTCGGCCCGAACGGCGCCGTCGACCACGCGAGCGCAGCGCTCTGGCAGGCGATCGATCCCGCATCCGTCTCGGTCGCGGCCGGCCAGACCGCGATCTACCGCTTCGTCGCCACCGCGCCCACGCCCCTCGCCCTGCCGCTCACCGGCGGTGTCGGCGCCGACGCCTACCTGCTCGGCGGCACCGCCCTGCTGCTGCTCGCCGCAGCGGTCCTGCTCGCGCGCACCGGTCGCCTGCGCCTCGCGGCCGGCGCGACCCCCCGCAGACCCCACGATCCCCACCGTCATGCTTCGCCCTAAGGAAGGAACCGCCTCCATGGCATCCACGAACACGCGCCTCGGCGCCCGCGTCGCCGTCGGCTTCGGAGCCGTCGCGCTCGCGGCCATCACCACCCTCGGCGGCGGGCTGCCCGCGTCGGCGGCGGGACCCAACGTCGACACGACCCGCGAGGGCTCGATCACCATCCACAAGTACGCCGAGCCCGCCGTCGCCTCTGGGCTCGCGAACAACGGTCTCGCGCTCGCCGCCGACGACCTCAGCGCCCTGACGCCGCTCGGCGGCGTGGGCTTCACGGTGGAGCTCGTGCCCGGGACCGACCTGCGGACCACTGCAGGCTGGGAGCTCGCGGAGCAGCTCGAGGCGGCGGACGACGATGCCGCGATCATCACCGCGCAGGAGCGCATCGCCGCCGGGACGACGACGACGCGCACCGGCAGCACGGGCGCGATCGGCTCGCAGAACGCCGGACAGTTGGCGCTCACCGGCCTGCCCCTGGGCGTGTACCTGGTGACGGAGACGTCGCCCGGGGCCAACCAGATCGCGATCGAGTCGGCGCCCTTCCTCGTGTCGGTGCCGATGGCGCACCCGACCGGCTCGGAGTGGCTCTACGACGTGAACGTCTACCCGAAGAACTCGCTGACGACGATCAGCAAGGTCGTCGACGACGCAGCCGCGTTCGGCCTCGGCGACCGCGTGTCGTGGACCATCGCGGTCGATGTGCCGGAGGTCGCCGCGGATGACACCCTCGACACGTTCGTCGTCACGGACACGCTCGACGCGCGACTCGGCTACGTCGGCGCGACCGTCGCCGCCACCGCAGCGACCGCGACGCCGGGCGAGCGTCAGCCGCTCGCGCTCGTCTCGGGTCAGCACTACTCGGTCGTCGATGGCCGCGACTTCTCGGTGACGTTCACCCCCGACGGCCGGGCGCTGCTCGCGGCTGCCGACGGCGCCGAGCTCACCGTGGACATCGTCACGACGATCGACGCACTCGAGGGCGACACGGCGGCGCAGACCGAGGACGGCATCATCATGAACGCTGCCACGGTCGCGTTCGACGACGGCGCGTTCACCGCCGAGACCCCCACCCCGACGAGCTGGGGCACGCTGACGATCCGCAAGCACGAGACGGGTGCCCAGGACGTCGCGCTCTCCGGCGCCACGTTCCGCGTCTACCGGTCGGCCGACGACGCCGCCGCCGACCGCAACCCGATCGCCGTCGACGCCGCGACGCCGGACCAGGTCGACTTCGTGTCGGACGACCAGGGCATCGCCTTCGTCCCGGGCCTCAAGGCCGGCACCTACTGGATCGTCGAGACGGTCGCTCCGCTCGGCTACACGCGGGGCACGGCGCCGCTCGAGGTCGTCGTGACCGCCGGTGACCTGTCGCAGACCACCATCGAGCGCCAGGTGGGCAACGACAAGATCGCCGCGTACGCCCTCCCCGTCACCGGTGGCAGCGGCCAGGCCGCCTTCATGATCGGTGGCGCAGGGCTCCTGGTGACGGCCGTGGGCTTCGCCCTCGTGCGTCGTCGCCAGGCTCGCGCCGACGTCTGATCGACCCTGCTCCGCGGCGGAGGCCAGTCCTCCGCCGCGGAGCGCACCCCATCCGAGGAGCTGCAGTGACCGCGCTCGCGTCGCCGCCCCGGTCGGCCGCCCAGGCTCGACCCGCCGCTCGGCGACGCGGCTCCGCATCAGCGCTCGCCGTGGCCGCCATGGTGATGCTCGGCGTCGCGGTGCTGCTCTACCCCGCCGCGGCGAGCTGGTTCTCGCAGCTCGAGCAGTCGGCGCGCGTCGACGCCTACACCGACGCCATGGAGCAGCTCGGCCCGGCCGGCCGGGAGCAGGAGCTCTCGGCGGCTCGCGCGTACAACGAGACGCTCACCGGGGGCGCGCTCATCGACCCGTACGGGCAGACGCCGCTCGCGGACCAGCGTGCGGTCGTCGCCGCGTACGAGGAGCAGCTCGACCTCGGGCCGGCCGACGTGATGGCGCGCGTGCGCATCCCGTCCATCGGCGTCGACCTGCCGGTCTACCACGGCACCGACGAGGCGACGCTGCGGAAGGGCGTCGGCCACCTGCTCGGCTCCGCGCTGCCGGTCGGCGGCAGCGGTGCGCACAGCGTGCTGACCGCCCACCGCGGCCTGCCCGAGTCCGTGCTGTTCAGCGATCTCGACCGCGTGCGCGTGGGCGACGTGTTCGAGGTCGACGTCTACGGTGAGGCACTCACCTACGAGGTGCGCGACGTGCAGGTGATCGAGCCGACCGACACCGACCTGCTGACGCCTGTCACGGGCCGCGACCTGGTGAGCCTCGTGACGTGCACGCCGCTCGGCATCAACAGCCACCGCATCATCGTCACCGGTGAGCGCATCGCGACGCCCGTCACCCAAGAGGCGGGGCCGATGGCGGAAGGCCTCGCCGCACCCTGGTGGGCTGTGGGGCTCGCCGCGGGCTGGGGCCTCGCCGCGGTCTACCGCACCTCGAGCGCGCGCTCCCGTGACGCTGCCCCGATCACCGCCGCTCCCACGGGGCCCCTCGCACCTGGCCGGTCATCCTCTGCCGACGCCTAGCCTGGAGGCATGCAGAGCGCCGACGAGCCGCAGATCGACGAGCCGCAGATCGACGAGGCGCAGATCGAGGTGGGCGTCGGCCCGTGGCAGGGCGAGCCGCCGCACGACGACCGCCTCGACCCCGAGCTGCTCGCGCACGGCGACCGGCGCAACGTCGTCGACGGCTACCGCTACTGGCGCATGGAGGCGATCGTCGCCGACCTCGACGGCCGGCGCCATCCCTTCCACGTCGCGATCGAGAACTGGCAGCACGACCTGAACATCGGGTCGATCGTGCGCACCGCCAACGCCTTCACCGCATCCGCCGTCCACATCGTCGGCAAGCGCCGCTGGAACCGGCGCGGCGCGATGGTGAGCGACCGCTACCAGCGCATCGAGCACCACGAGAGCGTGGATGCGCTCGTCGCCTGGGCGAGCGCAGCGGGGCTGCCGATCGTCGCGGTCGACAACACCGCCGGTGCGGTGCCGGTCGACGCGGCGCCCCTGCCCGAGCGCTGCGTGCTGCTCTTCGGGCAGGAGGGTCCCGGTTTGACGGACGCCGCGATCGCGGCCGCGGATGCGCATGTCGCGATCCGGCAGTTCGGCTCGACCCGGTCGATCAACGCCGCCGCCGCAGCGGCCATCGTGATGCACGAGTGGATCCGCGCGCACGCGCCCGACCGCGCGTGACTCCGTCATCGCAGGCTGAGCGGCGATCGCGCGGGATAGTCGCGCCTGACCGGCGCTGAGCCTGCAAAGACGGTCAGACGGGAGGTCGGGGCTCGGGCTGGCAGCGGGGGCACCACTGCACTTGCCGCAGCATGCCGTCCTCCAGGCCGAGCTGCGCGTCCCGGATGCGCGTGCCGCAGCGCAGGCAGGGCTGACCGCCCCGTCCGTAGACCCACGTGCGCCGGCCGCGCCGCGCATCGCCGGTGAAGGTCCGCTCCGTCCGATCGCGGTTCGCGATCATCAGCCGGCGCGCGAGCGCGACGAGCGGCTCGACGTCGACCTGGCCGATCGGCGTCGCAGGGTGCACGCCGCGCAGGAAGCACAGCTCGCCCCGGAAGACGTTGCCGAGCCCCGCGACCGCGTGCTGGTCGAGCAGCGCGACGCCCACCGGGGCATCCGTCGCCCGCAGGCGTCGCGCCGCTTCGGCCGCCATCGCGTCGTCCCAGCCCGGGTCGAGCAGGTCGGGGCCCAGGTAGGCGAGCGCCTCGAGATCGCCCGCCCGCGGCAGCAGCTCGAGCACCGGCAGGCTCGACCCGACGATGTCGTGCTCGCCGGTCGAGAGGACGACGCGGATGGTGTGGCTCGCGACGGGCGCGCGACCTCCGGGCGCCAGCACGTGCCACAGGCCGTCCATGCCGGCGTGCGAGTGGATGCTCCAGTGCTCGCCGCGCATGAGCAGGTGCTTGCCGACGCTGCGGACCTCGTCGATGCGCTCGCCGACGAGGTCGGCGGTCGCGAGCGACGGCACGCGGAAGTCGCTGCGCTCGATCGTCCGCCCGGCCATCGCCGCGCCGAGGTTCACGGCGGCCCGGTAGATCGTGTCGCCCTCGGGCATCAGGGGCCGATCCGGTAGCCGCGGGGGGTCCGCCGCAGACCCGCGCGCTCGAGCATCGGGGCGAGGTCGGCGTCGAGCGACGAGCGGCCGTCGACCTGCTCGAGCACCCGGCGCCGGCCGCCCAGCCGCGTCACGGCGTCGGCGAGGCTCTCGAGCGCGCGCACGAGCACGTCCTCGTCGTCCGTGAACGTGAGCAGCGACCTGCCGCCGCGCTCGAGGTGCAGCACAGCACGACCGGCGGCGATCGTCGTCAGCGCGCCGACGCGCCGCGTCGGCTTGTGGTCGCCGCGCGCCTCGGGCCAGGGCAGCGCCGCACCGAACGGATTCGCCGGATCGACGGTCGAGACCGTCGCGACCGCCTCGCTCGGCCCGCTCGACTGGCGCGCCCGCAGCGCGTCGACGACCGGCGCATCCGCGAACTGCGCGGCGCCGAGGCCGTCGACGAAGTAGCCGCGGCGGGTGTGGCCGCCCTCCTCGAACGCCTTGAGCACCTGGTAGACGCCGTGGAAGCCGCCCGGCACGTCCTCCGCGACGACGCTGCCTCGCGTGACCACGCCGTAGCGGGCGAGCAGCGCGTCGGCGGTCTGGGCCGCGAGCTCGGTCGGCGCCCCGGCCGGGCTCGACGCCAGCAGCCAGCGACCGGCGAGCAGCGGCATCGCGTCGCTCCGCGAGGGCCGCGCGAGCCCGATCCGGCGGCGGCTCGCAGGCGATGCGCGCCGGCTGGGCGCGGGCGCCGACCGTGCTCGCGTCCCGAGCAGGTGCGCACGCAGCGGCGCGATCGTGTCGTTCGTGATCCGTCCCGCCCAGACGAGCGGCCACAGCACCTCCGCCAGCCGAGCCGGGTCGAGCGCCACCATGTCGCCGAGCTGGCGGGCGAAGAGGGCGCCGCCCTCGGCGAGCGCAGCCAGGATCGCTGCGGCTTCGGGGTCGTCGTGGTCGACGTCGCGGCGCTGCGCCGTCCCATCCGCCGACCGCAGCACGACGCGGCCGTCCTTGCCCGTGAGCGCGCCCGCACCCGTCCAGGTGACGAGGCCGCTCGCGGTCAGCTCGTCGAGCATCGACGGCCGGTAGCCCTTCACGCGAGACGGCAGGATGAGCGTCTCGAGCGCGCTGAGCGGCAGCGGCAGGCCGTCGAGGCCGTCGAGCGCCTCGAGCAGCCCGTCGCTGCCGGTGAGCGGGCGGGTCACGTGCTGGTGCGCGAGCAGGTGGTCGGCGAAGACCGCGTGGTCGACGGGCTCGACGTCGCTGCGCAGCGCCTGCAGGCTGCGCCGCTTGAGCTTGGACAGCACCTGCGCGTCGATCCACTCCTCGCCGCTGCCGCCGGGTCTGTAGGCGCCCGACAGCACGCGTCCCTGCGCCTCGAGCGCTCGCAGGGCTGAGCGCGCGACGGCCGGCGCGAGCGCGAGCCGCGCGCCGACATCCTCGACGGTGAACGGACCGTGCGTGCGCGCGTGACGAGCGACGACATCGCCGATCGGATCGAGCACCGTCTCGAGCAGCGCGGAGGGGACGCCCGGAGGCGGCGGCACGCCGAGCGCGTCGCGGAGCCGGGCGACATCCTCGATCGCGGCGATCCGCTCCTCGTCACCGATCCGCACGCGCACGGCACGGCGGGCGTCGACGAGCTCGGCCGCGATGGCCGCGGCTGCCGGCTCGTCGAGGGCCGCGTCGCCCGGTCCCGCCCCGGCCTCGAGCCGCGCCGCGAGCTCGTCGACCCGCAGCGGCCCGAGCAGCCGCAGCAGGTCGGCAGCGCCCTCGACACCGCGCGCTCGACGGTCGGGCGTGAGCCGCTGCAGCTCGAGCTCGATGCGCTCGACCACGGCCGGATCGAGCAGCTCGCGCAGCGCGGTGGTGCCGAGCACCTCGGCCAGCAGCGTCGGATCGAGCGTGAGCGCCGCCGCACGGCGCTCGGCGAGCGGGGCGTCGCCCTCGTAGAGGAACGCGCCGACGTAGCCGAACAGCAGGTGGTGCGCGAAGGGCGAGGGGCTCGGCGTCTCCACCTCGACGACCCGGATGTCGCCGTGCTGCAGCCGCTCGGCGATCGAGCGCAGCGCCGGCAGGTCGTAGGCGTCCTGCAGCACCTCGCGAAGCGCCTCGAGCACGATGGGGAAGTCGGGGTAGCGCTTGGCGACGTCGAGCAGCTGCGCGGCGCGCTGCCGCTGCTGCCAGAGCGGTGCCCGGCGGGCCGGGTCGCGCTTGGGCAGCAGCAGGGCGCGCGCCGCGCACTCGCGGAACCGGCTCGCGAAGAGCGCGGTGCCGCCCGCCTCCGCCTCGACGATGCGCTCGAGCTCCTCCGGCTCGAAGCGCAGCAGGTCGAAGCCGGGCGGCTCGGCGTCGGAGTCGGGGATGCGGATCACGATCCCGTCGTCGGACGCCATCGCCGCCGCGCCCAGGTCGCGGTCCTCCCGCAGCCGTCGGTCGATCGCGAGCGCCCACGGCGCGTGCACGCGTCGGCCGTAGGGGGAGTGGACGATGAGGCGCCAGTCGCCGAGCTCGTCGCGCGAGCGCTCGACGACGATCTGCCGGTCGGTCGGCACGGCGCCGGTGGCGGTGAGCTGATCGCGCACGTACGCCTCGAGGTTGCGGCGGGCGCGCTCATCGGAGTGCGTCAGCTCGAAGCCCGTGCCGGCTGCGAGCGCGGCGGTCGCACGGCCGATCGAGGCGCCGAGGTCGGCGGGCCGGCCCTCGTTGTCGCCGTGCCAGAAGGGCAGCTTCCCGACCTCGCCGAAGGCCGGCACGACGAGCACCCGGTCGTGCGTGATGTCGACCACGCGCCAGCTCGTGGCGCCGAGGGCGAAGACGTCGCCCGTGCGCGTCTCGTAGACCATCTCCTCGTCGAGCTCGCCGACGCGGGCGCCGGGCTTGCCCTCCTGGCCCGACAGGAAGACCCCGAACAGGCCGCGGTCCGGGATGGTGCCGCCGCTCGAGACGGCGATGCGCTGCGCGCTCGGACGGCCGGTGATCGTGCCGGCGTCGCGGTCCCACACGACGCGCGGCCGCAGCTCCGCGAACTCGTCGCTCGGGTAGACGCCCGCGACCAGGTCGAGGGTCGCGTCGAACGCGCCGCGCGAGAGCTGCGCGAAGGGGGCCGCGCGCCGCACGGTCTGGTACCACTCGTCGACGACGAGCTCGTCCATCGCCGCGGCCGCCACCGTCTGCTGCGCGAGCACGTCGAGCGGATGCCGAGGCATCCGGATCGGCTCCAGCTCGCCGCGCGCCATGCGGTCGGCGACGACGGTCGCGTGCAGCAGGTCGGCCCGGTGCTTCGGGATGATCACCCCTCGCGACGCGTCGCCCACGGAGTGGCCGGCGCGGCCGACGCGCTGCAGGCCGCTCGCCGTGCTCGGCGGCGCCTCGACCTGCACGACGAGGTCGACCTCGCCCATGTCGATGCCGAGCTCGAGGCTCGAGGTGGCGACGACGCAGCGGAGCCGCCCCGACTTCAGCTGGTCCTCGATCTCGCCGCGCTGCTCCTTCGACACGGAGCCGTGGTGCGCGCGAGCGAGCGGGGGGGCCTCCGCGTCCGGCCCGGCCGCGTCGCGAGCTGCGGCGCGCTCCGCGAGGCGCAGGCGGATGTGCTCGGCGACGTCGCGCAGGACCACCCCGCCCGCGCGGTCCGACGCATCCGCCCCGGTCGGCGACCCCTCGGCCTCGTCGAGCCGCTCCGCGTCGAGCTCGTTCAACCGGGCCGTGAGCCGCTCGGCCGCCCGCCGGGCGTTCACGAAGACGATCGTGGAGCGGTGCCGGTCGACGAGCTCGAGCACCTCGCGCTCGATGTGCGGCCAGATCGACGGCTGGTCGGGCTTCGTCGAGCCGAACGCGCTGCCCGTCGGAGCGGCTTCCTCGCGCTGCGGACCGCGCAGGTCGGTCATGTCGTCGACCGGCACGGTGATCGTGAGGTCGATGCGCTTCTCGCTCGGCGGTGCCACGACCGTGACGGGCGCCGGCCCGCCCAGGAAGGCGGCGACCTCCTCGGCCGGCTTCACCGTGGCCGAGAGCCCGATGCGCTGCGCCGGCTTCGCCAGCTGCGCGTCGAGCCGCTCGAGGCTGAGCGCGAGGTGCGAGCCGCGCTTCGTCGGCACCACGGCGTGCACCTCGTCGACGATCACCGTCTCGACGGTGCGGAGCGTCTCGCGCGCGCGGCTCGTGAGCAGCAGGAAGAGCGACTCGGGCGTCGTGATGAGGATGTCGGGGGGATGCTTCGCCTGCGCGCGACGCTCCTCCTGGGGCGTGTCGCCCGTGCGCAGCCCGATGCGGATCTGCGGCGGCTCAGCGCCGTCGGCACGACCTCGCGCCGCGATGCCGGCGAGCGGCGCGCGCAGGTTGCGGTCGACGTCGACGGCGAGCGCCTTGAGCGGCGACACGTACAGCACGCGGACGCCCGGCTCGCGCTCCTCGTGCGGGGCGGCATCCTCCCGCTGCAGGCGGTCGAGCGCCCAGAGGAACGCGGCGAGCGTCTTGCCGGAGCCCGTCGGGGCGACGACGAGGGTGTGCTCGCCGCGCGCGATCGCAGCCCACGCCTGCGACTGCGCGGCCGTGGGAGCGTCGAACGCGCCCGTGAACCACGCGCGGGTCGCGGGGGAGAACTGCTCGAGCGCATCGCTCATCCGCTCAGTACAGCACAGCGGCCCTGGCTTCGGCCCTCCTGCTCGTCGAACGGCTGCGGGGGCGCGCCGGTGGGGATGCGGCGGCACCCGTCGGCAGAGCGCCATCCGTCGCCCACGGGGCCGGACCTCCAGGCGCCGGGGCTATGGTGAGCCACCACCGCCGGTGGCGTCCCGCCGGCCCCACGCGAGGAGACACCATGGCTGACCGCACCGCAGACGAGCGAGCAAAGCACCCGCGCACGGTGCTCGCCGGGCCCTACGGGCATCCGTTCCACCCGATCCTCATCACCGTGCCGGTCGGCGCATGGATCGCGACGCTCGTCTTCGATGTGCTGGCACTCTTCGCCGAGGACCCCTCCGGCCTGCTGCTCGGCGCGCAGGTGCTCGTGGCGATCGGCGTCGTCGGTGCGGTGGTCGCGGCCGTCGTCGGCTTCCTCGACTACAGCGTCATCCCCCCAGGGACGCCGGCGAAGCGCACCGCGACGGTGCACATGCTGCTCAACCTCGTGGCGATCGCGCTCTTCGGGCTGAGCTGGCTCGCCCGCGTGGACGCCGGCCACGACGACATGCCGGTCATCGGCGTCGCGCTCAGCCTCGTCGGGCTCGCGCTCATCGGTGCGTCCGGGTACCTCGGCGGCAAGCTCGCCTACCACTACGGCGTGCGCGTCGCGGGGGAGGAGAAGCAGGTCGAGGGGTTCCGCCGCTGATCCGACGGTGCGCTCGATCGGCAGAGCGAAGGGCCGGCCGCACATGCGCGGCCGGCCCTGTCTGCGCCCGATGAGCGCGCCGATGCTAATCCGTGCCGAGGTCCATCGCGGCGCGGTCGTTCCACTGCTCGAGCGCCTCGGGGTCGTCGGTGGGCGACGCCATGATCTCGTCCGAGCGGCCCGCCTCGAGCGCGCCGAGCAGCGCCTTCGTCTCGCCCTCGATGAGCCCGGCGGCGGCGTACGCCTCGAGCCGCGAACGCGAGTCGGCGATGTCGAGGTTGCGCATCGTCAGCTGGCCGATGCGGTCCTCCGGGCCGAACGCCGCGTCGCCGACGCGCTCCATCGAGAGCTTGTCGGGGTGGTACGAGAAGCCCTCGCCGCGCGTGTCGACGATCGTGTAGTCCTCACCGCGGCGCAGGCGCAGCACGACCTCGCCGGTGACCGACGAGCCCACCCAGCGCTGGATCGACTCGCGCAGCATGAGCGACTGCGGGTCGAGCCAGCGGCCCTCGTACATG